>NZ_JAFIBW010000001.1:2722500-3075000 GCF_017833295.1 Methylobacterium sp. PvR107
GATGCCGGGCGACAACGTGACCATGGACGTGGTGCTGATCGTGCCGGTGGCCATGGAAGAGAAGCTGCGCTTCGCCATCCGCGAGGGCGGCCGTACCGTCGGCGCCGGCGTCGTCGCCGCCATCAACGACTGAGCGCGATCCGGGGCGGCGTCTCGCTCCGCTCCGTCCTGCCACGCCGGTCTCCGTCTCGACGGGGGCCGGCGTCATCGTTCCCGGGCGGCGGCGGGTCCTTGTCGGCGCGACGACCCCGCGATTTTGCGCTCGGAGGGCCCCGCCCCCCACCCAGCCTCTTGCAAGCCGGACCACGATGGGGCATTGGGCGGTGCGCTAGGAGTGTAGCTCAACTGGTCAGAGCGCCGGTCTCCAAAACCGGAGGTTGCGGGTTCGAGTCCCTCCACTCCTGCCAGACATCCTGCCCGATCCCGCGCGGCGGCCCGGTCGACAAGCCGGGGGAGTTGCGCTAGAGCGGGCGCAATCCGAGATCTGAAGCGACCGTCGGTGCGGGCCCATCCGGGTCCTCGGCACCGATATTCGCATTCCCGGATGCGGTCTCTGCCTCGGGGCCGAACACGCACAGACACTGGCGCCATGGCATCGAACGAAGCGACCAAGAAGGTGGACCTGGTGCGCGGCGCAGCCCGCGGCCCCGCGAACCCGCCGCCGGCCCGGCCGGCGACGCCGGCTCGCGCGCCGCAGAAGCGCGCCACGCCGGGCGAGTTCTTCGCGCAGGTCCGCGACGAGGGGCGCAAGGTCACGTGGCCGAGCCGCCGGGAGACCACGATCACGACGATCATGGTCTTCGTGATGGTCGTGGCCGCCAGCCTGTTCTTCACGGTTGTGGATCAGGCCCTGCGCTTCCTGGTCGGCCTGATTCTGGGCGTCTGAGTCGGAGGCGTCTGAGGGCGGCTCGCCGCCGGTCGGGGGAGACCCCGCGGACTTGTCGGAGTTGAACGGAACCGTGTCGAAGCGCTGGTACATCGTCCACGCCTACTCGAACTTCGAGAACAAGGTCGCCCAGTCCATCAAGGATCAGGCGGCTCAGCGCGGGCTGACCGAGCTGTTCGACGAGGTGATGGTCCCGACCGAGAAGGTCGTGGAGGTCCGCCGCGGCCGGAAGGTCGATGCCGAGCGCAAGTTCTTCCCCGGCTACGTCCTGGTGAAGTGCGACCTCACCGACGAGGTCTACCACCTGATCAAGAACACCCCGAAGGTCACGGGCTTCCTCGGCGCCGACAAGTCGAAGCCGGTTCCGATCCCCGATGCCGAGGCCGAGCGGATCAAGGGCCAGGTCGCCGAGGGCGTCGACCGGCCGAAGCCCTCGATCTCCTTCGAGATCGGCGAGACCGTCCGGGTCGCCGACGGCCCGTTCGCCAGCTTCAACGGCACCGTCGAGGAGATCGACGACGCCCGCTCCCGCCTCAAGGTGGCCGTGTCGATCTTCGGTCGTGCGACCCCGGTGGAGCTCGAATACGCCCAGGTCGAGAAGGCCTGAGCCTCCTGATTTCGGCGGCCCTGAGGCCGTCCCGTCAATTCCGGCCGTCGCTGAGCGGCGGCCGCGAACTTGCCCCATCCTCCTGAGGCTGGGGCATCATCCGCGGGAGATCCGCCCGGCCTCGCCTCCGGGAATCCACGGCTCGCACCGCGACCTGCAACCGTCTGACCCGCCGCGCTTCAGGCCGCGTGGGGGCGGATTCTCATTGGGAGCAGTCCCATGGCGAAGAAGATCACGGGTTACGTGAAGCTTCAGGTCCCGGCCGGCGCGGCGAACCCGTCGCCGCCGATCGGCCCCGCGCTCGGTCAGCGCGGCCTCAACATCATGGAATTCTGCAAGGCCTTCAACGCGAAGACCGCGCAGATGGAGAAGGGCACCCCGATCCCGGTGATCATCACCGCGTATCAGGACCGCTCCTTCACCTTCGAGATGAAGCAGCCCCCGGTCACCTTCTTCCTGAAGAAGGCCGTCGGCCTGAAGATCGGCAAGAAGCCGGCCTCCGGCTCGAAGACCCCCGGCAAGGGCCCGACCGTCGGCAAGATCTCCGAGGCGCAGCTGCGCGAGATCGCCGAGAAGAAGATGCCCGACCTCAACTGCGACTCGATCGAGTCGGCCGTTGCCATGATCCGCGGCTCTGCCCGGGCCATGGGCCTTGAAGTCACGGCCTGAGGGAGGACATCATGGCTAAGGAAGGCAAGCGCATCCGCGCCGCCCGCGAGGGCATCGAGGTCACCAAGCTCTATCCCCTCGACGAGGCGATCAAGCTGGTGAAGGAGCGGGCGACCGCGAAGTTCGACGAGACCGTCGAGGTCTCGATGAATCTCGGCGTCGATCCCCGTCACGCCGACCAGATGGTCCGCGGCGTCTGCAACCTGCCGAACGGCTCCGGCCGGACGGTGCGCGTGGCGGTCTTCGCCCGCGGCGCCAAGGCGGATGACGCCAAGGCCGCCGGTGCGGACATCGTCGGCGCCGAGGACCTCCTGGAGATCGTGCAGAGCGGAAAGATCGACTTCGATCGCTGCATCGCGACCCCCGACATGATGCCGCTCGTCGGCCGTCTCGGTAAGGTTCTGGGCCCGCGCGGCCTGATGCCGAACCCGAAGGTCGGCACAGTCACCATGGACGTGAAGGGCGCCGTCGCCGGCGCCAAGGGCGGCTCGGTCGAGTTCCGCGTCGAGAAGGCCGGCATCGTCCATGCCGGCGTCGGCAAGGTCTCGTTCGACGCCGACAAGCTCGTCGAGAACATCAAGGCCTTCGCGGACGCCGTCGCCAAGGCGAAGCCCGCGGGCGCCAAGGGCACCTACGTCCAGCGCATCGCCGTCACCTCGACGATGGGCCCGGGCGTGAAGGTCGAGCCGAACACGGTCCTGACCGCCTGAAGCCGGGCGGATCAGCTACGTTGCGGAACGCCCGGCCGGAAACGGCCGGGCGTTTTCCGTTGTCGCGAGGGCGGCCGGAGCGGCCGGCCGACACCGACTTCTGACGCGGCGACGCAGCGGGACGCTCGGCCCGGGCTCCGCGACCGGGACCGGCGGTTACCGCCAGATCAGGGCGGACCGGATGCGGCCCGACGGCGGGAGCCTTCCGAGCATCGGGCCCGATGAGCCGCCGCTTCCCGCGCCATCGACCACCCTTCGGAGGTCGTCCTTAACGCCGCTCATGCCCTTCCCGATCGGGATTGCAGCACGGTTTGGGAGACGGGCCTCTCTGGCCGAGACCGCCGCGACTTGCCCCTTCTCCCGTGCGGGAGAGGGGATCCGCGCCGCGTCCCAAACCGTCGGAACCGGCTTTAGTCCAGCCCGATGGCGACGAAGCGCACGTCACCTGTGGCGCTCGCCACGAGCAGTAGGACCGACTTGCGGCCCTCCTTCTTCAGGGCGTCGACCCGCTTGGTCACGTCGGCCGGGGTGCTCACCGCCTCTTGGCCGACCTCGACGATCACCTCGCCGGGCTGGATCCGCTTGTCGGAGGCCGTCGAGTTCGGATCGACGCGGGTGACGACCACGCCCTTCACGGTGTCCTTGATCGAGTACTTCTTGCGCAGCTCGTCGGTGATGCCGGACAGGTTGAGGCCAAGCGCCTGACGGGTCGCGCTCTCGGGCTCAGGCTGGCGCAGGTTGGCGAGCTGCGGCTTGTCGCCGTCCTCCAGGCGGCCGAGGGTGACGGGCTTCGTCACCTCCTCGCCCTTGCGCATCACGACCACGTCGACCTTCTGGCCGACCGGGGTGGAAGCGACGATGCGCGGCAGGTCGCCGGACGCCTTCACGGGCGTCCCGTTGAACTTCACGATCACGTCGCCGAGCTCGATGCCGGCGGTCTTGGCCGGGCCCTTCTCGTCGACGCCGGCCACCAGGGCGCCGCGGGCCCCGCCCTTCAGGTTGAGGGCTTCGGCGGTGGCGTCATCGACGTTCTGGATGCGCACGCCGAGCCAGCCGCGGCGGACCTCGCCGAAATCGCGGAGCTGGTCGATCACCGGCTTGGCCGTGCCCGACGGAACCGCGAAGCCGATACCCACCGAGCCGCCGGTGGGCGACAGGATCGCCGTGTTGATGCCGATCACCTCGCCGTCCATGTTGAACAGCGGACCGCCCGAATTGCCCTTGTTGATGGCCGCGTCGGTTTGGATGTAATTGTCGTAGGGTCCGGACTCGATGTTCCGGCCCCGGGCCGAGACGATACCGGCCGAGACCGAGCCGCCGAGCCCGAACGGGTTGCCGATGGCGATGACCCAATCGCCGGGCCGCATCTTGTCGGAATCGCCGAACGGCACCGCCTTGAGCGGGTGATCGGCCGGCGGCTTCACCCGCAGCACCGCGAGGTCGATCTTCGAATCCTTGCCGACGATCTCGGCCTTCAGCTTGGTGCCGTCGTGCAGGATGACCTGGATGTCGTTGGCGTCGCCGATGACATGGTTGTTGGTCACCACGAGGCCGGCCGCATCGATGATGAAGCCGGAGCCGAGGGAGTTCGACTTGCGCTGCTGGCGCGGCGTGTCGGTGTCGCCCCGCTCGCCACCGCCACCGCTACCGCGACCGCCCCGGCGGTTGAAGAACTCCTCGAACAGGTCCTCGAACGGCGTACCCGGAGGCACCTGCGGACCGGCGCGGCCGCTGCGCGCCTCGACCGTGGTGGAGGCCGAGATGTTCACCACGGCGTCGGTGACCTGCTCGGCGAGGTCGGCCAGCGAGGCCGGACCCTTGGCGAAGGCCGGGACCGGAAGGGCGGCGGTCGCCACGGATGCGCCGACCAGGATCGAGGCCATCAGCGCCCGGGCGCGTGAGCGGGGCTGCGCCTTCGCGCGGCCGAAGGACGCCTCGGGGGCGCTCGCGACGGGGTGCATGATCGACCTCTTCAAGAACGCGTTTCCGGCTCCGCGGGCGGCCGACCGGATGTCGGACGCCCGCTGGTGTTGTCGCAAGGGGCGTCGGCGCACCAGCGCGCCGACACGTTCCCGGTCAGCGCCCCGTCCCGGCCGTGGAGCCGGTGGTGGCGCTCGGATCGGCAGGTCCGCGCGCGGGACGCGCCGCCGCTGCGGCCGCCCGACCCTGCGGATCGCTGAAATAGCGGAAGAAGTCCGAACTCGGGCTGATCACCAGCCGGGTGTCGGAGCCCTTCAGCCCAACTTCGTAGGCCTGCATCGACCGGTAGAAGCTGAAGAAGTCCGCATCCTGACCGAACGCGTCCGCGAGGATGCGGTTCTTGTCCGCGTCGCCTTGTCCGCGCAGCTGCTCGGATTTCTGCGTCGCCTCGGCGAGGATCACCGTGACCTCGCGGTCGGCCTTGGCGCGGATCGTGGCGGCGATCTGGTCGCCGTTGGCGCGGATGTCGGCGGCCTCGCGCTCGCGCTCGGTCTTCATCCGCTTGTAGACCGCGGCCGAGTTCTGCGCGGGCAGATCGACGCGGGTCATGCGCAGGTCGACGATCTCGATCCCGAGCGCCTTGGCCTGCCGGTTCACGTCCTCTTGGATCTGGTGCATCAGCTGCCCGCGATCGGTCTTGACGATGGCGTCGCGGGTCGAACGGGCGAGCACGTTGCGCAGGCCGGAATTGGTGAAGCTCGCGAGCCGCTGGTTGGCGAGCCCGATATTGCCCACTGCCTGGTAGAAGCGCAGCGGATCGAGGATCCGGTAGCGGGCGAAGGCGTCCACCTCCAGGTTCTGGCGGTCGGCGGTCAGCACCGTCTGCACCGGCAGGTCGAGGTCGAGCACGCGCTTGTCGAAGATCACGACGTTCTCGACGAACGGCACCTTGAAGTAGAGGCCCGGCTTGTCCTCGCCGGTTGCGTTGAGGACGGCTCGGACCCGGCCGAATTGCAGGACGAGCGCCTGCTGCATCTGGCCGACGGTGAAGATCGAGGCGTAGAGCCCGATCGCGACGATCGCCGCGATGGCGATCAGGCCGGTGCGGAGCGCCTGCTTCATCGGGCGGCTCCCGTCTGGCTCTGGACCCGGCCGCCGAACTCGGCGAGCGGCAGCACCGGCAGCACGCCGGCGGCCGAGGCCGAGCCCGGCTGCGTCCCGTTCTGATCGATGATCACCTTGTTCACGGAGCCCAGAACCTTCTCCATCGTCTCCAGGAAGATCCGCTCGCGGCTGATCGCCGGGGCGACCTTGTAGGAGGCGTAGACTTCGCTGAAGCGTGCCGCCTGGCCGGTGGCGTCCGCGGTCGCCTTGGTCTTGTAGGCCTCGGCCTGCTGGACGATCTGCGACGCCTTACCCCGGGCCTGCGGCACCTCGCGGCTGGCGTAGGTCTTGGCCTCGTTCTGCGCCGTGTCGGCGTCCTGCTGGGCCGCATTCACGTCGATGAAGGCGGGGCGTACCTCCGGCGGCGGGTTCACCGAGACGAGCTGGACCACCTCGATCCGCACGCCGGCGCCGTACTCGTCGAGCGCCTTCTGGACCATCTCCTTGACCTCCTGGGCGATGCTCGACTGCTCGTTGGTGAGGATCGCCTGGATGTTGCGGCGGCCGATCACCTCGCGCATCGCGCTCTCGGAGATCGCCTTGATGGTCCCCTCCGGGTTCTGGAGGTTGAACACGAAGTCGGAGGCCTTCAGCGGGTTGATCCGCCACTGCACCTCGAAGTCGAGATCGACGATGTTCTCGTCGCCGGTGAGGATCAGGCTCTCGTCCGGCACGTCGCGGTTGCGGCCCTGGCCGCCGGGGCCGGAGCGGAAGCCAATCTGGATCGAGTTCTGCGAGCCGACATCCGGCTTGACCACGCCGCCGATCGGATAGGGGAAGTTGTAGCGCAGCCCCTCGCCCTTGGTGCCGACGTAGCGGCCGAAGATCGTCTCGATGCCGACCTGCCGCGGGTAAACGGTGTAGAAGCCGGTGGCGAGCCAGACCGCTACGGCGAGCGCCGCGATCACCGCCGCGCTGCGGCCGCCACCGAGGCCCGTCGAACCGCCGCCGCTACCGTAGCCGCCGGTGCCGCCGCCGCCCGGGATCAGGCCGCGCAGCCGGTCCTGCCCGCGCCGGAGCAGGTCCTCGAGGTTCGGCGGCGTCTTGCCGCCGTTGCCCCACGGGCCGCCACCGCCGTTACCGCCGGGCCGGCCCCAGGGGCCTCCGCCGCCGCTCTGATTGCTCCAAGGCATCCTAGCCGTCGTCTCCCGCCTGTCCGCGCCCGACCGACATGCCGGCCGGCGCCCCGATCAGCACCCCTTGCCTGAACGGCCACGCTCGCCCGCCTAGTCCCGCCTGTCCGGACAGATCGCCGTACGATCCGGCCCGGATGGAGGCCTAAACACTTGCACGGGCGCATCTTCCCGCAGGATGCGCAAGCCCGACACGAGGACGCGCACCCGACAGGCACCTGCGGGCGCAGGCCCCGTGCTGTCAAGGCTGGCAGGTGGGCATGCGGCGGTCCAAAGGCAAATGCGGCGGGGCGCCTCAGCGCACGCGTTCCCAATCGACGAACGCGAAAGCATGCTCGTCGCGCGGGCCGGCGGGATGCGCCTCGCGGAAGGTCTCCCGGAACTGCGCGCGGTCGAAGACCGGGAAGCGTACGTCGCCCTCCGGCTCGGCCGCCACCTCGGTCAGGTGCAGCCGGTCGGCCTGCGCGAGCGCGAGTGCGTAGATCTCGGCCCCGCCCACCACCATCAGTTCCGTCCCGGCGGCGGCGGCCAAAGCGGCGCCCCAGCTATGGACGGTCTCGGCGCCCTCCGCCCGGAACCCGCGATCCCGGGTGAGCACCAGGGTGCGGCGGCCCGGGAGCGGACGGCCGATCGAATCCCAGGTGCGCCGGCCCATCAGCATCGGCTTGCCCATGGTCAGGGCCTTGAAGCGCTTGAGGTCGCTGGACAGGTGCCAGGCCAAGCCATTGTCGCGGCCGATGACGCCGTTGCGGGCGACGGCCGCGACCAGGGCGATGGTCGCGCTCATACCGCCACCGGGGCCGCGATGGCGGGATGCGGCTCGTAGCCGTCGATGGCAATATCCGCGTACCGGAACGCGAACAGGTCGCGGACCTCCGGGTTCAGGCGCAGCTGCGGAAGCGGGCGCGGGGCGCGGGCCAGCAGGGTCCGGGTCTGCTCCAGATGGTTCCGGTAGAGATGCGCGTCGCCGAAGGTGTGGACGAAGTCGCCGACCCCGAGGCCGGTCACCTGAGCGATCATGTGGGTCAGGAGCGCGTAGCTCGCGATGTTGAACGGCACGCCCAGGAAGGCGTCCGCCGAGCGCTGGTAGAGCTGGCAGGAGAGCCGCCCCTCGCTGACGTAGAACTGGAACAGGCAATGGCAGGGGGCCAGCGCCATCCGGTCGAGGTCGGCCGGGTTCCAGGCCGACACGATCAGGCGGCGGGAATCGGGGTTGCGCCGGACCTCGTCGACCACCCAGGCGATCTGGTCGACCGTGCCGCCCCCGGGCTTCTCCCAGGAGCGCCACTGCCGGCCATAGACCGGTCCGAGGTCGCCGCGCTCGTCGGCCCATTCGTCCCAGATCGTCACGCCGTTCGCCCGCAGGGCGGCCACGTTGGTGTCGCCGGTGAGGAACCAGAGCAGCTCGTGGATGATCGAGCGCAAGTGCAGCCGCTTCGTGGTGACCAGCGGGAAGCCCGACGACAGGTCGAAGCGCATCTGGTGGCCGAACACCGAGAGCGTGCCGGTGCCGGTCCGGTCGTCCTTGGCGACGCCCTCGTCGAGGATGCGCCGGAGCAGGTCGTGATAAGCGTCCATCCCCCATTCCTGCGCGCCGGCACGCCGTCCGGCAAGTTCGCCGCCGGCATATGTCCACCGCCGTCGCGCGCCCTGGTGACCGGCTGAGGCGCTCAGCCCGGCCAGAGCAGATAGGTCACCAGGGCGAGGTTCGACCAGCCGTGCAGGGCGATGCCCGGCCACAGCCGGCCGGTCCGCCAGCGCAGCCAGCCCAGCGCCAGGGCGAGCGGCAGCAGAGAGACCGGCCGGGCGAGCCCCCAGGACGAGACGTGGGCGGCGGCGAAGATGATGGCGGTGACCAGGATCGCTCCGACAGGCCCGACCGCAGCGCTGGCGCGGGCAAAGGCCTCGCCGCGCAGCAGCAGTTCTTCGGCCACGGGGGCCAGAATCGCGAGATAGACGAGCCACGCCGCGACGGCCGTCTGGCTCATGAACGGCGACAACCGCACGTGCTGGCCGAAGCTCGCGCCGAACAGCTCCGCCGTCCCGGTGACCCAGGCGATGTGCAGCACCGGCCAGACGAGGAGCAGGCCCAGCAGCGCGACCGGCCGCATCCCGTTCGGGCGCTCGCGGTCCAGGGCGAGGCGACGCCGCCAGCCGGCCCGGTCGCGCCACCACGCGCTGCCGATCACCAGGGCGGCGAGGAAGACCTGGCGCAGGGCGTCGATCGCGAAGGCCCGGTGGGCGAGCTCCACGGCGCCCAGGAACGGGCGCCGTTCCGGGGGCAGGAACGGGTCGATCCCTTTCCACAGGTCGAAGCCGACGCGCACGGCGGCCAGCGACAGAAGGCTCGCCGCGCCGAGATAGAGGATCACGAGGGCGACCAGGGCGCCGAGACGCCAGGCCGCCGCCCAGACCCGCTCGAGCGGGCCACGGCTGTCGAGGACGGCGGCGGGCGACTGCGCGCTTCCGGCAACAGCCTCGTCCCGAGGCTCCGAATGAGACAGCGGCGCGACACGATCGGGCTTCAAAACCGGACCGATCCCCTCTATATCTTGGGAGCCGGTCGCGAGGCCGGCTATGGCGATAAACGTTCTTCGCAATAAACCTATCGGACCCGGGGGCGGTACCCGGCGCCTCCACCCGAGCCCAGGACATGCTGCCGCAAGGCGCATGATTGCAAGCCTAGGCTTCGGCGGGGGCGAAGTAGGATCGACGAGGGCGTAAAGGTTGGACTTTCGCTCGGCATGGTTCCGCCGTTATCGGGCCTTTACAAGAGTTGCCAACGACAACTTTGCTCCGGTGGCGGTGGCCGCGTAAGCGGTCCCCAAGACCGACCTGAAGTCCTAGCGGGTAGCACCGCATAGGCGGGGTTCGGAGGCACCCGGCACCGGAAGCCTTCACTCATTCCTCGGTCCGGCCATCCGCGGCGGGGCGCCGGGCAGACCGGGCGAGAGCGCGACCGCAGATGGCAGACGACCTGATCCGCTACGATCTCCTGGTACAGGACGCCCTGCGCGGCGTCGTGCGCAAGGTGCTGACCGACGCGGCCCGCGAAGGGCTGATGGGCGAGCACCATTTCTACGTCTCGTTCCGGACGGAAGCGCCCGGCGTGCGGATGTCGCAGGCCCTGCGCGAGAAGTACCCGCAGGACATGACCATCGTCCTGCAGCACCAGTTCTGGGACCTCAACGTCACCGAGCATACCTTCGAGGTCGGCCTGTCCTTCTCGGGCGTGCCGGAGCGCCTGCTGGTACCGTTCGACGCCCTGTCGGGCTTCTTCGATCCCTCCGTGCAGTTCGGACTGAAGTTCGACCTCAGCGAGGCCGGCGAGACCCCCGAGGAGGCGAATGCCGCCCCGGCCAAGCCCGGCCCGCGCGGGGCCGGCTCGGAACCCGGCGAGGTGCGGCCCAAGAGCGCCGGGCTGTCCACGATCGGCGCGAGCGCGCCGAAGGGGCTTCCCGCCCCTGCCGCCCAGAGCGAGAAGGCCGCCGGCAAGGCTGCCGGCAAGACCGACGACAACGCCCCCCGTCCCGCCGCCAAGAAGGAGGGCGAGGAGGGTAGCGCCGAGGTCGTGAGCCTGGACGCCTTCCGCAAGAAGAGCTGACCTTGTCCCGGGCCGAATCGACGGCCGGGGGGTTCATGCGGGGGACGACACGGTCGCGCAGCCGATGTTGTCGGCCGCTGAGCGGAAGCATCGCGCCAAGCGTTTCAGCGACGGCGTGAAGCCTCCCGCGACGTTCTTCAACGCGACGGCAATCCTGACACGGGGAACAGCGTTCATCGCGCCACTCGTCCAACACCCGGCCGACGTGTTCGCCAACACCGGCTGGGCCTTTCTCGTCGCCGCCTTCCTCCGACATCGGATTGGACAGACCGCCCTTCGGTTCTTCCTGCGGGCCGAGGATCAGCGGAATGCCTCAGACTACGCGTTCCAGATCTCGGCGATCGCCGTGGCGAGGTCGATGATCGGCTTCGGCGGTCCGTTCGTCGCGGCTCGGCTCTAGGACCGCACAACCCGTCAGCTCGAGGCGCGTCGAGGCGCTTGGCGCGCGTCCAGGTGAAAGCCGGGAGGCGTACCCGCTCGCCGGCATCGACCGTTCAGAACGACCCGCTCGATGATCGCCTGCAGCGCCGGCAGGAATACGGACCACGCCGACGCAAATAGGCGTGTCGTGCCCTGTAGACGACGTCACGGGCTCAGCAATTTGACGAACGCGGCGCCTGCGCCAAGGACGGCGGCCGCTGCCGCCATGCCGGCAAAAGCGATGGCGAGCGGGGCCAGGACGCGGTCTCGACCGAGCTTGAGTGTCTCGGCGTGCACCTTCGCCGCCTCAGCCAGAAGCTTGGTCTGCTCGTCGATCAGCGGACGCGGCTCGGCAACGAATCTTTCCGTCTCCGCATTGGAACGCAGGACGCGGGCGACCTGCTCGGCACAATCCAGCGTCGCGGGAGCAACGGTGTCGGCCCTCGCGGCTCGTGCCTGCTTCCAGTCAGGGCGACTCTCCCACGCGTACCGGTAAGGTGAGAACGCACGGGGAACCCGCCAACCCGCTCAAGCTCGCCCCTCGGCCTCCATGCGCAACCCGTGCTCCGGCCGCAGCGTCACCCGGTGGAGCGGCGTGACCGGCGGGTGATCCTCCGGCATCCGGAACCGCACGGCCCGCACGATGTGCGCCAGCAGGATCACCGCCTCCTGGACAGAGAAGCTCTGGCCGATGCAGACCCGCGGCCCCGCCCCGAACGGCAGATAGCTGAAGCGCGGGATCGCGTCCCGGTTTTCGGGCAGGAACCGCTCCGGCACGAAGGCCTCCGGGTCCTCCCAGAGCAGCCGGTGCCGGTGGAGCACCCAGGGCGCCACCATCACCAGCGAACCCCGCGGCACCTTGATCCGGCCGAGCCGGTCGTCCCGGACAGCCTGTCGGCTGAGGAACGGCACAGGCGGGAACAGCCGCATCGCCTCCTCGATCACCGCCCGCGTGAAGGGCAGGCGCTCGACGGCGAAATCCTCCGGCCCGGCCGCGTCGATTTCGGCCTCGACCCGCGCCTGCGCGGCGGGATCCTGCGACAGGCAGTAGAGGGTCCAGGTCAGGGAATTGGCGGTCGTCTCGTGGCCGGCGGCGATGAAGGTGACGATGTTGGCCTTCACGGCGAGGTCCGAGAGCCCGTTGCCGGTCTCGGGATCCTGCGCGGCGAGCAGCAGCGTCAGCAGGTCCCGAGGCGCCTCGCCCTGACCCATCAGCGCCTTGCGCCGGGCGATGAGCTCGTCGACAACCTCGGCGAAGAAGCGGCCGGCCGGGCGCGCCCGCAGGCGGCCGATCCGCGGCACGAAATCGGGCACCCCGAACACGTCGAGGGGGTCGATCGGCCCGACGGCCTCCAGGAAGCGCGTGATGGCGCGGCCCAGCGCGTCGGGATCGCCCGGCAGCCCCTGCGTGAAGATCGTTCGCTCCAGCACGTCGAGGGTGACGCGGGTCATTTCCAGGGCGACGTCGACCGGCTTGCCGGCCCGGCGGGCGAGGCGACGGCCGAGCCGCGCCCCGGCGGCATTCATCGCGTCGGAAAAACCCTGGACCGTGCGGGCGTTGAAGATCGGCGCCAGCGTCCGGCGCTGGAGCCGCCACTCGTCGCCCTCGGCGCTGAGCAGGCCGTTGCCGAGCCCGGGGGCCAGGACCCGCCGCTGCAGGTCGTCCTTGCGGTAGCCGTCGGCGTTCTCGATCAGCAGGTAGCGGATCAGCGCCGGGTCGCTCACCAGGGTGATCCGGCCCATCGCGCTCTCGGCCGCCACCACCGGCAGCTTGAAATGCGCGTCCATCCAGGTGGTGATCGGGTTCTTCCGGGCCGCCCGCAGGAACGCGAACAGGCCGAGCGGCTCCTTCAGCGGAGGCGGCACGCGCGGGCGGAACCGCGTGGCGGGCTCGAGCAGGTCGATCGTCGCGTTCATCGGCTCCTTGTCCGGCGGGAACAGAGCCCCGCCCTTGTCGGCGCGCTGCGGAAACCGGCATCGCGATTCAGCCGCGCCTCATTTAAGTAGGCACCGCACTGCACCAGACGTAGAGGCCACGATGTCGCCCACCGAGACCGCCACCCGCACCGAGTCCGACACCTTCGGTCCGATCGAGGTCCCGGCGCATCGCTACTGGGGCGCGCAGACGCAGCGCTCGATCCAGAACTTCAAGATCGGCACCGACCGGATGCCGGCGCCGCTGGTGCACGCGCTTGGCATCGTGAAGCAGGCCGCCGCCCTGGTGAACAAGGATCTCGGCGCCCTCGACCCGAAGCTCGCCGACGCCATCGCGGCCTCGGCCGCCGAGGTCGTGGAGGGCCGCTACGACGACGAATTCCCGCTGGTCATCTACCAGACCGGCTCGGGTACCCAGTCCAACATGAACGCCAACGAGGTGATCGCCAGCCTCGCCAACGAGCGGCTGGGGGGCCAGCGCGGCGGCAAGTCGCCGGTCCACCCGAACGACCATTGCAACCGCGGCCAGTCCTCCAACGACACCTTCCCCACCGCCATGCACATCGCGGTGGCCCGCGAGATTCAGGGGCGCCTCCTGCCGGCGCTCTCCCACCTGCACGGGGCCCTCGACGCCAAGGCCAAGGCGTTCGACACGATCGTCAAGATCGGCCGGACCCACCTGCAGGACGCGACGCCGGTCTCGCTGGGCCAGGAATTCTCCGGCTACGTCGCGCAGGTCGCGCTCGGCGGATCGCGCGTCGCCGCGACCCTGCCGGGCGTGCTGGCGCTCGCCCAGGGCGGCACCGCGGTCGGCACCGGCCTCAACGCCCATCCGGAATTCGCCGAGCGCTTCGCCGCCAAGGTCGCGGAGCTGACCGGCCTGCCGTTCACGTCGGCCGAGAACAAGTTCGAGGCCCTGGCCACCCACGATGCCCTGGTGTTCACGCAGGGTGCCCTGGCCGCGCTCGCCGCCGGCCTGTTCAAGATCGCCCAGGACATCCGCTTCCTCGGCTCGGGCCCGCGCTCCGGCCTCGGCGAGCTGTCGCTGCCCGAGAACGAGCCCGGCTCCTCGATCATGCCCGGCAAGGTCAACCCGACCCAGTGCGAGGCCTTGACGATGGTCTGCGCCCAGGTGATCGGCAACGGCACCACGGTGAGCTTCGCCGGCTCCCAGGGCAATTTCGAGCTCAACGTGTTCAAGCCGGTGATCGCCAACGCGGTGCTGCAGTCGATCCGGCTGCTCGCCGACGCGGCGGTGAGCTTCACCGACAATTGCGTGGTCGGGATCAAGGCCAACGAGGACAAGATCGCCGACCTGATGAGCCGCTCGCTCATGCTGGTGACCGCCCTCGCCCCGTCGATCGGCTACGACAAGGCCGCCGAGATCGCCAAGACCGCGCACAAGAACGGCACGACCCTTAAGGAGGAGGCCCTGCGCCTCGGCTACGTCACCGCGGAGGAGTTCGAGCGCGTGGTCCGGCCGGAGACCATGCTGGCCCCCAGCGCCGATTGATTCTTTTGGGATTGGGGGGCCGGCGCAGACTTGTCCGCGCCGGCTCCGGGAGGCGATCCATGGCCGAGATCATCAACCTGCGTCAGGTCCGCAAGGCGAAGGCCCGCGCCGAGGCCGACACGAAGGCCGAGGCCAACCGGATCGCCTTCGGCCAGCCCAAGAAGGCCAAGACGCTCCAGCAGCGGCGCAAGGCGCTCGAGACCGAGCGTCACGAGGGTCACCGGCTCGAGCGGGGTGAGTCCGAGGCCGATCCCGCGGAATGATTGTGTTGCCCCCCGGCCGGTGTCTTTGCGAACGGAGCGAAGCAACCCAGGCGCGCGACGCCCATCGCGGTCGCGCTGCCCTGCATTGCTTCGCTGCGCGCGCCAGGACGGGACGCGCAGCCGATCCCGCATGAGCGCCGGCGTCACCAAGCGCTCGGTGATGATCGCCGGCCACCGCACCAGCGTGTCCCTGGAAGATGCCTTCTGGACAGCTTTGCGCGAGGTCGCGGAAGCGCGCGGCCAGTCGGTCCAGGCGCTCATCGGCGCGATCGACGCGCGGCGCGGCGCGCAGAACCTGTCCTCGGCGATCCGGGTGTTCGTGCTGGATGCCGTGCGCGCGATCCCGGAAACGTGAGCGCCCCGCGCCCTGTCCGCGCGTCTGATCCCGAATAGGTTGTGACATGGGCGTGGCAAAATCACGCAGGAAGGACTTCCTATGGCCAATCGAGAACCGCTGCTCAAGCCCGTCCCCATCGCGGAACTGCGCCCGACGCAGATGACGGTGGGCTACCGGGAGGTGGCGGAGAAGCGGCGGCGCTGGCGGGAATACGACGGCGAGAAGAAGAAGGAATTTCTCGGTGCCCACATGATCCCGACGCTGCTCGGGCCGAAGAAGCACCATTACATCATCGATCACCACCACCTGTCCCGCGCCCTGCACGAAGAGGGTGTCGAGAACGTGCTGGTCACCGTGGTGGCGGACCTGCACTACCTCGACAAGGACGCCTTCTGGACGGTGTGCGATCACAAGTCCTGGGCACATCCCTACGATGCCGAGGGCGTGCGCCAGCACTTCACGGACATCCCGAAGTCGATCGATGCGCTGGTGGACGACCCCTACCGCAGCCTCGCCGGCGAGCTGCGCCGGGCCGGCGGCTTCGCCAAGGACACGACGCCTTTCAGCGAGTTCCTCTGGGCCGATTTCCTGCGGCGGAACATCAAGGAGAAGCGCATCGAGAACGACTTCTCCGCCGCGCTGGAGAAGGCGATGGGCCTCGCCAAGTCGAAGGACGCCGACTACCTGCCGGGTTGGTGCGGGTCGGTGACGCGCCGCCAGCACTGAGGGCCGCGGCCCGGCGCAAAGCGTCGAAGCGCGGATCAGGAGCGCCTTACTTGGTGATCCGCACCGAGACGGGATCGCTGCCGGGGAAACTCTCCTCCAGCGCGTCGTCGAGCCGCGCGTGCATCCGGTCCGGATGGTTCTCCGGCAGGTGACGATCCGGCACCGCCGTCGCGGCCGGGACGAGTGTCAGGCGGCGCCGCTCCGCGGCGGTCCGGAAGGCCTCATAGACGAGCAGCCCGAAGCCGGCGGCGATCAGCAGCGCCGGGACGGGATTGACCCGCACATTCTGGACCATCCGCTCCACGGTCTCGCTCGCGGCCTGCCCTGACCGGCGCAGATCGGCGAGGTCGCGGGGGATCCCGGGCTGGTTGAATCGGGCCTGCAGATCGGCCAGCGTCCGGTCCAGCCGCCCGCGGCTCGCCTCGACGTCACGTTCCAGCTTGTCCGGTTCGTCATTCATGCGTCTATCCGTTCCGTCAGAACCTGCGCGTCCTGCTTGACCTGCCGCCCGGTCCGGGTCGGCTCCAGCGTGGACAGTGACGTCTTGCTGCGTCCGAACAGCCCGAGGCCGATCGCGAGCAGGAGGAAGACGCCGCCCACGATCGACGCGGCCAGCGCGTCCGATTGCACGAGGACCGCGATGCCCTTCACCAGGGCGAGAAGCAGCGTGAACAGGCCTGCTATGGCGAACACGGCCGCCGCGAGCAACAGGCTGAGCCCGAGGCTGATGCGATGGACGCCCTGCGCAAGCTCGGTGCGGAACAGCGTGATCTCGCTGCCGACAAGGTCCCGCAATTCGCGGACCGCATCGCCGACGAGGGTCGGGATGCTGCGCAAGCCGGGCTCAGCCATTCCGTCCTCCTAAAGGTCCGGCGTCGGGAAGACATCGACCGGAATCACGGCACGCGAGCGCGGGATCGGCCGGAGCTTAGAGGTGTTCAACGTGCGGTACAGCGCGAAACCGGCCAGGACGGCAGCCGCGGTCGCCAGAGCGGGGCGACGCCGAATGGCGGCGTGCACCTCGTCGTACATCTCGCCGAAGGAGCGGCGCGAGATGCTCTCGGCCAGCTCGTCGACGCCGAGGGCGGCCTGACCGAAGAATTCCTTCAGTTGAGGCAGCCCGTCGAAGTTGCTGCCGGTGTCGCGGATCGCGTCACCGACATCCGAGACCAGCCGGGCGGCGTCGGCCTTGCGCTTCTCGACATAGCCCTCGGTCTGCTGGCGCAGCGTCTCCGCAAAGCGCTGCGCTGCGCCCGGATCGGGATCGGCTGCGCGTGACCTCTGTTCCTGAGCACCATTCGGCACGACGCGACTCCTGTAAGGCACTCCGGTTCAGGGAAACCGCACGCGTTCGATACCGTTCCGCGCCTCCGACGCGACAGCGCGGCCGCCATCGCCGAGACGAACTGCGCTGCTCGAACGTTGTCGATGCGGTGACGCTCAACCAACACCGAGCATGAGGACGAGCCATGAACGAGGATCGTATCACCGGCGCTGCGCAGGAACTCGGTGGCAAGCTCAAAGGTGCGGCCGGCGAATTGATCGGGGACAAGCAAGTGCAGGCCGAAGGCAGCACCACCGAACTGAAGGGAGCGGCGCAGAACCTGTACGGGCAAGCCAAGGACACGCTCAGCGAAGCCGCCGGGCAAGCGCGGGATCTTGCCGGTGACGCGCTCAACCGCGCGCGCGAGCGCTACCCGGACGCGCAGCGCCTGTATCGGCAGGGCAGCGAGGCGCTTCGGCCGCATGCGCAGGAATCGCCGATCGGTCTCGCCATCCTGGCCGGCACGATCGGCTATCTGCTCGCCCTGGTCATTCACGGCCGCCGGTAGCGGGCTGCCACGAGGTTCCGTGCGCCGGGCGAGGACGCCGGCGGCGAGCCGTTCGTCCTCGGCCCGCCGGCCCTCATGCCAGCCCTGCGGATAGCCGTCGGCGGCTCCCGAACGGCCGGGCCGCACAGCCTGCGGCGACACGGACCGATGGCGGCGGGACCAACCCGGTCGCCGCCGTGTTGTCCCGTCAGAGGCTCCTCATTTCATATCGGCGGGACACAATGAACCGGATCGTTTTGACGGCTGCTACGATCGTAGGCGCGCTGGCGCTGATCCCGGCTTCGGCCGATGCGCGAGGTTTTGGCGGGGGTGGATTCCGCGGAGGCGGATTTCACGGGGGCGGCTTCGGTGGCGGCTTCCGCGGCGCTGGCGTGGGCGCCGGCGGCTTCCGCGGCGGCGCTGTCGGCGGCAATGCGCTCGCGGGCGGGGGATTCCGGGGCGGCTTGGCCGGCCGCGGGATCGCCGGCAATCCGGGTCTGCGCGGGGCCGGCTTCGCGGGGAATCGCGGCTTCGCCGGACGTGGCTTCCGCGGTGGTCGAGGCTTCGGCTATGGCGGCCTGGGGCTCGGTGTCGGCTTAGGTCTTGCCGGCGCCGGCCTGGGCTACGGCTATGGGGCCTACGATGACGGCTATTACGGGTCCGACGTCGGACCCGCCGGCTACGGCGCCGGTTACGCGCCTGCCGGATACGGAGCCGACCTGGGCACGGCCGAGTCCGATGCCACGACGGCGGACAATTCCGTCCGCTACTGTGTCCAGCGCTTCCGTTCGTACGATCCGCGCACGGGGAGCTACCTCGGCAACGATGGGCGTCGGCATAGCTGCCCCTAGCCGCCGCTGCACGATCCAACACGATCCGAGGCCCCGGGCGGAGACGCCGCGGGGCCTTGGCCTGTCGCACTCCTTTGCGGGGTGGTGCAACCGCTCCTACGCCGAGGGGCTGGATGCCGTGCGCGCTCGGCGATCAGGCTTTCGAAGCCGGCCCCCCTGCCCCCGCGCACGCTAGGATGCGATCTTGTCTCTGACCGTGATGTTGGGGCTCGACGCACCGCAGGTCGGCAGATTCTCGACCGGCCCATGCACGGCCGATGTCGAGGCCGACAGGTCGTGGTAACAGACGCAGCCTTCGGCGAAATAGTGGTGCACCAGGGCCTTGCGAGACCGCTGCATGTCGGCGCGGGCCGAGCCCCCGTGCAGCAGGTTGGCGTGCCAGAACAGCACGTCGCCTTTGCGCGCCGTGAAGTATTCCGGCTTCGCGCCATGCGCCGCGATCTCATGCTTGATGGCGGGCTCATAGCGCTCGACATAGGCCCCATAGCCGCGCTCGCGGAAATCCTCGGTCGAGATGCCGACGTCGTGGCTGAACAGGTACGGCAGGCGGTGTGTGCCGGGATAGTAGACCAGCGGCCCCGCATCGGCGTGAATGTCCTCCATGGCGACCCAGCAGGCGGCAAGGTAGCCGAGCGGATAGGTCGTCATATGGATCGAGTCGGAGTGCTCGGATTGCTGGCTGCCCTTATGCGAGGAGATCGTCTGAAACGGGATCGCCGGCCGGCCCAGCACCATGCTGCTGAAGTTCATCAGCACCGGGTGCCTCAGGAGGAGATCGAGCTCCTGGACCTTCAGGTGCGGGTTGAGGTAGCGGCCCGGATGCGGATCATCCGCGGCGGCCTTCTCGGGTGCGAGCGTGAGGTCACCGCGCGCGATCGCCGCCTCGTAGGCGCTCCAAGCCTCGTCGATCGTGTCGGGATCGATGGCGCCGCGCAGGACGTAATAGCCGTGCGCCTCCCAGTGCCGGCAGATCTCGGCCTGCCTGGGGCTGATCTCCCGTCGTGCCACCCGTCGTTCGATGATGTCCAAGGCATCGGGCTGATCGAGCCACGGGCTGGGCCCGGATTCGGGAAAGCTCTCGGCGCGGAAAACCTGGATGCAGCCGATGTCGACCGGCACATCGGCCTCGACCGTATAGGACGGGCCCCGCGGCGGCGGCGGCGCGACCGGAAGCGTATCGTCGCGTCCGAGAGCGAGGTTGCGCATCGCGGTCTTGACGGTGCGCGCGACGTCTGCTGCGCGCGAAAAGCCCTGGGCCATCAATCCACCCCGTTCCGGCCGCGGCTGTTGTCGCCGCGATCACCGAAGAATCCACGATCCTAACGAGCCATCGGATCACGGCGGAAGTACGGATCGGACGCGGACCACTTCCAGGCCCCAGCCAGCCTCATGCGTGTGCGGGACCCCGCGCCGCGAATTCCCAGACCGGCACGCCCCAGACCTGACCGGGTTTCGTCCGGTACGCCGATCCGCGCTCGAACACGAGGCGGCCCGGCTCGACCGCCTGCGCCCGATCGCCGGTGACCATCAGAACGCCGCAACAATCGACCCGCAGGGTCCCGTGCTCCGGGTGGACGGCGAACAGCTCGGGCGCCGTCCACCCGAGCGCATGCGCCTCGGCGCCCAGACGGTCGCAGAAGTCGATCGCGGCCTCGCGGATGGGCGCCCATCGCGCCAGGATGAGATGCCGGCACGGCGAGGCGTGGGGGGACAGGTCCGCGATCGCGCTGCGCCACAGGGCGGCGGCGTCGGGGAGCATGGTGGGAGCGAAATCGGAGGCCATAGGGTCGAGCTACGGCAGGCTCGGCTCGGTGGCCATGCGGCCAGAAGCGACCTTGCCCAACATGGGTTGGGACGGCTCAGGCGCACTCCCTGTAGCCTGACCGCTCTGCTTCCTGGCGCGCTGCGCTGAGGACGCGTCGGCGGCCCTGGCTGTCCTCGATCGCCAGCCAATGGCGCACCAGGGTGAACAGCTCTCCGGCATCGCCTTCAGGCGGCTCGCCCAGGAACGTCTCCGCAGGCACGTTCAAGACGCCTGCGAGCCGCTTCAGCGCAGCGGTGTGACGATCGGAGCGGTTCGGAATGGCCATGCTTGCCAACGCGCGGCACGATCGGCTGGCGCATTCACAATTCAGTGCGGCGTATCGGCTGCGGTTCGGATCAGGATCGGCCGCCGCCCGATCCGCTCAGGGGCTGCCCAGGGGCCCCGTAAGGGGGAGGAGGCCAGGCACGGCTGACCGCCGCGGCGCGATAGAACCGTCGCCTGGAAACACTTCCTGCAACCTGACCGTTCTCCCAAAGCGTGGTCACCCGGCGACGCGTTCGCCGGAACCCTCCGTGACACGTATCCCTGTCTTGATCCTCGCCGCTGGCCTGACGGCCGGCGCCCTCGACCCGGTCGATGCCGCAACCAGGACCGTGCGGGTGCCGAACCACCGGACATGGCGCACGTCGGGCGGGCTGGTCGAGTGCGCGGAACGCTGGAGCGCCCAGCGTTCCGGCTAGGTCTTCCGGGACGACGCCGTAAGACCGTCAGGGCGCGGACAGGCGCTTCGTGTTCGCCGCCACGTGCTCACGGTAGCGGGCGATGACGGTCTCGGGCGAGCCGCCGAGCATCAGCGTGGTCGTGGCCTCAGCGGCCGCGTGGACCTTCTCGATGACCATGGACTGCGCCTCGGCGAGGCCCTCTTTGCCGCCCCAGGCGAGGCGCACGAGCCGCAGCTCGATGACGCGCTGAGCCTCGAAAGCCAGCATCAGCGATGTGATGAAAGGATTGTACACGCGATACTCCGCACCGCGGCAGATGCGGCTCAGGGTGAACACGCCTCGGTCTCCGCAAGATCCCGCAGCCGAGCAAAGCTCGCGATCACGGAGACGTTCGCAGCGAAGCGTACATCTCCGAGATCGACCTTTCGAGGGCGGTTCCGGATCGTGTTGCGACGGTTCGGAAGGACGGCGACCCCGGTCGCGACAGCCGCGTCATGCCCCTCCTCCGTACGGGCTACGGGCTCTACGCGTGAGACGATCGATCGGCCTGCCGATGGCATGGGCCCGTTGGGCAAACCAGAGCCGCTGTCAGTGCGGGTTTTCACGCGTCGGCGGGTCTGGATCCCGGGCTCCGCTGCGCGGCCCCGGAATGACGCGGAGATGCGGCGATACAGAAAGGACGATGGAAACATTGTCCCGAACGGGCGATGAACGTCACCCGATGTGCAACTGTCTCCGAAACCGGAGAGCGGCCCGCGCCTCGTGCGGCACGGGCACGTGCAGCGCCTCCGTCCCGACCCGATCGAGAAGGGCTTTAGACCCTCGGGGCCGGCTTCGTCGTCTTGAAGTTCTTGCGTGTCGTTTCGGCCTTGCGCGGGTCCGGCTTGTCGGCGAGCAGACGCTTGACGCGCGCGTTGAAATCCTCGGGCGTGACGGCCTGTGCTTTGCCGGTCGTGAGTTCGCGAGCCATTTCGGCCTCCGTGTCGTCGCCCAGAGCACGGGATTGCGCGGAGGGATGAGAGGCATATGGGCGTTCGCCCGGCAAAGCGCCAACACCGTCGGTCCGCATTGGCGGCGCACATGCGATGGACGGACAGGCCACAATCAGATACGGTCGCCGCGAGGCTGACGACCGGTTCGTAATAACGTTTCAGGACCCGGGGGCGGTACCCGGCGCCTCCACCAGAAGCATCCTGCCCCCGATACCGCGGGGGGACGAGGGCGAGCATCCGGCGTTGCGGATGGCCCGCTGCCAGGGTGCTTCTGATGGGGGCGAAACAGGTTCGACTGGGCGGTAAAGGGATCGCGAGTTCTGTCCTGCCTCGGCAGGGTAAGATGCGGCTTTCGGTAAGGACTCGACCGGTTCGGCGCGGGCAACCCTCGTTCCGAACACCTGACCAAAACTCTAAATGCCAACGACAACGTCGGCATGGAGATGCGCCTCGCGGCGTAATCTTCCGGGGCGTGGGCACGCCTAGCAACAGAACCCGAGGCTCCGGCCTCGGGGCCCGCTCATTTCATCCTGCCCGTTGCGGATCAGGGTTGCGTCTGGGCAGGCTGGAGCGTGGCTTGAACGAGCCCGAACAGGGAAGCGCCGAAGCGGTCTACGTATCGGCCATGGTAGGCGAGATGATGCGGCGCGTCCTCGAAGACGCTCTCGTCGACCTCGCCAGGACCAGGGGCGCTGCCTACCTCGACATGTTCGTGGAGCGCGAACTCGCCCGCTCCGCCGATCTGTATCGCGAGCGGCCGGACGACTCGCCTGAGACCACCGGCATGTTGCGCGCTTGGTTCGCGGTCGAAGGCAGCGCAGCGTTGCGGGCCGTGGTCGAGCGCGCGAGCATCGAGGCGCGGCGCGACTAACGCGTGGCCCGTCGGCGCGGCGCATCATGTCGAGGCCGGAGGATGATCGTGAGCCCTTCCGAAAGCGCGCGCCTGATCTATGGCAGCCCGAACGGCGACCACTGGCATCTGCTGTTCGATCCCACGACCGGGCACAGCTTCGTCCGGCATACCGGCAACGTCGCGTCCGGTGGGCACGTGACGGATT
This sequence comes from Methylobacterium sp. PvR107, assembly GCF_017833295.1. Classification (NCBI taxonomy): domain Bacteria; kingdom Pseudomonadati; phylum Pseudomonadota; class Alphaproteobacteria; order Hyphomicrobiales; family Methylobacteriaceae; genus Methylobacterium; species Methylobacterium sp. PvR107. Next base: position 2,745,587 of record NZ_JAFIBW010000001.1, read on the forward strand.
TCAGTCTTTCGACCTTCCTCGCATCCGGCCGTAACGGCCCCGAGCATCAGGAACTCTGGCGGCTGATCGGGACCCTCGTCGGTGAGGATGGGCCCAAGCCGCGGCTGCGCGACACCGCATGAGCCGCACGGCCCCGCCGCTCGGGCGGTAGGTGGCGACCGGCGCGCGATGGCATTCCTGAGCGGCGCAGAGCCTCAGAAGAAACGTCGGATCTCCTCCGCGATCGCGTCCCCGTCCGTCTCGAGGGCGAAGTGCCCGGTATCGAGGAAGGTGACGCGCGCCTCCGGAATGTCGCGCCTGAACGCCTCGGCTCCGGGCGGGATGAAGAACGGGTCGTTGCGACCCCAGATGGCGAGAAGCTTCGGGCGGCGCGCGCGGAAATAGGCCTGGATCAGCGGATACCGCTCGAGATTGCGCTTGTAGTCGAGCTTGAGCGTGACCTGACGGTCGGCATTGCCCGGGCGCGCCAGGATGGCGGCGTCGAGCGTGTACGCCTCGGGCGCGATCCGCGAGGGATCGGCAACACCCTCAACATAGGCGGCCTTGACGCCGTCGAGGGTCATGCGGGCGCGGATCGCCCCGACCGCGGCCTCGTTCGGCTCGACCCAATAGGCCCGCAGCGGCGCCCAGGCCGCTTCGCCGAGCCCGTCCAGATAGGCGTTGCCGTTCTGGGACACGATGCCGGCGACGCGGTCGGGATGGGCGAGCGCCAGATCCCATCCGACCGGGGCTCCGTAGTCGAAGGTATAGAGGATGTAGCGATCGAGGCCGAGCGCATCGACGAAGGCTTCGATCGTGCGCGACAACGACGCGAAGTCGTAGATGTAGGCGCGCTCGGCCGGCACTTCCGTGAAACCGAAGGACGGCAGATCGGGCGCGATCAGGCGGAAGCGGTCTGCGAGCTGCGGCATGAGATGGCGGAAGTAGAAGGACGAGTTGGCGAAGCCGTGCAGCAGCAGGAACGCGGGCGCGTCGGGGCGGCCGGCCTCCCGGTAGAAGACGTTCACGCCGTCGGCCCGGATGGTGCCGTGGCGGACCACGCCGACCGGCGCAGGGCGGCCTTCCGCCCCGACGGCGCCGGATGTCCCCACGCCCGTCGCCAGCACACCGCCGGCGAGCAGATGCCGCCGCGTCGCGTGGGCCAATCGGCCTCCGGTCACCTCGGATCCGTGCTCGTGTCGCATCATGACGGGTCTCGCACCTGGGGGATCAGGAACGCCAGGATCCGCCGCCGCGCGGTCGACCATGACGCGGCCGCGGGGAGCGGCGATGCGCCTGACCGCGCCGCGGGCCCGACGGCGAGACCATGATGCGGCGACTCGGCCGGGATCAGAACAGGGCGATGTTGGAATTCACCCTTCCGTGTTTCGACATGATCGATGCCCGCCCTGGCGCTGTGACCGGCCGTCCGCCCCAGCGCGTGCGACGCGGATGCGCGCTACCGCGAAATCCAGGCCTGCCCGCCGCGTGAGCGCGATTCGTCCGTGCCTGGCCTGGACAGCGCGGGACCGCACGGGCGCCGATCTCGGGTGGTCCGAAGCTCCGGGACGGGTCGAGGGCGGGCGGAATGGCGCCCCGCAGCACCGCTGGTGCGTCAGGTCCGTCACCGCCAGCCGAGGGGCGCGGCCACATGCGTCAGGATGGTCTCGATGACATGGGCGTTGTAGGCGACGCCCAGCTGGTTCGGCACCGTCAGCAGGAGGGTGTCGGCCTCGGCGATCGCCTCGTCGGCCCTGAGGTCCTCGACCAGCCGCTCGGGCTCCGCGGCGTAGGTCCGGCCGAAGACCGCGCGCATGTTGTCGATGAGGCCGACTTGATCGCTGCTCGCGCCGCGTCCGAAATAGGCGCGGTCGCGGTCGTTCACGAGCGCGAAGATCGACCGGGAGACGGAGACCCGCGGCGTCCGAGGACGTCCCGCCTCCGCCCAGGCCTGTCGGTAGCGGCGGATCTGCTTCGCCTGCTGGACGTGGAACGGCTCGCCGGTCTCATCCGCCTTGAGGGTCGAGCTTTGCAGGTTCATGCCCTGCCGGGCCGCCCAGATCGCGGTGGCGTCGGACGCGGAGCCCCACCAGATCCGCTCGCGCAGTCCGTCGGAATGCGGCTCCAGGCGCAGGAGGCCCGGCGGGTTCGGAAACATCGGCCGCGGGTTGGGCTCGGCGAAGCCTGTCCCGTTCAGCAGATCGAGGAAGACCTCCGCGTGCCGCCGTCCCATGTCGGCATCGCTCTCGCCGTCACGCGGCGTGAAGCCGAAGTGCCGCCAGCCGTCGATGACCTGCTCGGGCGAGCCCCGGCTGATGCCGAGTTGCAGGCGGCCGCCCGCGATCAGGTCCGCCGCGCCGGCATCCTCGACCATGGCGAGGGGGTTCTGGTAGCGCATATCGATGACGCCGGTGCCGATCTCGATGCGCTTGGTCCGGGCGCCCACCGCGGCGAGCAGCGGGAACGGCGAGGCGAGCTGGCGCGCGAAATGATGGACCCGGAAATAGGCCCCGTCCGCGCCGAGCTCTTCCGCCGCGACCGCGAGGTCGATCGACTGCAGCAGGGTGTCGCCGGCCGTGCGCGTCTCCGAGCCACCCGTCGGCGACCAGTGACCGAACGACAGAAACCCGATCTTCTTCATCCTTTGCATCCCTGTTTGCGCCCGCAGGCGCCGATGACGGCCGCAGAGATCCGGCCGGGCGCGATCATCCGCCGACCGCATCCGGGAAGGGATCGCCTGTGATCGCTCCTGACGGACCCGGCCGGAAGAACAAGCCCGCCTTGAGGCTGTCGCCGATGCGGTGCGCACGCTCGATCAGGATGGCCGCCACGTCACGCGGGAAGTGGGCGCGGGCGGTCTCCTCGAACAGGCCGAGCCAGCGGGCGAAGTGCGTCGGCTGAAGCTGGCCCAAGGCGCGATGCTTGCCGAACGGATTGCCCTTGTAGCGGCCGGTCTTGAACAGGATTGAGGACCAGAAGGCCTGGATGGTCGCCATATGGAGCGGCCAGTCCGGGTCGGGGATCGCGGCTGCGAAGACCGGGCCGATCAGCGCATCGCCGCGCACGCGGGCGTAGAAGGCGTCGAGAAAGCGGGACAGGCTGGCTTCGTCGAGCGTGGCATCGGGCATGCCCACGACATGCCGACGGGCCCCGGGCCGTTCAAGAGGCGCGCGGACGTGAGCCGCGACGGACCGGGAGCGGTGCGCAGCCGAACATCGGCCTTCGAGCCGCTGCAGAGGACGGATCCAGAGCCCGGATGATCCTGCGGCGGCTTGCGCCACACCCGCCCAGAATCGCGCGACGTCGCGCAGGCCGCTTTCGCCCGTCCCCCGTCGCGCATGATAGCGAGGCCTCGACTCTGAAGCCGCCGCGAATCGGCGACACGACGCACGGGATACGGTCTTGTCAGCGATCTGGGTGACAGCGCTTATCCGGGCCTTGACCTCGGGAGCCGTAGTCGTGCTCGCCTCGGTGCTGGCGGAATTCCTGGGGCCGGTCTGGGGGGCGCTCATCATCAGCCTGCCGGTCTCGGCCGGACCGGCCTACCTGTTCATGGCCCTGGAACACGATCCCGCCTTCGTCGCCGGCGCGGCCCTCAACGGCTTCGCGGCGACCGCGGCGACGGGCGTGTTCCTGATCGTCTACGCCCGGCGCGCGGCCGGCCGGGGCCTGGCCCTCAGCCTGGGCCCGGCGATGGCGGCGTGGCTCGCAGCGGCCGCACCGATCTCGGCCGTCACGTGGACGCCGCTGACGGCGTTCCTGCTCAATGCGGCCGTGTACGGAGCCGGCACCCTGCTGACCCGACCGGCGGCGCGCACATCGCTCGCCCGGAGCACCACCGTCGCGCGGCCCCGGCCGCTCGACCTCATCGTCCGGGCGGCCGCCGTCGCGCTGTTCGTGACGGCTGTCCTCGCGGTGAGTTCGGCCCTGGGCCCGGCGCGGACCGGGGTCGTCGCCGCCTACCCGGTCACCCTCACGAGCACCTTCGTGATCCTGCACCGCCGCGTCGGCGGGACGGCGATGGCCCGGCTGGCGAGCATCACGATCCGCGGCGTTTTCGGCTTCGGCCTGACGCTGCTCACGCTTCATCTGCTGGTCGAGCCGTTCGGCGCCGCCCTCGCCCTTACGGCCGCGCTCCTCGTCTCGCTGACCTATTCAGCCGGGCTGCTCGCTCTGCAGCGGCGTCCGGATCAGCAGGCGGCGCGCGTGATCCCGCGCTCGGCCTCCGATCGCGGAGGATCACGCGCACCTGCGGAATCCGGGCTCGCGCCAGGCCTCCGGCGGACCACGCGGGATCAAGCGGGCGATTGACCGGTGCTGAGCGGAACATGGGCTTCGGCCATGCCGGACAGGATGCGGCGCAGCAGCTCCGACCTGAGCCGCGCCTGGCTGCCGGGCAGGGTCCGGACCTGCACGGCGAGCCGCACGCACGTTTCCGACAGGGCCGTCGGGCCCACGAATTTGGGCGGTGTCACCATCAGGGCGCTCAGCACCGCGTCGCGCTCCAGCTCCGCGATCGCCGCCTCGATCACTCCTGCCGCGGCCGCATAGGGCACGCCGTGCGGCACGTAGACCGGCACCTCCAGTCCGGCCCAGTCCCGCGAGAAGTTCGTCACCGCCTTCAGCTCGCCGAACGCGACCGTGTGCATGTGCCCGTTGTCGTCGCGCAGCCGGACGGAGCGCAGCGAGAACGCCTCGACCTGCCCCTGGAGGCTGCCGCTCTCGATCGTCTCGCCGACCCGGAAGGCGTCGTCGAGGAGCAGGAAGAAGCCCGCGATGACGTCGCGGACCAGCGCCTGCGCGCCGAAGCCGATCGTCAGGCCGACCACGCCCGCGCCCGCCAGCAGGGGACCGATCTGCAGGCCGAAGGCGGAGGCGATGCTCAGGGCGGCCGTGATCGAGAGCGCGACGAGCACGACCGTGCGCATGGCGGGCAGGATCGTGGCGAGGCGGTCCGCGCGCGGGTCCCCGCCCACATGGGCGAGGCCGCGGTCGATGAGGCTCCGGACGACCTGCCACGCCAGGTCGGTCCCGAGCAGGATCAGCAGGGCCGACACGATCTGCGCGGTCATCGCCGGGCCCAGCCCACCATCCGCGCCCGGCAGCCGCTCCGCGAGGAGGAGCAGGGCCGCGATCAGGGCGACGTTGCGGGCGGCCCGCGCGACGATGCGCTCCTCGCGCGTCAGCACGCCGGCGTGGTTCGGCCCGAACGCGACCGTCCGGGCCGCGTCGCCCAGGGCCAGCGACAGGGCCGGCGCGACGCCGAGGACCAGGGTGGCCCAGGCGGCGCTGGGCAGGCCGGCCTGGGCCAGCAGCCATGCGGCGGCGGGAACAAGCCCGAGGACCAGTGCGGCCGGGCGCGGCGACCGCCTGTCGGGCCCGCGCAGCGACACGGCAACCACGCCGACGACGGCGGGGACCATCAGCGCGACGAGCAGCAGCGTCAGGCTGGTGACCGCGTCCGCAATCGCGGGATCGGCACCGCCCAAGCGCAGCAGGGCCGCCCATAACAGCCCTGTCGCTGCCGTGAAGGCCAGTGTCGTGACCCCGTGCTGCGCACGCCACGCCGCCTGCGTCGGCAGGGCCACGAGACGCAGCCGCGCGCCGCCGGGGGCCAGCAGGAAGCGGCCGAGGGCGCGGGTGCTGCGCACGGCGACGATGGCCAGGAGCGCGTCGAGGGCCATGACGCCGGCCGCACCCGGCGGGGCGGCGACAAGATAGGTGAGGCACGCGCCGGCCGCGAAGCTCAGGACGAGGGTCTGGGCAAACAGGACGCGCTGGACCTGCGCCAGAAGCCGCTGTCGCGCCGTGTCCAGGGGGCTGTCGACGATCCGCTGCATCCACGACGCCGACCAGCGCCAGAACAGCCGCTCGGCGAGCCAGCCCCCGAACCAGAGCAGCAGCAGGCGGGCGGCCAGACCGGCCGGCGAGGACGTCTCGTCCGCGACGATATCCGTGAGCGCCCTGGCGGTCGCCGACGGAATGCCGGCCGCCGCCGCCGCCAGATGGTTCGACCTGTCGTGGATGGTGCGGAGGTGCTCGTCCAGCTCGCGGCTGAGCGCGAGGCCGCCGAAGCCGGGCGGGGGCGTCTGCGCGTGGGGTGCGGTCGGGAAGGCCCACAGGACAGCGATGAACGCGAGGCCCCCGATCAAGCGGGGGATCACCACGACCGGCTTGCGCGCATGAACCGCGACCCACACACGAGAAGGATGCGACACCGTTGCCGCCGGGGTCGTCACGCCCTCCTACACCACTGCGCGCCTCACGCCACCGGCTCGGCCGGGCCGGCGCACAGGCGCGACCGCATCGCCACCGCGGGCCGGAGGCCGAGCCCTCCGTCCTCCCGGGGATCGAGGTCGCCGGCCGGACACGCGGCGCACCGGGCTTCGGCGGTGCGGCAGAACCCCGCGCATCCCCCTCTCGGCGGAGCTTGGCCGCGTGTTCGCGCCCGAGCCGAACGTGCTGTTCCTCTCCGGTCTCACCATCCTCGCGGGCATCGCGAACGCGATTCAGCCTGGCCAGAACGCGACGCTGTCGAAGTCGCTCGGCCTCCCCGTCACCGCGCGTGTGATCACGCGCCTTGTCAGCTCGGCGGCTCTGCTGATCGGCGGCCTCGCCATCGGAAAGCGCGAGATGTCGAGCGGACAGCAACTGGCTGCGGTGCCCTGGTGGGCCTGGCTCGGAGGGTTCTTCAGTGTCCTGTCGATCCTGGCCCAGCTCTACGCCTCGCCCGCGATCGGCGCCGCGTCGTTCCGCGGCATCATCGTGACGGTGGGCGTCGCCGTCTCGCTCGTGCTGGACAACTACGGATGGTTCGGCGTCCCGGTCCATCCGGCCACTCTGTGGCGGGCCCTCGGCGCCGTGCGGATGTTCGCGGGTGTGGCGATGGTCGCCCTGTTCTGAGTGCGCAGGCCGCGTTGCGGCCCAGCAGAATGTCGTCTCGGGCAACGGAGCCGACAGGATCCGGGGCTATCGTGCGCTCCGAGGCCTCAGGCCGGGACGGATCCCTCGAAACCTCTCGGCACGCCACCCGCGTGCCTTGTGTGGCGGCGCACAAAATCCGGCGAACGATCGGCAGAGGACCGCCGTTGAGAGGTCACTGCCGGCCAAGCACAGCCGCCGCGATCAAGACCGCCAGACCGACGATCTTCCTCACGCGACCCGACTGACCGGATGGCTTCCCCGCGAAGTCAAACGCATACGCATGGAGAGCGTCATGAAGGTCCACATCCTCGCTGCCGCCTTGGTCGCCGTTGCCACGCCCGCCTTCGCGCAGGGCATCGACAGCAGGCACAGCCCCTACCCCGCGTCAGCCTATGCGGGCTACGCCGGCGACAACGCCGCGATCCTGCTGCCGGGGATCTCGGTGACCCACGACCGGCCCGCGCCTGCCTACCGGTACTCGGGTCAGCACGTGGGTGGACCCGCCGACGGATTGCGTTGACGGTCCCGTACGGCTGGAGCCGGCCCAGTCTCCGTCAGCCCGCGATGGCACGCGGCGTCCGCGCCGCGGCCACGGCCGCCTTGAAGGCGCGCTCCGACACGTCTGCCCGTTGCCAGAGCGCGCAGCAGGTCGATGGGCGCTCGGCTTCGTCTACGGCCAGGAGGGAGGCGGCAGGTTCTGGCGATGCGCCCAGATCAGGCCGCGATAGGGACTGGTGAGCGTCGCAACGCCGGGCCGGCCGTCGAGGACGCTGTCCACGATCGCGATGGCGCGGTCGATCGCGGCCTCGATGGTCGGGGCGTTGAGGACGGTGCTGTGCGTGTCCACGCTGCCTTGCAGGCGGGTTCGAGCGATCCGCAGGTGATACCGCATGGCCGGGACCCGTGCTCACAGACCGGTCGCCATCATATGGGGCGTGCAACCGGAATCGCGTGAAGCACCGTCGCGCAGGAGCCTTCACGGGCTCGCCGCGCAATCCCTGGCCTGATCCGGCACACCACGGGGCCGGCGGCGCTGACGGGCCGCTAACGCAATCCTGGCACCCTGCGGTCGGGCCGCGTTGCGTATCGGCCCGCGCTGGTGAGATCGGACGCTCCCCCGCCTCGTGAACCGATCGGGGTGGGGCCGAGCGGCCGGTCCGCGAAAGGGACGGCCATGACGGACGAGCCAGACCAGACGCTGTCGGACGAGGAACTCGACCGCCTGGCGCGCAAGCTGTTCGCGGAGGTTCGAGCCGAGAGCGAGGAGGCGAAGGCGGGAAGGGCCCTCGACTCCGCCGGCGTGGTGGCCGGGGACGTCCTCCCCGGGATACCGGACTGGCTGCTGGATGCCGGCGGCGACGCCGGTGATGGCGACAGCGGCGACTGAGCCGCCGAGCGGGGCGTGCGTGCGCCTCAGTCCTTGAAGATCCGAACGTCCCCCTCCGACAGCGCCGCGCGCTGGTCGGTGCACCATTGCCGCTCCCCGACTTCCTGCACCTCGGCATAACGCCGCGCCAGCTCGTCCTTGAAGGCGGCGTGCGCGCGCTCCTGGCCCAACACCTCGGTGGCCACGTCTCGCGCGGTCTGGGAGATCCGCAGCGCAGTCGTGCCGTCGATCGCGTAGTGCTTGCCGCAGAACGTGATGATGGCCGATTGCGCGCTGGAGGCCCGAAGCAGGGCCAGTGCCTGCTCCTGCGGCTGCGCGCGCGCGGGCGCAGCCTGAGCACTGATGGCAAGGACGACGGCAACGAGGGCTCGGTGGCGCACGGCAGGTCTCTGGCGATGAGCACCCGTACAACGCGGTAACGCGCGACGGCAATATCTGAGGACGGTGCGTTGCAGGGCGTCTCGGCGGCGGCCCTGCTTCAGGCTGCACGCCGCGCAGGCTTTCAGGCGAAGTGCATCGGCAGCGCCAGGCTGACGAGGGCGACATACGCACCGACGAGCAAGGCTCCGGCCGGAACGACGACACCGCTGAGCAGGACGAGGCGGGCTGAGAGGGACATGACGATCTCCACGGGATGGGCGGCGGCTGCCGTCGTTGAGGAAGAACTATGCTCAAGCGCTCCGGTCCGATGTGCTGAGGAACACGCGCAGCGGCCGCGTCGCGGCGTGTTCAGGATCGGGAGCCGCCGAACCTGTCCCCGGCGCCGCGCGGATCCGCCTCGGCCCCCGCAGCGCGCCCTCAGTCGGCCTTCCCGTTCCGCAGCGGCCGTCGCCGGGGTGCGGCCCTCCGTCCCTGCCGCGTCCGCAGCCCTCACAACCAGCTTTCGCGGGCCGAACCGGATCACGTCCGAGATCTCCGGCCGGTCGATGGGAGAGAAGAAGCGGTGCTCGGGTCGCGTCGGCATGGCGGTGCATTGCGCCGCCGAGGACGATCAATGCGGTGCGGCGCAACATCGATTGAGCTTGCCGCGGCGGGATCAGTCATGGATGGCCGGCGTTCTCACCATTACTGCAAAACTTCATCGGAGCATCGCCATGGGCCTGGCCGCGTTTGTCTTCTTCGTCGTCCCGTGGGTGGTGCTTGCGGTGTTCCTCACGCGGGCCCCTGCGGCCCTCCGTCTCGGCGCCGCCCCGGCTCCTTGGCGGCCCCTCCCGACCCGCAAGGAGCTGAGCGGAGCCGAACGGCGCGCGACGCACCCGCATGATACGCGCATTGCCGCGAGCGGCGGCCTCTCGAACCGGGACCGGAACGATCCGGCCGATGCGCCTCGCGGCGGAGCATTGGGGACCAGCGTGGAGCCGACCGAGCCCGACGACAAGGTCAGCTAGAGCCGTTCCCGATCGCCTTACCACGGTCTGGAAGGGCGGCGCCCCCGGTCGCGACAGCCGCGCCGTGCCCCCGTGTCCGGTGCGGGCTCCGGGCTCTACGCGTGAGACGAATGATCGGCCTGCCGATGGCATGGGCCCGTCGGGCAATCCCGTCATTCCGGGGCGCCGCAGGCGAGCCCGGACCCGGACGGGCAGGCCCGGAGGCGGGCAATCCAGAGCCGCTGTCAGTGCGGGTTTTCACGCGTCGGCGGGTCTGGATCCCGGGCTCCGCTGCACGGCCTCGGGATGACGGCGCGCGTCAGCGGATCGACACCGCCTGTTTCACGTGAAACAAAACAGGAACGAACCGCTCAGCGCGTCTCCGCCCTTTCCTGCACGGACTCGCAGGCGAAGGGCGAGGGCGGCGCCTCGACGCCGCGCCAGCGGGCGTAGGTCCAGGGTCGGTACCACGTGGAGCCCGCCGGCACCCGCTCCGGCACGAGGTCGATGCCGTGGGTGCCGAACGGGCCGCAGCGGCAGATCCGCGCGAAGCCCATCCAGCCGCCAGGCCACAGCCCGTGCCGGGTGATCGCCGTGTCGGCGTACTCGGAGCAGCTCGGCCAGTGGCGGCACTGGCGGCCGATCAGCCCCGACAGGGTGAGCTGGTAGCCGCGAATCAGCCCATGCGCGGCGCGCCGGATCACGCGCTCACGCAGCCCGCCGTTTGGCCGCGATCTGGTCCAGGGCGTCGACCACGGCGTCGAAGGTCAGGAGCGTCGAGGCGTGGCGCGCCTTGAACTCCCGCACCGGTTCCAGCACCGCCAGATCCGCCCAAGGTCCGTCCGGCGCCGGGCCGTTCTCCTTGAGCATCGCCCGCATGGCTTCGCGCACGCCGCGCAGCTCGTCCGCGCTGGCGCCGACCACGTGCCGGCCCATCAGCGACGAGGAGGCCTGACCCAGGGCGCAGGCGCGCACCTCGTGGGCGAAATCCGCCACCCGCCCGTCCGCGCCCAGGACGAGATCGACCGTCACGGTCGAGCCGCACAGGCGGGAATGCGCGGTGGCGCTGGCATCCGGGCTCTCCAGCCGGCCGAGCCGTGGGATATCGGCGGCGAGTTCCAGGATACGGCGGTTGTAGATGTCGTCGAGCATCGGATCCTCAGCCGCGGGCGCAGAGAGCCGCGCAGAGCCCCCGGGACTCTGCCGCGCGACCCGCGCAGTGCCTGCGCATTGCGTGTTGCCGCGCGAACGATGATATAGGCCCCACACGGCTGCTTCGCGAGGAGGCGCGTCGTCGACCAGGGTCGCGCCCACGGCCGGGGTGAGCCCAGGCTTTCATCGACCCGGGGCGCCGGCTTGAAACCTTTTTCGAGCCCGGGATCTTCCCTCAAACGCCCGACGCGATCCGACGATGTACGCCAAGCCCGACAGCACCCCGATGAAGTCCCGCATCGCGCGGGCCGGAGATGCCATGGATGCCGCGCTCAAATCCTTGTCCTATCAGAGCGACAGCCACGGTTTCGACCGGAACGGGATCAACGGGCAAGGTCTGAACGGCATGCGCAACGACGATCGGCCGGCGGCGAACGGCCGGTCCGTGGGGATCGCCCCGGAGCCGGCCTCGGCGACCCGGGTGCCCGAGGGGATCGAGACCGGCCGCCCGAGCCGCGCCGAGGCCGAGGCCGCCGTGCGCACGCTCCTGCGCTGGGCCGGCGACGACCCGGCCCGCGAGGGCCTACGCGACACCCCGGCCCGAGTCACCAAGGCCTACGAGCAGCTGTTCGGCGGCTACGGCGTCAATGCCGAGGCGCTGCTCGAGCGTGTCTTCGAGGAGGTCGAGGGCTACTCGGACATCGTGCTGGTGCGCGACATCCCGTTCCATTCCCATTGCGAGCACCACATGGTGCCGTTCATGGGGCTTGCCCACATCGCCTATTACCCGACCAAGGGCGTGGTCGGCCTGTCGAAGCTCGCCCGGGTGGTCGACACCTTCGCCCGCCGCCTGCAGACGCAGGAGACCATGACGGCTCAGATCGCCGACGTGATCGAGAGCATCCTCAAGCCCCGCGGCGTCGCCGTGATGGTGGAGGCGGAGCATCTCTGCATGGCGATGCGCGGCGTCCAGAAGGCCGGGGTCTCGACGATCACCAGCCAGTTCCGTGGCGTGTTCAAGGACGACGCCAACGAGCAGGTCCGCTTCCTGACCCTCGTGCGCGGCGGCGCCAAGTAACGTCCCGGACGATCCTCGGCGCCATGACCGACAGCAGCAGCGCGTTCGACCCCCCCGGCACCCGTGCCGAGGTCGAGGAGGGCACGGCCCTGACGCCCCGCTTCGACCGGGACGGGCTCGTCGCCTGCATCGCGGTCGACGCGCAGGACGGCCGCGTGCTGATGCTCGCCCACATGAGCGCCGAGTCGCTGGCGCGCACGCTCGAGACCGGCGAGGCCTGGTACTGGTCGCGGTCCCGGCAGGAACTCTGGCACAAGGGCGCCACCAGCGGGCAGATCCAGCGCGTCGTCGAGATGCGGGTCGATTGCGACCAGGACGCCCTGTTGATCCGCGTGGAGGTCGGCGGCGACGGCGGCTGCTGCCACACCGGCCGGCGGGATTGCTTCTACCGCAGCGTCGCGCGGGCGCCGGATGGCCGCGTCGTCCTGAAGGCCGCCGGGCGATGAGCCGGCCCCTTGCCACCCGGTGGCAAGGCGAATCGGCCGAGTCGCTGTTCCTCCCCGGGACCGTCGAGCCGGTCCGGCCACCGCCGAGCGCCGGCCCGGTGATCGGGCTGGCGCTCGGCGGCGGCTCGGCCCGGGGCTGGGCCCATATCGGGGTGATCCGGGCGCTTGAGGAGGCGGGCCTGACCCCGACCGTGGTGGCGGGCTGCTCCATCGGCGCGGTGGTCGGCGCCTGCTACGCGGCCGGGCGGCTCGACCGGCTCGAAGCCTTCGCGCGGGCGCTGACCCGGCGCCGGGTGGTCGGGCTGATCGATCCGCGGCTGCCGGGCTCCGGGCTGATCGCCGGCAACCGCCTGCGCCAGCGGCTCGCCGCCGATCTCGGCGAGCGCCGGATCGAGACCCTGCCGATCCGCTTCGGCTGCGTGGCCACCGAATACGGCACCGGCCACGAGGTCAGCCTGACCGAGGGGCCGGCGGTGGACGCGGTGCGCGCCTCCTACGCGATTCCCGGCCTGTTCCCCCCGGTGGCCCATGACGGCCGGGTGCTGATGGACGGGACGCTGGTCAACCCGGTGCCGGTGGCTTTGGCCCGGTCGCTCGGCGCGGATCTGGTGATCTGCGTGAACCTCAACGGCGATACCGGCGGCCCGGTCGTGCGCGAGGCGCCGGAGCCGGCCCCGCGCCGAGGCTTCCTGCAGGGGGTGCGCGGGCGCCTGCCGGGCTTCGTCCGGGCCGAGCCCGAGATCGCCGTGCCGGGCATCGCCCGGGTGGTGCTCGACGCGTTCAACATCACCCAGGACCGGATCTCCCGGGCGCGGCTGGAACGCGACCCGCCGGACGTGGCCATCGGCCCGGACATGACCGGATTCGGCCTGTTCGACTTCCACCGCGCCGCCGAGGGGATCGCGCTGGGGCACAGGGCCGCCCGCGCGGCGCTGCCGCGGATCCGGGGGGTGCTGGAGGGGGCGGCGGCGCGGGCTTGAGCGGAAGGCGCCCCATCGTGAGCGAGGTCGCGGAGCCCGCCGTCCCGACGCGCTCCTTCCCCCCATCGCCTCGGGCAATCGGTCGTCGGCCAGCGCACAGTAAGTCACCATTCAATACGGCCGTTCAGGGCAATTCTACAAATTTATATTGTATTAAAAATAATCTCTGACCTCATAATTGCACTTCATTCTGTGACATGCAATCATCGCGTGCTGCACCAGCAGAATGTCCGTAACGGACGCAGGTACGTCACCCGCGCGACGCGCGAAGAACCCTTTCGAGACCTGCTTCATGAGTGCCTCGCAGGCCTGAGCAGCGGGAGGTAGCGGCATGGATCATGATACGATGCGGCGGGCGACGGCCGAGTTCTTCGGCACGTTCTGGCTGACCTTTGGCGGCTGCGGCGCCGCCATCTTCTCAGCCGCGTTCCCCGAACTCGGGATCGGTTTCCTGGGTGTCGCGTTCGCCTTCGGTCTCACGGTGCTCACGATGGCTTACGCCGTCGGCCACATCTCAGGCGGCCACTTCAATCCTGCCGTGACCCTTGGACTCTGGTCGGGCCATCGCTGCGCGACGCGGCACGTTCTGCCCTATATCGGCGCCCAGGTGATCGGTGCCGTTCTCGCCGCAGGAATCCTTTACAGCATCGCCTCCGGCAAGGCCGGCTGGGTTCCGAACGGCTTCGCGTCCAACGGCTATGGCGAGCTCAGCCCCGGCAAGTACGGGCTTGCAGCCTGCCTGATCACCGAGTTTCTGACGACATTCTTCTTCCTGTTCATCATCATCGGCACGACGTCGAAGGGCGCCGCGGTGGGATTTGCCGGTATCCCGATCGGCTTCGCCCTGGTGCTGATCCACCTCATCTCGATCCCGGTGACCAACACCTCGGTCAACCCGGCGCGCAGCACGGGACCGGCCCTGATCGCAGGCGGCGAGTACATCGGTCAGCTCTGGCTGTTCTGGCTGGCGCCGATTGTGGGCGCGATGGCGGCGGGGGCCTTGGCCCGGTGGCTGTATGAACCTGCGGACATCGTCGAGACGACCGTGGTCGAGAAGCAGGCCGCTGTTTGAAGGCAGCTTCCTTCCGGACGAGGGCGGCCCGGATCGGCGATATGTCCCGGCTGCCTTCGCAACGGCTGCAACAGGCGGTCCCGCGGCCGGCCGAACCACCCCGGGAGCGGACCGTCGAAGGCCTGCCTCAGGTCGTGAGCAGCCCGGGCCGCGAGATGCCGCGCCAGGACCTCAGGGGTGCGGTGATCTCGACCACGCTCACAGGCGGTCCGCCCGGGCGCCGGCGACATTGCGGCGTGCGACGCTGCGGATCGCCACGTGCCCGTTCGTCCCGAAGCGGACGGTTTATTATTTCACAGGATTCGGCAGCCAAAATTGATCAAAGCCGCTCCGGAGCAGCCTTTTTCGCTTACTGATCTCAAGTCATTTACCTGCCTCCCGGAGAACTTGCCGGCCAGTATGGCCTTCATTCAGGTGGCATTCCGCTCGACCGCCTGACTTACGCGACCCGGCTTCGCGGCACGCTCTTCGCGCAAGCTGACGATCTCGATCGGCCAAAACGACCCAGAGTCGTGACGTGGTCGAGATGGAGCCGCCCGTGCGCGTGCACCGAACGTGATCCCTGTGACGTGACCAGATCCCGTGCCGGCATCAGTTTCAAGGACACTGATTTCGTCGCTGTTTTTCACGAGATCGCCTCACACGCTAACCAACGTTAATTGACGCTCAAGGACCATTATTGTAATCGGCACGATATATAACGGAATAGCGCCCTATAAGGAGTGCATCCGATGGAAACGCCTTACCGAAATAGAGCGGGACACGCGCCGATTCTGGCAGCGCTCGCGTCGATCGTCTGCTTCGCGCTACCGGCCTCTGCGCAGATCGCGGCCGGCAAGGCGCCTGGCGATGCCGCCACACCCGGCAGCGGAAGCGAGGCGGATCCCGGGCAGGGCCGGATTTCGGAACTGTTCGTTGCCACGCACGATGTGACCGGAAAGCTCGGCATCCCGCTCCCGCTGGAGGTCAGACTTATCCGCGTGGGCGCGATCTCGATCGAGGCCATCCACCTGCTCGGCCTGCCCCGAGGGGTGACGATCAGCGATTCGACCAACACCTTCTCGCCGTCCGACGACAAGCGGGAGGTGGACATCAGCGCGTGGGATCTTCCGAACATCCACATCACGCAGACCGACGAGCGCGAGAGCAGCTTTCCGCTCGCCGTCGCGGCGATCTGGACACCGGAACCCGGCGGGCAGGTCGATGTTGCGACGAGCCTCCTCAACGTCAATTTCCTGCCCAATACGCCTGACCGCCCCGCGACCGTCCGAGGCAACGAACCGCGTGGCCCCGAGACGCCGACGGCGCCCACGCGCGGCGCGGCGTCGGCCACCCCAATCGTTGCCAACACAGCGGCGCCGGATGCCTCGGTCGCGACCGAGGGGGTCGGGGTGCCGTCAACCCGTGGCACGCCTGCCGGAAACACCCCGGTGAACGCTGGCCCGGCGTCGTCGGCCGTCGTCGCGGCACGGCCGGTCGCCGGGGACGAGGCGGGACGGGCTGCGCGTCCCGTGGGGAAGGCACAGCCGGCGCCGCCGGCCGACCCGCTGGTGGAGCGTGCCAGGGGCCTGATCCAGCGCGGCGATATCAGCGGCGCCCGCCTCCTGCTGGAGCGTGCACAGGCGCGCAACGCGCCGAACGCGACCTTCCTCCTGGCCCAGACCTGGGACCCGGCCATGCTGCGACGCTGGAACGTGCGCGGCCTGCGGGCCGATCCGGATCTCGCCAGAAGCCTGTACGCGAAGGCCGCGGGCCAGACCCAGACGGATGAGCGGCTGCTCGCCGCGACGGGCCGCTGACAGCGCGCCCTGACCGCATTCCGACGATCATCGAGGGACACGCACATGCAGAGGCTTGCCCGATACGCCGCCCTTCTCGGGCTCGCCGTGATGGCGTCCGGCCCCGCCGCCGCCGCGCCCGATACCACACCGCCCGAGATCGGCCCGGCAACGGAAGCCGCCCTCGGCGAGCGCATGAACGCCAACACCGTGACGGTGGTGACCGGCACGCCCGGCGGAACCTACTTCCGCGTCGGTGCCGATCTCGCCTTCGTGCTGGACGACGGCGACAAGCTGCGGGTCCTGCCGATCCTCGGCAAGGGAGCGGGCGAGAACGCCTACGACATCCGCTTCCTGAAAGGCGTGGACCTCGGCTTCGTCCGCACCGACACGCTGGAGCAGCTTCGGCAGGACAAGCGGCTCAAGAACATCGAGCGACACATCCAGTTCATCGCCAAGCTGTTCGATGACGAACTCCACGTCATCGCGCCCAAGGCGGTCCGGACAATCGGCGATCTGGCCGGCAAGCGGGTCAGCTTCGACGTCAAGGGCAGCGGCACCGATTACAGCGGCCGGGCCATGTTCCGCGAACTCGGCGTGACCGTGGAGGCGATCAACGTCGACCAGCCGACCGCCCTCGAGATGCTGCGCAAGGGCGAGATCGCGGCCGTCGTGTCGGTGGCGGCGAAGCCCGTGGCCTTCATCGCGGGCTTCGAGCCGGGGGACCGCTTCCACTTCGTGAAGGCGCCCTACCCGGACACGATGAACGAGGCCTACATGCCCGCGGCCCTGACCCAGGCCGATTATCCGAAGCTCGTGGCCGACGAGGCGGTGGAGACCGTCGCGGTGGGCACGATCCTCGGCGTCTACAACAGCCCGCGGGGATCGGCGCGCTACGACAAGCTCGTCCGCTTCGTCGACGCCTTCTTCGGCCAGTTCGACAAGTTCCTGGCTCCGCAGCGGCATCCCAAATGGCGCGAGGTCAACCTTGCGGCCTCGGTGAACGGCTGGACGCGCTTCCGGCCCGCGCAGGAATGGCTCGATCGCCACCGGGAGCCGGAGGCTGCCGACAGGCCGGATCTCGACCGGTTCTTCCAGTCACAGCCCAACCGGAAGGCCGGGAAGGAAGAGATCTACCAAGCCTATCTGAAATGGCGGCAGGGCCAGTGATCGCCGCTCAACACCCGCGCAGGTGCGCCACCAGGCGCGCCGCGCCCTCCTCCGGCGCCCCCGTGTTGAAGATCCGCACATCCGGCTCGACCTCTGCCTCCCGCGCCAAGCGCGCGGCGAGGTCGCCGTCCTCCGGCCGGCCGCGGGCCGCGAGGCGCTGCGCCAGGATCTCGGGGGGCGCGGTGATCTCGACCACGCTCACAGGCGGGCCAGCCGCCCGGGCCTCGGCGACGATGCGGCGGGAGACGTTGCAGACCACCACGTGCCCGTCGGCCGCGAGACGGCCCGCCGCCTCCGGCAGGGCGTAGCCGAGGCCGTGGGCGCGCCAGCTCAGGGTGAAGCGGCCCGCCGCGCAGCCCTCGGCGAAGGCGGCCTCGTCGATCTGGTCGTTGTCCTCGTCCGCCGAGGGCGGCCGCGTCACGAGCCGGCGCGGGAAGACGTAGCGCGGATCGCCGGCCAGAGCCTCGCGGGCCAGCCGGATCAGCGTGTCCTTGCCGGCCCCGCTCGGGCCGACAACGAGGACGAGGCGGCCCGGCATCAGGCGACCCGCGCGCCGGCGCGCCAGACCGCGCGGACCACCGGCACGCCCTCAGCCCGCTGCACCCGCACCAGGTCGGCCCGCAGGCCGGCCTCCAGGGCGCCGCGGTCGGTCAGGCCGGTGGCCCGGGCCGGGTTCGCCGTGACGGTGGCGAGCGCCGCCGGCAGGGAGATGCCGGGGACCTGCTCGGGCAGCAGGAAGGCCGCCATCAGCAGGCTGGCGGGCACGTAATCCGACGACAGGATGTCGAGACGCCCGGCCTCGGCCAGGGCGGCGGCGGCGACGTTGCCCGAATGCGAGCCGCCGCGGATCAGGTTCGGCGCCCCCATCATCACGGTGATCCCGTGCCGGTGGGCGGACTCGGCCGCCTCCAGGGTGGTGGGGAATTCGGCGAGCCGCACCCCCTCCCCGACCGCGAGATCGACATCCGCCAGGGTGGTGTCGTCGTGGCTCGCCAGCGGGATTCCCATCTCGCGGGCGAACTGGACCAGGGCCGGCCGGTTCTTCGCGTTCAGCGCCCGGCCGTCCCGGATCTTGCGCTCGGTGTTGGCGCGGATCTCCTCCATGGGCCGGCCGCCGCGGGTGGCGTAGGTGTAGTACTTCTCCATGTCGCGGAACTGCCGCTGGCCCGGGGTGTGGTCCATCAGCGAGATCAGGCCCACCGGATAGCGGGCCGTGAAGGACGCCACCGTGTCGAGGACGTCGGTGGAGGGCAATTCGCAGCGCAGATGCGTGAAGTGCTCGGCCCGGAACAGGTCGCCGGCCCGGGCGGTGGCGATGGCGCCGGCGAGCTGCTCCAGCTCGGAGCCGAGGCCGCTGCCGTCCGGATCGCTGCCGGCGCGCAGCGAATCGAACACCGTGGTGATGCCCGAGGCGGTGATCTGCGCGTCGTAGGCGAGCACCGCGCCGAGCGGGTGCCAGCGGACCTTGGGGCGCGGCGCGTAGTGGCTCTCGAGATGGTCGGTGTGCAGCTCGATCAGCCCGGGAATCAAGTAATCGCCGGCGCAGTCGAGGCCGCGCGCGGGCGCCCGGCCCTCGCCGATCTCGGCGATCGCCCCGTCGGAGACGGCGAGCCAGCCGCTTTGCAACCGGTCGGGCAGGACCAGGGTGGCGTTCTCGAGGATCAGGTCGTCCATGGGTGTTCCTCAGGCTGCCCGGGCTTGCGGCGCGAAGCGGGTGACATCGACCACCCGGGTCGCCACAGCGTCGCGCATCTCGCTGTCGTGGAAGATGCCGAGCACGCCGGCCCCGGCCTGGAGCTTGTCGCGCACGAGCCCGGCGACGACCGCGCGGTTCTGCGCGTCCAGGGAGGCGGTCGGCTCGTCGAGGAGCAGCAGCGGCCTGTCGGCGATCAGGCCCCGGGCGATGTTGACCCGCTGCTGCTCGCCGCCCGAGAAGGTCGCGGGCGGCAAGTCCCAGAGCCGCTCGGGCAGGTTGAGCCTGGCGAGCAGGTCCTTGGCGCGGGCCTGCGCCGTCCCGGCGTCGAGCCCACCCTCGCGGCCTGCGGACTCGACCACGTCGCGGGCCGAGACCCGCGGGATCACGCGCAGGAATTGCGACACGTAGGCGATCACCCGCGCCCGCAGCGCCAGGACCACCCGCGGGTCGGCCCGGACCACGTCGACCACGGCGTCGCCGTCGCGGACCAGGATGGCACCCGCGTCGCAGCGGTAATTGCCGTAGGCCATCTTGAGGAGCGAGGACTTGCCCGCGCCCGAGGGGCCGCCGAGCACGACGCACTCGCCGGGCGCGACCGTGAAGCTCACATTGCCCACCACCGGCAGCACGATGCCGCCGCGCAGGTGCAGGGTGAAGCTCTTGGCGACGTCCTCGAAAGTCAGAAGCGCATTCATGCCGCGAGCACCGAGGAGACGAGGAGCTGGGTGTAGGCGTGCTCGGGATCGTCGAGCACCCGGTCGGTCAGGCCGGTCTCGATCACACGGCCGGCCCGCATCACGGCGATCCGGTGCGAGAGCAGCCGCGCCACCGCGAGGTCGTGGGTCACGATGATCACCGCGAGCCCGAGTTCCGCCGAAAGGCGCCGGATCAGGTCGAGGAGCCGGGCCTGGACCGAGACGTCGAGGCCCGATGTCGGCTCGTCCATCAGCACGAGACGCGGCCCGGTGACGAGGTTGCGGGCGATCTGGAGCCGCTGGCGCATGCCGCCGGAGAACTGGCTCGGCGGGTCGTCGACCCGGCCGGCCTCGATCTCGACCCGGCCGAGCCAGTCGAGCGCCTGGCCGCGGATCCGGCCGTAATGGCGCTCGCCCATCCCCATCAGCCGCTCGCCGACATTGCCGCCGGCCGAGACCGCCATGCGCAGGCCCTGGCGGGCATCCTGGCGGACGAAGCCCCAGTCGGTCCGCATCAGCCGGCGCAGCTCGGCAGGCCCGAGATCGGCGAGGCTGCGGGTCCGCCCGTCGCGCATCCGGTAGCGGACCGCGCCGGAATCGGGGGCCAGCTCGCCGGCGAGCAGCGACAGGAGCGTCGACTTGCCCGAGCCCGACTCGCCCACGATGGCGAGCACCTCGCCCTCGGTGACGTCGAGATCGATGCCCGCACAGGCGAGGCGGTTGCCGTAGGCCTTGGTCAGGCCGTGGGCGGAGAGGAGCGGCGCGCTCATCGGCCGGCCTCCGCCACGCGGGTCTCGCAGATGTCGGTGTCGGAGCAGATGAACATCCGGCCGCCGGCATCGTCGGTGACCACCTCGTCGAGATAGTGGCCGCTTGCGCCGCACAGCGCGCAGGGCTGCGTGAATTCCTGCACGCGGAACGGGTGGTCCTCGAAGTCGAGACTGCGCACCCGCGTGTAGGGCGGCACCGCGTAGATCCGCCGCTCGCGGCCCGCGCCGAAGAGCTGGAGGGCCGGGCAATCGTCCATCTTGGGGTTGTCGAATTTCGGCGTCGGCGACGGGTCCATCACGTAGCGGCCGGCGACCTCCACCGGATACGCGTAGGTGGTGGCGATGTGGCCGTGCCGGCTGATGTCCTCGTAGAGCTTCACGTGCATGGCGCCGTACTCGGCGAGCGCGTGAAGCTGGCGCGTCTCGGTCTCCCGCGGTTCGAGGAAGCGCAGGGGCTCAGGGATCGGCACCTGATAGACCAGGGTCTGGCCCTCGGCGAGGGGCGTCTCGGGGATGCGGTGGCGGGTCTGGATGATCGTCGCCTCACTGGTGCGGGTGGTGGTCGCCACCCCGGCGGTCCGGGCGAAGAAGCGGCGGATCGAGACCGCGTTGGTGGTGTCGTCGGCGCCCTGGTCGATGACCTTGAGCACGTCCGATTGCCCGAGGATCGCGGCCGTGACCTGCACGCCGCCGGTGCCCCAGCCGTAGGGCATCGGCATCTCGCGGGAGGCGAAGGGCACCTGGTAGCCCGGCACCGCGATCGCCTTGAGGATGGCCCGGCGGATCATCCGCTTCGTGCCCTCGTCGAGATAGGCGAAGTTGTAGCCGGTGCCTGTGTCACCCCTCTCCTCTCCCGTGCGCGCAGGAGCCGGAGGTGGGGGTGCTGCAGGATTGAGCGCAGCGGTACCTCCTGCACCGCCCCCACCCCTGACCCCTCCCGACACGGGGGAGGGGAACGGCTCGGACAACCCTGTCGCGCTCATTCCGCGGCCTCCTGCATTTCGACGGACTCGGATGCCTGCTCGAACTCGGCACGCAGGCGCCGGACCAGTTCCAGCTCGGCCTGGAAGTCGACGTAGTGAGGCAGCTTCAGGTGCTCGACGAAGCCGGTCGCCTGGAGGCTGTCGCAATGGGACAGGACGAATTCCTGATCCTGGGCCGGGCTCGCCACCGGCTCGCCGAGCTCCTCCGCGCGGAGCGCCCGGTCGACGAGGGCCATCGCCATGGCCTTGCGCTCGCACTGCCCGAAGCTCAGGCCGTAGCCGCGGGTGAACTGGGGGGGCGCCGCGCGCGAGCCCTTGAACTGGTTGACCATCTGGCACTCGGTGAGCCGCACCCGGCCGAGCGGCACCGCGAAGCCCAGCTCCTCGGGCACGAACTCCACCGCCACCTCGCCGACCCGGATCTCGCCCACGAACGGGTGGGTGCGGCCGTAGCCGCGCTGGGTCGCGTAGCCCAGGCTCAGGATGAAGCCCTCGTCGCCCCGCGCCAGCGCCTGGAGCCGCAGCGCCCGGTCGGCCGGGTAATCCACCGGCTCGCGGGTCAGGTCGCCCGCGGGCGCGCCGTCATCCGGCGGCGACGGCTCGATCAGGCCGTCCTGCGCCAGCAGGTCGGTAACCCGTGGGCAGATGCCGGCATCGGCCCGCGGCTCGGCCTCGGCCGCGGGTTCGACCTCCCCCTCGGCGGCCAGGGCGAAGTCGATCAGCCGGTGGGTGTAGTCGAAGGTCGGCCCGAGCACCTGGCCGCCCGGAAGATCCTTGAAGGTGGCGGAGATCCGGCGCTCCACCGCCATCGCGCCGGTCTCCAGCGGCACGGAGGCGCCGAACCGGGGCAGCGTCGTCCGGTAGGCGCGGACCAGGAACACCGCCTCGACCACGTCGCCGCGGGCCTGTTTGAGGGCCAAAGCCGCGAGGTCGGGATCGTAGAGCGAGCCCTCGGTCATCACCCGGTCGACCAGCAGCGCCATCTGCGCGCGGATCTGCGCGACGGAGAGTTCCGGCACCGACGGGTCGCCGCGGCGCGTCTCGGCGAGGAGCCGGTGGGCGTTGTCGATGGCGGCCTCGCCGCCCTTCACGGCCACGTACATGGCTCAAGCCTCCGTCACGATGGTGGAGCGCGGCAGGCCGGCAACCTGGCCCGGAGCGGTGAGGATCAGGTCGATTCCGAGGGGAAACGCGGCGCGGTTCTCGGCGAGCTGGCCGACGAAGCCCGGCGGCAGGGGCGTCAGTGCCATGCGGGCGCTCCCCGCGATGCCGGGACCGGTCAGGTGCAGCCCCGCCCCCGGGGCGATGGTGTCGAGGGCGAGAACCAGGGTGGTCGAGGTGTCGGGATAGGCCGGCGTCCCCGGCGCGAAGCGGCCGAGCGGCGGGCACCGCGCGGGCTCGCGGACCAGCGCGAAGGCGGCCCGGGCCGGGTCGTCGGTGAGCGGCGCTCCGGTGTGGAAGCGCAGATATGCGGCGACGTCCGGCGCAGCGGCGAGCGCGGCGTCGAGCCAGACCGGCGTGTCGGCGTCGATGAGCGCCAGCGCGACGGCGGCGAGTTCCGGAGTCAGCGGCAGGGGCGGCGTGAGGCCGGGGTCGAGCGGCCGGATCCGGCCGGGCCGGGCGAGCGCGTCCATCACGGCGCGGAACGCCGCCTGCGCATCGTGGACGGGATCGGCGAAGCCGGGTGCGAGCATGCTCAATCCTCCCCGCGGGCGAGGGTCAGGAAATCGACCCGGGTCGCGGCCGTGCGCCGGGCCGCCTGCGCGCGGGACGCCTCGACCCGCCGGGCGGCGGGCTCCAGGGCCGCTTCGACCCGGGCGCGCCGGGCCGGGTCCTGCCAGAGGGCATCGAGGATCGCGGCGAGCCGCGCTTTCGTGCGGTCGCGGCCGAGATGGTAGGCGAAGCCGGCCGGGCCGTCCGCGAGGCGGATCGCGGCCCGGGTCACGCTGACCTCGCCAAGATTGAACGGGCGCCCGTCGCCGCCGATCCGGCCGGTCGCCATCACCAGACCGGTCTCCGGCGGCCGCAGATCGGCGCTGGCCGGGCTGTCGAGCGCCGACAGCGCCGCCTCCAGGTCGGTGCGGCTCGCCTCGGCGCAGAGCGCCATCACGGCCCGGCGCGCCGCGCCATCGCCGCCGGATTCCGGATCCCTCGGGTTCGTCGTCACCGCGACTCCCTCCATCGCTCGGTTGTATAGGTGTATAGACAACTGGCGTGGCGGCCACAAATGAAGTTTGGATGACAGGATGGATGCGCAGGCGCAGGCACCCGGGCTTGTCCGAGGCGAGGGGCTCACGGCGTGGCGGCAGATCGCCGACGCCCTGACGGCAGAGATCGCGGCGGGCGGTTACGCGCCGGGACAGAAACTGCCCCCGGAGGCGGTGCTGGCGATGCGGTTCGCGGTGAACCGGCACACGGTGCGGCGGGCGCTGGCCGCCCTGGCCGAGGGCGGCCTCGTCCGCGCCAGCCAGGGCCGGGGCACCTTCGTGGAGGAGGCACCCCTCGCCTACCCGATCGGGCCGCGCACGCGCTTCTCCGAGATCGTCGCCGGGGCGGGCCGGGAGGCCTGGGGCGACCTGATCGGCTCCACCACCCGTCCGGCCGGACCCGAACAGGCGGCGGCGCTCGCCCTCGCCCCCGGCGCGCCCACCCTGGAACTGCTGACGGTCCACCGGGCCGACGACGCGCCGCTCTCGACCGCGCTGACCTGGCTGCCGCTGCCGCGCTTCGCCGGCTTCGGTGAGGCCTATGCCGCGCGCGGCTCGATCACCCGGGCCTTCGCGGCCTGCGGCGTCCCCGACTACACCCGGCTCTCGACGCGGGTCCGCGCCCGCCCGGCCGATGCCGAGGAGGCGCGGCGCCTCGACATCGCGCCGGGGCGGGTCGTCCTCGTGGTGTCGAGCGTCAACGTCGATCCCGCGGGCGTGCCGATCCAGGCGAACCGCACCCTGTTCGCCGCCGACCGGGTGGAGCTGGTGATCGGCGGGTGAGCAGACTTGGATGAGGCCTGGATGCGGCGGCGGGTCCCGATCACGCAGCGTGTCGTTCCGGGGCCGCGAAGCGGAGCCCGGAACCCAGAACCACCTGCGGTGTGCAAGCCTGCCGCGACGGCGGTTCTGGATTGCCCGCCTCCGGCGTGCCCCTTCGGGTCCGGGCTCGCCTGGGGCGCCCCGGAATGACGTCACCCCGCCGGACTCTCAACGCGCCGCCGGCCCGATGATCGCCCGGCGCAGGCGCGTCGAGACCCAGTCGATCGCCGCCACGGTGACGAGGATCATCAGCACCAGGAAGGCGACCTGCTGCAGCTCCAGCACGCGGATCAGCTCGGTGAGGTACTGGCCGATGCCACCGGCGCCGACGATGCCGATGATCGTGGCCGAGCGGGTGTTCGACTCGAAGAAGTACAGCACCTGGCTCGCCAGCACCGGCAGCACCCCGGGGATCAGCCCGAAGCGGATGCGGTGGAGGGCCGAGCCGCCCGAGGCGACGACGCCCTCGCCGGCGCGG
Organism: Methylobacterium sp. PvR107; assembly: GCF_017833295.1. Classification (NCBI taxonomy): domain Bacteria; kingdom Pseudomonadati; phylum Pseudomonadota; class Alphaproteobacteria; order Hyphomicrobiales; family Methylobacteriaceae; genus Methylobacterium; species Methylobacterium sp. PvR107. The sequence goes on from NZ_JAFIBW010000001.1 coordinate 2,770,571, forward strand.
CGGTCGCAGGTCTCGATCGCCTCGGAGAACAGCTTGCCCAGCGCGCCCACATCCGAGCAGGCGATGGCGAGCAGGCCGGCGAAGGGGCCGAGCCCGACCACGTTGATCCAGATCAGCGCCCAGATCAGCACGTCCACGGAGCGCAGGATGTCGAGGCCGCGGCGGACCGCGAACCGGGCGAACGGGTTCGGCACGACGTTCCGGGCGGCCAGGAACGCCACCGGGAAGGCCAGCAGCGCCGCCGTGAGCGTGCCGAGGAACGCGATGCCCAGCGTCTCGCCGAGCGCGTGCAGGAAGGTCCAGAGATGGCCCTCCGGGGATGGCGGCAGCATCAGCACCGCGAAGGTGCCGAGCCGCCCGAGCCCGTGGAGGATCCGCGCGGCCGACATGTCGAGCCGCCAGCACGCCAGGGCGGTGAGACCCGCCAGGACGCCGAGAACGCCAACGAGGCGCGCCCGCGCGGCCCGGTCGGCGCGGAACTGCGCCGGGTAGCGGGCGCGCAGCCGCTGGAGATCGGCCCGGGCCGCCGCCCGCAGGGCTCCGGTGCGGGCCGCGCTCATCGGGCGGTCTCCGGGCCGATCAGCCGGTGGCGGACCCGCTCGGTGGCGAGGTCGATGCAGAACACGGTCAGGATGATCAGCACGAGGATCGCGCTCACGTCCGCGTAGTAGAAGTTGCGGATTGCGGCCAGGAACTCCTGGCCGATCCCCCCTGCCCCGACGAAGCCCAGCACCGCCGCCCCGCGCACGTTGATCTCGAAGCGCAGCAGCCCGTAGGAGGCGAAGTTCGACAGCACCTGCGGCAGCACCGCGAAGCGCACGGTCTCGACCCAGGAGGCACCCGAGGCGGCTAGTCCCTCGACGGGCCGCATGTCGCTATTCTCGACCACCTCGGAGAACAGCTTGCCCAGCGCTCCCGTGGTGTGGATCGCGATCGCCAGCACGCCGACCATCGGTCCGAGGCCGAAGGCGATCACGAAGATCAGCGCGAACACCACATCGGGGACGGTGCGGCAGACCTCCAGGAAGCGCTTGGCCAGGATTCGCAGCAGGCGCGACCGCACCAAGTTGGCGGCCGCGACGAAGCTGAGGGCGAAGCCCGCCAGCGCCCCCAGCAGCGTGCCGAGATAGGCCATCAGCAGGGTCTCGCCCAGCAAGGCGAGCCAGCCGGGCAGGTTCCAGTACCAGGCGCGCAGATCCTCGACCGGATGGTCGAGGCCGACCGGCGGCAGGATCTGCTGGATGTAGGCGGTGAACTTGCCGATGTTCCCGGCAAGGACCAGCGGCCGCACCTCGGCGGCGTACCCGGCGAGGAGCGCCAGGGCCGCCACCGCCGCGAAGCCCGCCAGCGTCCGGCGGCGCGCGGCCCCGGTCGAGGCCGCGTAGAGGCCGGAGAGGGCGGCTGCCCGCTCCGGCGGCAGCTTCGTCAGGCCACGCAAGGCCGCCGCCTCCCGATCAGGACTTCTTGCGCTGCTCGTCGTTGAACCGCAGCATGTCGATGATCGGCTGGTAATCCTTGAGGGTCACCGGCTTGAGGCCCTGGTCCTTGCCGTCGGAGAGCCGGTCGAAGGCGGCCTTGTCGGCCTTCGGCAGGGCGATGAACGCCTCCCGGATCTTGGCCTTCAGGCCGTCCGGCAGGGTGGCCAGCATGGCGTAGGGGCCTTCCGGCAGGAAGTCGGACTTGAACACCACCCGGAAGTCGGAGGTCTGCAGCGGCGTGCCGTCGGGCTTCTTCAGCATGCCCTTGGTGATCATGCGGGTGACGATCGAGTCGGTCTCGGAATTCCACAGGTTGGCGGCGGCCTCGACCGTGCCCTGGGTCAGCGCCAGGACGGCGTTCTCGTGGCTGCCGGCAAAGACCGCCTTGCCGAAGAACTTGTCCACGTCGTAGCCGGCCCGCTTCAGGAAGAAGCGCGGCGCCTGGTTGCCGGAGGTGGAATTCGGATCGACGAGGGCGAGGTTCTTGCCCTTCAGATCCTCGATGGTCTTGTACGGGCTGGAAGCCAGCGCGTAGATCACCGAGTAATAGCCCGCGGCGCCGGTCTCGTGGATCGGGCTCACCACCGGCTCGACCTTCACGCCGGTCATCGCGGCGCGGGCGACGGAGGCCGGCCCGTAGAAGGCGAGCTGGATGTTGCCGGCGCGCTGGCCCTCGATCACCGCTGCGTAGTCGCTGGCGACCCGCAGCTTCACCGGCACGCCGACCGTCTTGGTCAGGTAATCCGCAAGCGGCGCGTAGCGGTCGACCGTACCGCTGGCATTCTCCATCGGAATCACCGCCAGGGTCAGCTCGGGATACTGCGCCTTCCAGTCCTGGGCGGCAGCCGGCAGGCCGAGGAGCGCGAGGGCCGTGGCGGCTGCGGCGAGGGTGCGTCGGGTGAACATCGTGTCATCCTTCGTGTCGGCGTGTGTCGCGGGTTCGGCCGGGCGCGGGGCCGGCCGGGCGTTTCCCGATTTGTCGTTGCTGTTGGGGCCGGACGGCCCGGTTCAGGCGCCGAGGGCGGCCTCGCGCACGGGCCGCGCCGGCACGAAGCCGGGCCGGCCCGGCATCGCCGCCCGCTGCTCGGCCTCGCGTCGGGCCGAATCGTCGAGCACCTCGCCGGCCTCCAGGCCGTAGAGCCGGCGGGCGACATCCTGGGTGAGGTCGAACGGCCCGCCCTCGAACACCACCCGGCCGGCACTGAGCCCGACGAGGCGGTCGCAATAGGCGCGGGCGAGGTCGAGGGAGTGCAGGTTGCACAGGACGGTGATGCCGTAGCGGCGGTTCACCTCGGCCAGCGCGTCCATTACCAAGCGGGTGTTGCGCGGGTCGAGGGAGGCCACCGGCTCGTCGGCGAGCAGGATCTCGGGCTCCTGCACCAGGGCGCGGGCGATGGCGACGCGCTGCTGCTGGCCGCCCGACAGGCCGTCGGCCTGCTGGCCGGCGAACTCGCCCATGTCGAAGCTCTCAAGGGCGGCGAGCGCCATCGCCCGGTCCTCCTCGGACCATTGCCGCAGCAGGGATCGGTAGCTCGGCACGTGGCTCAGCCGGCCCATCAGGACGTTGGTCATCACGTCGAGGCGGCCGACGAGGTTGAACTGCTGGAAGATCATGGCGCAGCGGGTGCGCCAGTCCCGCAGGGCGCGTCCCCGCAGCCGCGTGACGTCGCGCCCGTCGTGGAGGATGCGCCCCGAACTCGGGTCCGCCAGGCGGTTGATGAGCCGCAGCAGCGTCGATTTGCCGGCACCGGACCGGCCGATCACGCCGACGAAGCTGCCGGGCTCGATCCGCAGCGAGACACCGTCGACGGCGCGCCGATCACCGTACTGGCGCGTAAGATCCTCGATGACCAGCATGCATCCATCCGCCGGGGAATGGTCGCAGCTAAACGCCTGTTCTACGACGATTGGATGACGAATACGATCCGATGTTGTTTGCCGGCGCAACGTCTACTGTCGCTCGCCGCATCAGGATTCGTACCGGTCGAGGAAGGCTTCGATCGAAAGCCCGCGGAAATCCGGAAGCGCCCGGCGCAGGCGCTCGTGGTCCCAGTCCCACCAGGCGAGGTGCTCCAGCCGCGCGGCGACGACGTCCGGAAACCGGCGCCGGACCGGCCGGGCGGGATTGCCGACCACGATCGTGTAGGGTTCGACGTCCCGGGTGACGATCGCGCCGGCGCCGACCACCGCGCCGGTGCCGATGGTGCGGCCGGGCAGGACCACCACGCCGTGGCCGATCCAGACATCGTGGCCGATCGCCACCGGGCTCGCCCGGCGCCGGTCGAAGAAGGCCGGCTCGTCGGATTCCTCGGGCCAATAAGAATGCGCCCGGTAGGTGAAATGCGCCTGGGAGGCGCGCTCCATCGGGTGGTTGCCGGGGTTGATCCGGACGCTGGCGGCGATCGAGCAGAACTTGCCGATCGTGGTGTAGATCACCTCGCCGTCCGGGCCGAGGTAGGAATAATCGTCGAGGCTTGTCTCGGTGAGACGGGTGCGCGCGCCGATCTCGGTGTAGCGGCCGAGGCGGCAATCCACGATCCGGGCACTCGGATCGATCGCCGGCTCGAGGCCGAGGGAGAGGTCAGCCACGGGGTTCTCCGAAGGGCAGGCGTGCCAGGAGCCGGAACGGCGCGGTCCCGTCCTGGGTCAGGAGGCCGAGGGCGTCGATCACCAGGGGCTCGGGCCCGGAGGCGGCATAGGCCTCCGACAGGCGCCGGTGCCAGGCGTCGCGATCCGCCTCCGGCAGGGCGTCGGTCAGGGTCATGTGGAAGCGGAAGGCCTCGAACACGTACGGGTAGCCCCAGCGATCGAGCAGCGCGCGGCCGCGCGGATCGAGGCGCTCGGGGCGGCGCTTCGCACGCTCGGCCTCGGTGGGCGGCGCGCGGAACGGGTCGAGCGCCGCGACGCACTCGGCGGCGAACAGCCCCAGGGCCGGCGGCGGGGCGTCCGGCACCAGGGCGAGGAACGCCCCGAGCGCGGCGACCGTCAGAGGCCCGACCGTCACCGGCGGGTGGGCGGCCGCGAGGGCGCGGGCGGCGGCAACGAGCTCGGACTCGGTGGCGCCCGCCGCGAGGCGCAGGGGCGCCTTGAGGGTGGCGTGGAAGCCGTAAGTCCGGGCCCCCGCGGTGACGGCGGCGAGGGCTTCGAGGCCTTCCGGATGGGGAACTGGTGCCCCGGACACGGTGTCGTAGCCGAGCACGCCCCGTCCGAAGGCTTCGAGGCGCGAGCCCGGGGCGGGCAGGCAGTACAGGGCGTAGCGGCGCGACACGTCTCGGCCTCCGGGTCTTCGAGCGCCGTCAGGCCGTCGGCGCGTAGCTGCGCGCCTCGGCGGCCCGGCGCGGGCGCACGTCCATGGCGTTGCCGCGCCACACGATGGCGCTCTGGACCCAGGCGCCGAGCCAGATCGCCGGGATCAGGGCGTCGCGCACGAGGAAGGCCGCCAGCATGCGGGGCGAACGGTGCCAGCCCGCGCGGAGCGCGAGCCGGTGCTCGGCGCCATAGCACAGGGCGGCGAGGCCGGCAGCGCCGGCGAGGCCCGCGAGGCTGCCGGCCCCGAGGGCGACGAGGAGCGCCGGCAGCAGGACGCCGCTGCCGATCTCGGGCGCGAAGAACAGCGGGAAGGTCACGCGGCGCAGGCGCGCCCACCGGAGCTGGCGGGACCAGACCTCCCGGAAGCCGCGCGGGCCCAAGGGCTGCTCGAACGGGCTCGCCACGAGGTGGATGCGCTTGCCGGCGGCGCGCACCAGCTTGGTGGCGGCCGCGTCCTCGGCGATCTCGGCGGCCAGCGCCTGAAGGCCGCCGCGCTGGTCCAGGAACGGCTTGTGCCAGAGCATGCTCTTGCCCTGCGCGAAGCCCAGCCCGAAGGCCTCGGCGGCGTATTGCCAGCGTGCCTGCAGGGTGTTGAGGAAGGCGCATTCCACCTCGGCCATGAAGCTGCCCGGCCGGGCTCCGGCGGGGGTGGAGCAGACCAAGCCGGTCTCGGCCCGCCACGCCGCCTGGAGGCGCTGCAGGTAGTCCGGCGGCATCGCCACGTTGGAATCGGCCAGCACCACCCAGTCGTGGGCGGCGGCGCGCCAGCCGCGCAGGCAATTGTTCAGTTTCGGGTTCTCGCTGATCCGCTCGTCGCCGAGGATCAGGCGGGCGGGAACCTGCGGGTGGGCGGCGATCAGGCGCCTGACGAGCGGGAGGATCGGATCGCCCGGATCGGCGACGCAGAAGATCAGCTCGTAGGCGGGATAATCGAGGCGGAAGCTCCGCGTCAGCATCTCCTCGCTGTAGGCCTCCAGCCCGTGAAGCGGGCGGATCAGCGAGACGGGCGCGCCCGCCGGAAACCGCGACGGGCCGTGCACCTGCCCGAGGCGCCGGCCCGCGATGGCGATGCTGCCGATCTGGATGAGGGCCAGGAGCGCGCCGAAGGACAGGGCCGGCACCGTGGCGTCAATCATGCGGATCTCTCGTTCGCTCCTGCGCGGCCCGGTCGCTAGCGGCCGGATCGCGTCAGGCGTGTGACAGCCGCCTGACGGCCGGCGCGCTCATCGCGGCGGCCGGCCGACGGGCCCGGACGCGTCTTCCATCGGTCGGCGACCGGATTCTCCGAAGCGAAGACAGGCGAGGCGGCGACGCCCGCGCTCGTCGCAAGGTCCCCGCCCATCGGATGCGGTCTTCACGACCGTCAACGGGCGCCCCGTCACCGGACCGTCACGCGCGCAATTTAATCCCGCCTCACCATCAAAAATGATTCCGCGTGAGGCTGCATGTCCGATTCCGCCGCGATGCCGTCGGCCGCCGCGCGAGGCAGGCCCGAGGGCGGCCCGCGCCTCGATCACGGGATGCATCTGGGCGGCCTCGTCGCCTTCCTGCTCGTGCTGGTGGCCGGGCTCGGCTACGCCGTCGTGAGCCTGATCGCCGACATGAACGCGGTCGGCGAGGCACCGCTGGCCTATGGCGCCTTCGCGCTGCTCGGGCTCGCACTGCTGATCGCGCTGGGCTTCGAATTCGTGAACGGCTTCCACGACACCGCCAACGCGGTCGCCACGGTGATCTACACGCATTCGCTGCCGCCGCTGGTGGCGGTGATCTGGTCGGGCTTCTTCAACTTCCTCGGCGTGATGCTATCCTCCGGGGCGGTGGCCTATGCCATCGTCACCCTGCTGCCGGTGGAACTCATCCTGAATGTCGGCTCCCATGCCGGCTACGCGATGATCTTCGCGCTGCTGCTGGCCGCGATCATCTGGAATCTGGGCACCTGGGCCTTCGGCCTGCCGAACTCCTCGTCTCACGCGCTGATCGGCTCGGTGCTCGGTGTCGGCCTCGCCAACCAGCTGATGAGCGGCGGCGACGGCACCGCGGGCGTCGACTGGAACCAGGCGCTCAACGTGTTCAAGGCGCTGCTGTTCTCGCCCGTCTGCGGCTTCGTGCTGGCGGCCCTGCTGCTGCTCGCGCTCAAGTTCGCGGTGCGCCGCAAGGACCTCTACGAGGCGCCCAAGGGCGATGCCCCCCCGCCCCTGTGGATCCGCGGCCTGCTGATCCTCACCTGCACGCTGGTCTCCTTCTTCCACGGCGGCAATGACGGGCAGAAGGGCATGGGCCTGATCATGCTGATCCTGATCGGCGCTGCCCCCACCGCCTACGCGCTGAACCGCACCATGTCGGACGACACGACCCCGGCCTTCGTGCAGAGCTCGACGGCGGCGAGCCGGGTCTTCTCCGCCCGCGCCCCCGGCGCGCCGGTGCCGGACGCCGCCGCGGCGCGCCGGACGGTGACGGAGGCGTTGAAGACGAAGGCGCTCGACCAGCCGCCGGTCTATGCCGCGCTCGCGGCGCTCGCGACCGACATCGCCGCGAGCGTCAAGAATTACGGGGCGATCCGCACCGTGCCGGCCGCCCAGACGCAGAACCTGCGCAGCGACATGTACCTCGCCGCCGACGCGGTGCGGCTGCTGCCGGCCACGGGGGCCAACCTCTCCGAGACCGACACGGCGACGCTGAAAGGCTATTCCGGCCTGCTCAACGACGGCACCCGCTACATCCCGGGCTGGGTGAAGGTCTGCGTCGCCCTCGCCCTCGGGCTCGGCACCATGGTCGGCTGGAAGCGCATCGTCGTGACGGTGGGCGAGAAGATCGGCAAGACCCACCTCACCTACGCCCAGGGCGCCTCGGCCGAGATCGTGGCCGCCGGCACGATCGGGCTCGCCGAACTCTACGGCCTGCCGGTCTCGACCACGCATATCCTGTCGTCGGGCGTCGCCGGCACGATGGCGGCCAACGGCTCCGGGCTCCAGATGTCCACGGTGCGCAACATGGCGCTGGCCTGGATCCTGACCCTGCCGGCGGCGATCACGCTCGCGGCAAGCCTGTTCTTCCTGCTGCGCCACCTGTTCTGACGCGTAGCCGGGCCGGTGACCGCACCTGCCCCGAACACCGGAACGCGCGGTCTCCGACCCAGCCTCCCGAGGTGCCCCCCGACCCCTCAGGAACTCGACATCGCCCGGACGAAAGCCAGGCAGGTCCGGCGCGCGGCCGGGTTCGCGATCGCCACGAAGGCGGAGACGAGGTCGGCCGCCTGCGTGATCGCCGCGTCCGGACATTCCTCGTCCGGGAAGAAGTTCGTGACCGGGATGCCGAGCGTCCGGGCGACGCGCTCCAGGGCGTCCCGGGACCGCGCCGTTTCCGGGCGCGGCTCCGGCGACCTAGCCGGAGGTTGCGAGAGACCGGACGCCATGGCTCAGCCGACCTTCTGTCCGAGCTGGATCGCGCGGGCGATCTCCGACCGCCGGGCGGCATAGCCCGGGGCGACCATCGGGTAATCGGCCGGCAGGCCGTACTTGGCCCGGTAGCGCTCGGGCGTCAGGCCGTTCGCCGTCAGGTGGCGCTTCATCGTCTTGTACGAGCGGCCGTCGATGAAGCTGATCAGCCCATCGTGCTGGATCGAGGCCTCGACCTGCGCAGGCGTCAGCCCGGCCGAGCCAGCACCCGAGCCGCCGCCCCGGAGGACCGAGATCGCCGAGTGGACCTGGTCGATGAGGCCTGGCAGTTCGGCCATTCCGACCGCGTTGCGGGACACGTAGGCGGCGACGATCGCGCCGACCTTTTCCAGCATGAAGGAGGAGGGCGTTTCGTTCAGGTTGCTCATCTGGGTCATCACTGTGGTGGGATGTGTCGGCTGGTCTCGGAAAGCTCAGATCGTAAGAGCCTGCAAATCATGGATTTTGGCGGATAGGCAGGGCCACGCCAGGTCTGGATCTTGCACTACCTCAAGTTTTCCAACCGCCAATTCTTGAGGATGCAGATAATGTACAATATGAAACGCCGGCATCTTGTCCGGGAGCGCGATATCTTATGCCCGATCGCGCGAACGGGGGCCCAGACAAGGTAAACGATTGATGCAGTCACTGTTTTCGACCGCAGGGCTCCATCCGAGGAACAGTTTTCAGCGGTGGCAGGAGTTCCTGCTCGAGCAGCCGGTGCCCCTCGAGCAGACGCGGCTCGACCCCGGCTCGTTCGAGGGCAGGCTCGACGCTGCCGAGATCGGCCCGCTGCTGATGACCCGCATCTCGCAAGGCTCGAAGCGCAGCGCGGTCACGCCCGCCACGATCCGGCGCTTTGACAAGGGCGACACGCGCGTCGTGATCGTCAAGCTCGCAGGCGTGCTGGCCACGCAGCCGGACGAGCGGCCCTGCCTGCAACGACAGGGCGATCTGCTCGTGCTCGATCACCGCCCGGTCGTGCTGACATCGGGGGCGGCCAGCCAGTCCAAGTTTCTGGAGCCTTTGCGCGCGCCTGGACAGGGTGCTGGGCCCGTCTCGGCTCTTTACGGCCCTGACGGTCGGCCCGAGCCGCGCCGCCGCGGCGCTCACCACGAGCTGAGGCGCATCCGCCGCCACCGCGCGCCATCGCGCGCATGGCCGGGATCGGCATGGAGCTGATCGTGGCCAGCATCGCCGAGCGGATGAGAATGGAGGTGCGCCGGCCCGTCCACGGCTCGGTCGTGGTCCCCGCGCCGAGGCCCATGTCGAGGCCCATCTCGGCGACCTGTCCCTTGACCCGCCGCAGCTCGCGGCCGCGGCCGGCGTCTCGCTGCGCCGGCAGCAGGAGCTGTTCCACCAACGCGGCGAGCACATCTCGGACGACATCCGAGACTGTCGGATCGGGACGGCGGCTCAGCGCTTGGCCGATCCGGCCCGTGCGGATCTGCCGATCGGCCTGCTGGCCTACGGGTGCGGCTTCGCCAGCCAGGCCCACTTCGCACGCCGCTTCAAGGCGCGTCCCGGGATGACGCCGCGCGCCTACCGGCACGCGGCTCTCTTGGGCGCCCCGTGATCCGCTGATCCGGGACGTCCGCGGGGCTGGGCTCAGGCCGAGCGGTCGCTGCGCCGCAGGCTCGCCGGCAGGGCGAAGAGGGCGAGCACCGCCGCGACGAGGCAGAGGACGCCGATGCCGTAGAGGGCGGGCGTCGTCGAGCCGGTGAGGTCCTTGACCCACCCGACCATCACCGGGCTGACGATGCCGCCGAACTGGCCGAGGGTGTTGATCAGCGCGATGCCACCCGCCGCGCCGACGCCGGTGACGAGCTTGGCCGGCAGCGTCCAGAACGTCGGGATCGAGGCCACGATGCCGGCCCCCAGCAGCGCCAGCGCGAACATCAGCGGCACGATGTGCTTGTCGAACAGGCCGGCGCCGAAGAAGCCGAGCGCCGCCGCGACGGCGAGGCCGGCGACGAATTTCGGCCGCTCGCCCGAGGCATCGGACAGGCGCCCGATCACCACCATGCTGATTGCGCCGCAGATGTAGGGGATCGCCGTGAGGAAGCCCACCGAGGCCGCCTGCCCGCCGCTCGCGGTCTTGATCAGGTCCGGCCCCCAGAAGTTGAGGCCATAGGAGCCGATCTGCAGCAGGAAATAGATCAGCCCGATCATCAGGAAGCCGGGCTGCCGGATCGCCCCGAGCAGGGAGTGGTCGCCGATCTCGCGGTTGTGGTGGGCGATGCGGCCGGACAGGAGCGCCTTCTCGGTCTCGGAGAGCCACTTCGCGTCGGCGATCCGGTCGTCGAGGCGCGTCAGCACGAGCAGGCCGAGCACGAGGCAGGGCAGGCCGCCGGCCAGGAACAGCCATTGCCAGCCGGCGAGGCCGCCGACGCCGTTGAGGCCGCCGAGGATCAGGCCCGCCACCGGCGCGCCGAAGATGCCCGAGAAGGCCGAGGCGACGAACATGAACGAGGTGATCCGCCCGCGATGCGAGGCCGGGAACCAGAGGGTCAGGTAATAGAGGATGCCCGGCGCGAAGCCCGCCTCCATGGCGCCGATCAGGAAGCGCAGGGCGTAGAAGTGCCACTCGCTGCGGATGAAGATCATCAGCGCGGTGGCGATGCCCCAGGAGATCATGATCCGGGCGATCCAGCGCCGCGCCCCGACCCGGTAGAGGAACAGGTTCGAGGGCACCTCGAAGATCACGTAGCCGACGACGAACATGCTGGCGCCGAGCCCGTAGGCGACGTTGCTGAAGCCGAGGTCGCTCTGGAGCTGGAACTTGGCGAAGCTGATGTTGATGCGGTCGAAGAACGCGAACATGTAGCAGATCATGATCAGCGGCATGAGCCGCCACGCGACCTTGCGGACGACGCTGGTCTCCGTCACCGCGCCGGCCTCGGCGGCCGACGACCCGGACAGGGCTGCGGTCATGGTTTCCTCCGTGGTGTTTCTTGGGATGCGTCGTGGGCGATGCCGCCTTCGGGCGGGTGGCTTTTCCGCGCGATACGGTTCGGGTGCGTGGGCCGACAGCAACCGGTGCGATGAGCCCTGCGCCGAACGCGGTGCGGATCCCCTCCCCCCCAGAGGGGGGAGGGAGACCGTCGCGTCCGTCAGAGACGTCGGGGCTTCACGGTGGCGTGCCGTGGGGCGGTCACCGTCAGCAGGTTCAAGCCGCCCTGGCGGGCGCCGGATGCAAGTCGCAGGGGCGTCCGGCCTTGGCGACCTGGCCGGGCACGTCGTGGCCGACGAGACGGGGCAGGTCCCGCGACAGGCCGATCAGCGCCGTGAGGTCGAGGCCCGTGGGCACGCCCATCTCATGGGCCATGCTGACGAGGTCCTCGGTGCAGATGTTGCCGGTGGCGCCGGGTGCGAACGGGCAGCCGCCGAGCCCGCCGAGCGCCGCGTCGAACCGCCTTGCGCCCGCATCGTAGGCCGCCAGCACGTTGGCGAGGCCAAGCCCGCGGGTGTTGTGGAAGTGGAGCGTCAGGCGCTCGGCGCCGACCAGCGGCAGGACGCGCGCGACGAGGCGCGCCACCTGCCGGGGATTGGCCATGCCGGTCGTGTCGGCGAGCGTCACGCCGTCGACCCCGAGCGACAGGTAGCGCTCCACCTGGGCCACCACCGTGTCGGCCGGCTGGTCGCCCTCGAACGGGCAGCCGAAGGCGGTGGCCACCGTGGCGTTGGTGCTTACAGGCGCGCCGCGCACCGAATCCATGATCCGGGCGAAGCCGGCGATCGAGTCGGCCGGGCTCATGCCCATGTTGGCGCGGTTGTGGGTCTCGCTCACCGAGGCGACGAGGTTGATCTCGTCGACCTTGGCGGCCAGTGCCCGCTCGGCGCCCTTCGGGTTCGGCACCAGGGCGACGTAGACCGTCCCGGGCCGGCGCTGGATCCCGGCGAAGACCGCGGCCGCGTCGGCGAGCGCGGGCACCGCCTTCGGCGACACGAAGGACGAGACCTCGATCCGGCTGAACCCGGCCTCCGCGAGGGCATCGATCAGCCGGATCTTTTCCGCGGTCTCGACGAAGACGGGCTCGATCTGGAAGCCGTCGCGGGTGGCGACCTCCTGGACGAGGATCTGCTCGCTCATGCCACCGCTCCCTTCGCCCGCAGCGCGGCGATGCGCTCGGGATCGAGGCCGAGTTCGCCGAGCACCGCATCCGTGTGAGCGCCGAGCGCCGGCCCCTGCCAGCGGACTTCGCCGGGTGTGTCGGACAGCTTCGGCACGATGCCGGGCATCTTGACCGCTCTCCCGCCGGGGAGCTCCGCCTGGAGGATCATGTCGCGGGCCTGGTAGTGCGGATCGGCCACGATGTCGGCCACCGAGTAGATCCGGCCGGCCGGCACGTCCGCCGCGTCGAGGACCGCGAGCGCCTCCTCGACGGTCTTGGTCTTCGACCAATCGGCGATCAATCCGTCCAGCAGGCCGGATTGCTTCGACCGGCCCTCGTTGTTGCGCAGCGCCGGATCCTCGGCGAGGTCGGCCCGGCCGATCGCCGTCATGAGCCGGCGGAAGATCGGGTCGCTGTTGCCGGCGATGACCACGTAGCCCCCGTCCCGCGTCGGATAGGTGTTCGACGGGGTGATGCCCGGCAGCGCGCCGCCGGTGCGGGTGCGGACCTCGCCCAGCAGGTCGTATTCGGGAACAAGGCTCTCCATGACGTTGAACACGCTCTCGACCAGCGAGACGTCGATGACCTGTCCGGCGCCCTGCCCGGTCTTCACCCGCAGCAGCGCCATCAGCGCACCGATGACGCCGTGGAGCGAGGCCAGGGTGTCGCCGATGCTGACGCCGACGCGGGCGGGCGGGGAATCCGGGCTGCCGGTGGTGAAGCGGATGCCGCCCATCGATTCGCCGATGGCGCCGAAGCCCGGGCGGTCGCGATAGGGGCCGGTCTGGCCGTAGCCCGAGATCCGGACCATCACGAGGTTGGGGTTGAGCGCCGAGAGCACGTCCCAGCCGAGCCCCAGCTTCTCGAGGCCGCCGGGGCGGAAGTTCTCGACCACCACGTCGGCGCTCGCGGCGAGCTGCTTGACGATGTCGAGGCCTTCCGGCGTCTTCAGATTGACGGCGATCGACTTCTTGTTGCGCGACTGCAGGTACCACCAGAGCGAGGTGCCCTCGTGCATCTTGCGCCACTTCCGGAGCGGGTCACCCTCGCCCGGGGGCTCGACCTTGATGACCTCGGCGCCGAACTCGGCCATCAGCCGCGTCGCGAACGGCGCGGCGATCAGCTGACCAAGCTCGAGAACGCGGATACCGCTGAGCGGACCGGACACGGCTTTCCTCCATGTTTTGTTGCCCTGGCCATACTGCCGTTGCCGCCGTGAAGTCCAAACGTCATGCGCCATCCTGCGTTCGCCGGTGGAGAACGCACCGTCTCGGGACGAAGGGGTGGCACAGCGTCGGATTTCCGGAAGCGGGCCGCGTCCCGGATGACCGACCCGTCATCCCGCGCCGCGCACCGGCGCCCGGGATCCGGACCCGCCGACACGTCAAGTCATGGCACCAGCAGCGGCTCTGGGTTCCGGGCTCGCCTGCGGCGCCCCGGAACGACGGCGCGGGTGTCCGAGGGCAGGCCTCATCGGCCAGCAGCACAATCCGTCAACCCGGATCCCCACCCCGTCCGGCCGCGGCGCCGCGCAGATGCTCCAGCAGGAGCGTCGCCGCCGGTGTCAGGGCACCCGGGCGGACCACGAGGCGGAGCGTGCGCGCCGCCCACGGATCGGTGAGCGGCACCGCCGCGAGGCGCATCGGCGGCCCGAGCAGGGCGTAGACGTGCTCCGGCACGGTGCCGAGACCCAGGCCGACCTGCGCCATCCGGCAGATCGCGTCGAAGCTCGGCACGTGCATCCGCAGCCGCAGCGGACGGCCGAGGCGCCGGGCCTCGTCGCGCAGGGCGGCGTAGATCGAGCTCTCCGCGTGCAGCCCGACATGGTCGTGATCGAGGGTGTCGGCCAGGGCGACGGCCTCGCGCCCGCTCAGGGGGTGGCCGATCGGCATCACCAGGACGAGGCGGTCGCTCCGGTACGGATAGGCGGTGAGGCTGCGTGTGTCGGTGTTGTCCGCGCAGAGGCCCAGATCGGCGAGCCCCTCCTCGACGCCGGCCACGACGCCGCCGCTCGGGCGCTCCTCGAGATCGAGCCGGATCCCCGGCTGCGCCGCCAGGAAAGCCTGCAGGTCCTCGGGCAGGAATTCCACGATGGCCGACAGGTTGGCGAGCACGCGCACGAAGCCGCGGACCCCGCGGGCATGCTCGGCGAGTTCCAGGGCGATCTGCTCGGCGCTCGCCAACATGCGGCGGGTGTGGTGCAGCAGGGTCTCGCCGGCGGGCGTAAGCCGCATGCCGCGCGGCTCACGGGTGAGCAGGGTGCAGCCCAGCGCGTGCTCCAGCTCGGCCAAGCGCTTGCTCACCGCCGAAGGGGCGATCGCCGCCCGCCGGGCCGCCCCGTTCAGCGTCCCCTCCTGGCAGATCGCCGCGAACAGGCGGAGCGTCTTGAGATCGAGGCGGCTCAGGGTCGCGGCCGCGGGCAGGTCTGCGGACATCCGGCGGCGGTCCCGGTCGGTCGTCCGCGCTAGTCCCGAGACCCGACCGGCTGGCCGTAGTTGCCGTAGCCGAGCTTGGCCCCCGCCCGGTTGACGAGGCCGAAGCGCAGCACCGCCTGCTCCAGATAGGCGATCGCGTCGACCAAGTGAGTGCGGGCCTCCGCGATGCTGTCCTCGCCCTCCTCGACCGGCGTCTCGGCGAGCTTCACGGCGGCGATCAGGACGCGGTCGCGCTCGTCCTCGATCCGCGGGTCGCGGGCGACATGGCCGCGAATCCGGGCGTCGAACGCCTCGATGACGGACCAGGGCAGTGCGTCCTTGCCGGACGGCGCCCGGAAGGCCAGGGCGTGGCGCCGCGCGGCGGCGCTGGCGGCCCTGACATGGTCGGCGAGTGCTGCATCCATTCCCGGTCTCCGCGGCTCCGACTCGATTGCCCGAACGCCCTGCGGCGCGGTCCGTTGCCCGTGAGGCCCGACCGGGCACTGCGACAATCCTTCAGGGCGGCGCCGGCCAGGGGGTTACCTTGGCGGTTGGAGCCCCTTATCTCTCGGTTCTGTGATCAACGGGCCGGACCGGCCCGGCGAACGGGGGACGATATGGGAACGACGCTGAGCGCCGGCGCGTGGCGCCCGACATCCGCGGTGGCGCGCCTCCTCGGCGTGCTCTCGGTGATCCTTGTGGCCGCGGGCCTGTCCGGCTGCGGGGCGATCAACCAAGTGCCGACCCTGCAGGAGCAGGCCAAATCCGCCTGGAGCGAGGTGCAGAACCAGTACCAGCGCCGGGCCGACCTGATCCCCAATCTCGTCGAGACCGTCAAGGGCTACGCCCAGCAGGAGAAGGACGTGCTGATCGGCGTCACCGAGGCGCGCGCCAAGGCGTCGAGCGTGAAGGTCGACGCCTCCACGGTCAGCGATCCGCAGAAATTCAAGGACTATCAGGATGCCCAGAACCAGCTGTCGGGCGCGCTCGGTCGGCTGCTGGTGACGGTGGAGAAGTATCCCGACCTCAAGTCGAACCAGAACTTCCTCGCCCTGCAATCGCAGCTGGAAGGCACCGAGAACCGCATCGCGGTGGCGCGGCGCGACTACATTACCGCCGTCCAGGCCTACAACACCGAGGTGCGTACCATCCCGGGCCGCTGGATCGCGGCGTTCCTGTATCCCGACGCCAAGCCGATGGAGACCTTCACGGCGACGCCCAACGCCGACCGGCCGCCGAACGTGAAGTTCTAGGATGCCGCTCATGGGCCGGAGCATCCCCAACCGGGTGCGGCTCGCCCTGGCGCTCGCCGTCCTCTGCGCCTGCCTGATGATCTACGTGGTCGGGGCGTTCGCGGCCGAGCTGACCTTCCCGACGCTGACCGGCCGGGTGGTCGACGTGGCCGGCATCCTCACGCCGGAGCAGCGCGGCCAGCTCGAAGGCAAGCTGAAGGCGCACGAGGACAAGACCTCGGACCAAGTGGTCGTCGCCACCGTGCCCAATCTCCAGGGCACGACCATCGAGGACTATTCCAACCGCCTGTTCCGGGCCTGGAAGCTCGGGCAGGCCAAGACCAACAACGGCGTCCTGCTGGTGGTGGCGCCGAGCGAGCGCAAGGTCCGGATCGAGGTCGGCTATGGGCTGGAGGGCGCGCTCACCGACGCCCTCTCCCGGGTGATCATCGCCAGCGCGATCACGCCCCGCTTCAAGACCGGCGACTATTACGGGGGTCTCAACGCGGGCGTCGACGGGATCCTGTCGATCCTGTCCGGCGACGCGCAGGAATGGCAGCGCAAGCCGCAGGTGCGCGCCGACGAGGTCGATAGCGGCCAGGTCGCGGTCTTCATCATCCTGTTCCTGATCGTGCTGTTCGTCGCCTGGCGCATGAGCCGCGGCGGCGGCCGGGTCGGCAGCCGGGGCGGACGCGGCGGCCTCGTGATCCTGCCGGGTCCGGGCTCGGGCGGATGGGGCGGCGGCTTCTCGGACGGCGGCTCGTCCGGGGGCTTCGGCGGCGGATTTTCCGGCGGGGGCGGCTCGTCGGGTGGTGGGGGAGCCTCCGGTGACTGGTAGCGGCGCGGACGTGCTGACGCCGGAGGCACGGGAGCGGCTTGCCCGGGCGGTGTCGCGGGCCGAGGCCGGCACGTCCGGCGAGATCGTCGTGATGGTGAGCCGGCGCGCGGGCGCCTACCGGTCGATCACCCTGCTCGCGGCCCTGATCGCCGCGCTGGTCCTGCCCTGGCCGCTGATCGCGCTGACGAGCTGGAGCGCGGCGTCGATCGTCCTGGCCCAGGCCGCCCTCGTGGCCGCGATCCTGCTGGCGAGCGAGAACGAGCGCCTGCGCCTTGCCCTGGTCCCACGGCGGCTGCGCAGGGCCCGGGCTCGCGAGGCGGCCCAGCGGGCCTTCTGGTCCCGGGGCCTGAGCCTCACGCGCGGGCGCACCGGCATCCTGCTCTACCTGTCGCTCGCCGAACGCCATGCGGAGATCGTCACGGATCTCGGCGTGCTCCGGCACATCGCGCCCGCGGCCTGGGACGGAATCCTCAACGACCTCGTCGCCGCCCTGGGACGCGGCGCGGTCGAGGCCGGGCTGAATGCGGCGGTGGAGCAGGTCGGCCTGTGCCTGGCGGAGCATCTTCCGGCGGGGATCGGCGATCCGGACGAATTGCCCAACCGCGTGATCGTGGTCGATTGAACCGAACCCGCCTTCCGGGTCTGTGCAGGCGTGCCATCACCTGCTGACGGGAGCCTGTTTGGTGATGCAGCTTCTGATATGAGAGATATCATCCGGTACAGTTTGTGCGGCGCCACACGAAGGTTTCTGGCGGACCGTAACCATCAGGCGGCGCGCGCGATTTTCCCGTCGAGACCCGCGCGCCGCTGCGGCGGCAGCCGCCTCGCGACGGCGCCGGGTGACGAGGGGCGCGGCCGGCACGACTGGACCCCTGCCCGAGGAGGCCGTGATGAAGATCCTGATCGCCGCATCGCCGCTGACGGGCCATGTGAACCCGCTGCTCGCCGTCGGCCGCGCCGCCGCCGCGCGCGGCGACACGGTCCTGGTCCTCACGGATCCGGCCTTCCGCCCGAAGGTCGAGGCGGCCGGCCTGCGCTTCACGGGTTATCCGGACAACGATTCGGCGACGTTCCGTGAGACCGACCTGCCCGCCGGACCGGAGCGTTACCGGCGCGAATTCGAGCGGCGGTTCATCGATCCGATGCCGGTCCAGGCCGAGACCCTGCGTCGGCTGATCGCCGAGGAGGCGCCGGACGTCATCGTGGCCGGCAGCATGTTCCTGGGCGTTCTGCCCCTTCTGCTCGACACGGCGCCGCGGCCGCCGATCGTGACGGTCAATGTCAGCTTCCTGTTCCTGGACCGGCCCGACCACGCGCCCGTCGGTCTCGGCCTGCCGCCCGCCCGGGACCAGGCCGACCAGGTCCGCTACGCGGCCCTGAAGGCCGGGATGGATGCAGCTTTCGTCAACCCGGTGCGCGCCTACACGGATGCCCAGCTCGCCCGGCTCGGCCTGCCGCCGATCCCGGCCTCGCTGACGCATTCCATCGTGCTGCTGCCGGACCTGTTCCTCCAGCCCACCGTGCCGGGCTTCGAGTACGATTACGGCACCCTGCCGCCAGGCGTGCGCTTCATCGGCCTCCTGCAGCCACCCACACCTCCGGCGCCGCTGCCGGATTGGTGGCCAGAGCTGGAGCGAGCGAATGCGGCGGGCAAGCCCGTCGTGCTGGTGACGCAGGGGACGCTCGCCAACGCGGATTTCGGCGAGCTGGTCGAACCAACCCTCGCGGCGCTGGCTCATCGGGACGACCTGCTCGTCCTGGCCACCACGGGGGGGCGTCCCGTCGATGCGCTGCACGGGCCGATCCCGGCCAACACGCGCGTGTCCTGCTTCCTGCCGTTCCGTGAGCTGCTGCCCCGGGTGAACGTGCTCGTCACGAATGGCGGTTACGGCAGCGTCTCGCAGGCGCTCTCCGCCGGGGTCCCGATCGTCTCGGCCGGGCTGACCGAGGACAAGGCCGAGGTGAACGCGCGCATCGGCTGGTCGGGCGTCGGCGTCAATCTCGGTACCAACGCGCCGACGCCCGAGGCAGTGGGCGAGGCGGTGTCGCGGGTTCTCGACGATCCCGGATTTCGGCAGCGCGCCGGTGACATCGGCGCGGCGTTCGCGGCCCGGGACGCGATGGCTGCCATCCTGATGGCGGTGGACGATCTCGGCCGGTCCGGCGTGGTCGCCGGCCGCGACGCCGCCCCGATCGCGAGGTCGGCATGAAGATTGTTGCGGATGCGAAGCCGCTGCGCGTCGTCGTCGATCTCAACCGCTGCCAGGGCTACGCGCAGTGCTGCTACGCGGCGCCCGATGCGTTCACCTTACGCGGCCACGAGATCCTGTTCTACGATCCGGCCCCGCCGGCCGCACGGCGCGGCGCGATCGAGCGGGCCGTTCAAGCCTGCCCGGTCCGCGCCATCAGCCTTCAGGCCGGCGCGGATGATGGAGAGACGCCGTGATGCCTGAACCGGCCGGGATCGTGATGGTCGGAGCCTCGCTCGCCGGCCTGCGCGGTGCCGAGGCCCTGCGACGCTCGGGCTATGCCGGTCCCCTGACCCTGGTCGGCGCGGAGCCGCACCGCCCCTACGACCGCCCGCCCCTGTCGAAGCATGTGCTCGTCGGGGACCTGGACGCGGACGCGACCCGCCTGCCGGAGCTGGCATCCCTGCACGCCCGGTGGCGTCTCGGCAGCCCGGCCATCGCCCTCGACCGCACCAACCGGACGCTCCGGCTCGCGGACGGGACCGCGCTGGCCTACGATAAGCTTCTCATCGCGACCGGGGCCGAGGCGCGATCCTGGCCGGCCGAGACCGGTGGACGGCTGAGCGGCGTCTTCACCCTGCGCGGACGCGATGACGCGGCCGCCCTGCGCGCGGCCGTGCAGGCCCGCCCGCGCCGGGTGCTCATCGTCGGCGGCGGCCTGATCGGCTGCGAAACGGCCTCGTGCCTGCGCGACCTCGGCCTGGCGGTGACCCTGGTCGATCCCAATCCCACGCCCCTGGCCGCCTCTCTGGGAACCTTCGTCGGCGGAGTCATCGCCGATTGCCTGCGCGATGCCGGCGCGGCGTTCCGCCCCGGCACGATGGTGCGCGCCTTCGAGGGTGATGGATCGGGCCGGGTCGTCCGCGCGCGTCTGTCGGATGGCGGGGCCATCGAGGCCGACCTCGTCATCGCCGCCCTCGGCGCGACCCGGGCGACCGGCTGGCTCCAGGGCGCCGGCCTGATGGCGGATCCCGGCGGCGTCACCTGCGATGCGGCTTGCCGGGTCCTCGACGCCGAGGGAGCGCCTTGCCCCGATATCTACGCCGCCGGCGACGTGGCGCGCTGGCCGATCCCACTCTACGGCAATCGGTTGGTCTCGGTGGAGCATTGGGGCAATGCCGTCGAGCAGGCGGGCCATGCCGCCCGCAACATGCTGGCGAGACCGGACGACCAGCGCCCCTACCAGCACGTGCCGGCCTTCTGGTCGAGCCAGTTCGGCATCAACATCAAGCTGGTCGGCCTAACCGCGGGCGCCGACGCGCTGGCCGTGGTTCAGGGCTCCCGGGCGTCGCGGCGATTCCTGGCGGTCTATGGCCGGAATGGGCGCAGCATCGCCGCACTCTCCTTCGACCAGGCGCGCTGGCTGCCGGCCTACGCGCAGGCGATCACGGCGGGCGGCGCCTTTCCGCCGATCCTGGACGCCACCGATCAGCCCCGGATCGAGACCGCCGCGCCGGGTTTCCCCCCGCGGGCGACCGCCCCGGCGCCCAGCCGCTCCGAGACCGTGCATGCCTGACGACGCGCTGTTCGCCGCCGTGATGGACCCGGCCAACCGGGCCGATCCCTATCCGCTCTATGCCCGGTTGCGCGAGCGCCCGGTCTCGCGCCAGCGCGACGGGAGCTACGTGGTGAGCACCCACGCGGCGATCCGGTCGCTGATCTTCGATCCGCGCCTCAGCTCGGAGGATCTGCCGCCGTTCAAGCGGCCGGCCACCGGAAACCCGATCCGCGACTGGATCATCAACCCGATCCGGAGCCGGATCGCCACCGCGCACCGCCCGCTGATCTTCCGCGACCCGCCCGACCACGACACCCTGCGCGCCGCGGTGATGCGCGAATTCACCATCGCGCGGGTCCAGGGCCTGCGCTCCCGCGTGGTCCGCGAGGTCGACGCGCTTCTGGACAAGTGCCGCGAGCGCGACCGCCTCTGCCTCGTGGAGGATTTGTCCTACCCCCTGCCCGTCTCGGTGATCTGCGAACTGCTCGGCGTGCCGGTGACCGACGAGCCGCGCTTCCAGTCCTGGGCGACGCAGCTCGCCACCGCGCTGGAGCCGGATGCGCGCGGCGACGTCGAGAGCCGGCGCCACACGGTGGCGGCCTTCGACGCGATCTCCGATTACATGCGCAACCTCATCCGCGAGAAGCGCAGCCGGCCGGCCGACGACATGCTGAGCGGGCTTGCCGCGCCCGGGCCGGGCGGCGCGAAGCAGATGAGCGATTTCGATCTGATCTCCACCGCGATCCTGCTGCTGGTCGCGGGCCACGAGACGACGGTGAACCTCATCACCAACGCGATGCTGACCCTGCTCCGGCATCCACAGGAGCTGGAGCGCCTGCGCGCCGATCCCGAGCGTGCCCCGCGGGTGATCGAGGAGGTTTTGCGCTACGAGCCGCCCGTGCATTTCCGGACCCGCAAGGCGCTCGGCGCGATCACGCACGCCGGCGAGACGATCCCGAAGGGCGCGTCGGTGATCCTCCTGTTCGCCGCAGCCAATCGCGATCCCGCCCGCTTCGGGGCCCCCGACCGCTTCGATCCGGACCGTCCGGATGTCGAGCATTTCGGCTTTGGCGGCGGCCTGCATTTCTGCGTGGGTGCGCCGCTGGCGCGGCTCGAGGCCGAGATCGCGCTCGTTGCCTTGAGCGGACGCCTCATCGCGCCGCGCCTGGTGCGCGATCCGCCGCCCTATCGGTCCGGCGCCTCGCTCCGAGGCCCCGAGCAGCTGGCGATCGGAATCGACGGGATCGCCCCCGCGCAGGAATCATAGGGCGACACGCGCTTGGGGAATCCGACGCCGCGCCGATCTTCCACGAACGACCGGTCGTCGTTCCGGGGCGCCGGAGGCGAGCCCGGAACCCAGAACCGCTCTCGGTGTCGAGGCGCGGCGCGTCGACGCTTCGGGAACCCGGGCTCCGTTGCGCTGCCCCGGAAGGACGCGGTTCAAGCCCGAAAAACGGGTGAAGACGGACGTTTCACGTGAAACATTTGTAAACCATCCGCCTGACCAAAGCTGGCCACACCGGAAACGTCACCGGTGTATCGGTACCGGGCCGGCGAGGACGGCCGGTGTCGCGCCCCGATCTGGCGGCGCGGCCGGACAGCGAGAGGCCCGCCGATCCCGCTGCCGGCCAGACAACCGGGGGAATCGGCCTGTGAATTCGGCCGATGGATGAACCGTCGGCATCCCTGCGCCCTGCATCCGCGGTCGCGACGTCGCCGTCCCGGAACTTGGCCGTACCGCCGCGGGCTTAACTTCGGACGTGGCCGCCTTGGTCACACCCCCCTCGTCCTTTGGAGAGCTTGCGATGAAGGCACTGTGCTGGCACGGCCGCAACGACATCCGCTGCGATACCGTCCCGGATCCGGTCATTGAGGATTCCCGCGACGTAATCATCAAGGTGACGAGCTGCGCGATCTGCGGCTCGGACCTGCACCTCATGGACGGGCTGATGCCGACCATGGAGAGCGGCGACGTCCTCGGCCACGAATTCATGGGTGAGGTCGTCGAGGTCGGCCAGGGCTTCACAAAGTTCAAGAAGGGCGATCGGATCATCGTGCCCTTCAACATCAATTGCGGGTCATGCCGTCAGTGCAAGCTCGGCAACTTCTCCGTGTGTGAGCGCTCGAACCGCAACGCCGCGATGGCAGCGGCCCAGTTCGGCTACACCACGGCCGGCCTGTTCGGCTACTCGCACCTCACGGGC
Source organism: Methylobacterium sp. PvR107 (assembly GCF_017833295.1). Classification (NCBI taxonomy): domain Bacteria; kingdom Pseudomonadati; phylum Pseudomonadota; class Alphaproteobacteria; order Hyphomicrobiales; family Methylobacteriaceae; genus Methylobacterium; species Methylobacterium sp. PvR107. The sequence continues at coordinate 2,793,342 of NZ_JAFIBW010000001.1, forward strand.
GGCTATGCGGGCGGTCAGGCCGAGTATGTGCGCGTGCCGATGGCCGACGTCGCGCCCATGAAGGTCCCGGACGGGATGGATGACGAGTCGGTCCTGTTCCTCACCGACATCCTGCCCACCGGCTGGCAGGGCGCCGAGCATTGCGAGATCCAGGGCGGCGAGACCATCGCGATCTGGGGCGCGGGTCCCGTGGGCCTGTTCGCGATCCAGTCGGCCAAGATCATGGGCGCCGGGCGGATCATCGCCATCGAGACCGTGCCCGAGCGGATCGCCCTGGCCGAGAAGGTCGGCGCCACCGACGTGATCGACTTCATGAACGAGGACGTGTTCGAGCGGATCAAGGAGATCACCAAGGGCCAGGGCGCCGACGGTGTGATCGACTGCGTCGGCATGGAGGCGAGCGCCGGCCACGGCGGCATCACCGGCGTGCTCTCCGCGGTCCAGGAGAAGCTCACCGCCACGGAGCGGCCCTACGCGCTGGCCGAGGCGATCAAGGCGGTCCGGCCCTGCGGCATCGTCTCGGTGCCGGGCGTCTATGGCGGGCCGATCCCGGTCAACATGGGCTCGATCGTGCAGAAAGGCCTGACCCTCAAGAGCGGCCAGACCCACGTGAAGCGCTATCTCGAGACGCTGACCAAGCTGATCCAGGAGGGCAAGATCGACATGACCGGCCTGATCACGCACCGCTCGCAGGACCTCGCGGAGGGGCCGGACCTCTACAAGACCTTCCGCGACAAGAAGGACGGCTGCGTGAAGGTGGTGTTCCACCTGTAACCCGCACGGGGCGCGCCACGATCGGAACCGTCCGCGGCGCGCCCGCTTCTGCTTTAACGATCCTCCAGAAATCAGTTTGTAAGTGATACCAATTTTCAGGCTCAAACATTGATAAGAAAAATACCAAACTGATATTTCGGCGGATAAAAACAGTATCTGTCGGCCGATATGCAGCCAGACATGTTAATCCTCGTCGACCATGCACACTTAATTCTTGACGGGATCATCGACAGCAATGAATTTTGCGCCCACATTTGGCACCCCAAGTCCGACGCGGCGGCGGATCAAGCATAAAGCCTTCATCCGGTCGGGATGAAGCAAGGCGGGGGACGACAAGTGGGTTTCGTGTTCGACAAGGATCTGCACGCCAGGATCAGGGCTCTGGACAGATCTCAGGCCGTCATCGAATTCGCGACCGACGGCACGATCCTGGCTGCCAACAAGAACTTCCTCGATACGATGGGCTATGCGCTCGACGAGATCCAGGGACGACCGCATGCGGAACTTGTCGATCCGGCCTTCCGAGAGAGCGACGCGTATCGCGAATTCTGGGCGGCGCTGCGTCGTGGAGATTACCAGGCGGGCGAATTCAAGCGGATCGGCAAGAACGGGCGTACGGTCTGGCTGCAGGCGACCTACAATCCCGTCCTGGACCGACGCGGCCGGCCGCTCAAGATCGTCAAGTTCGCCAGCGACGTCACCGATCAGGTGTCGCGCACGATCGCCCACGAGGGGCAGATCCGGGCGATCAACCGCTCCCAGGCGGTGATCGAATTCGCGCTCGACGGGACGATCCTGACCGCCAACGACAACTTCCTCGCCGCCATGGGCTACCATCTGGACGAGGTCACCGGGCGTCACCACAGCCTGTTCATCGAGCCGGAGGTCCGCGACAGCGCCGCCTACCGGGCGTTCTGGGCGCGTCTGGGCCAGGGCGAGTACGAAGCCGCCGAGTACAAGCGCCTCGCCAAGGGTGGCCGCGAAGTCTTCATCCAGGGCAGCTACAATCCAATTTTCGATCGGGACGGACGCCTCCTGAAGATCGTCAAATTCGCCACCGACGTCACCGCGCAGGTGCTCGATCGCCAGCGCCGGGCGGACTTGCAGACGGCCCTGGCCCGGGACCTGAACGCCATCGCGGAAGCGTCCTCGAAGGTCTCGCGACAGGCTGGGGAGGGCGCGCAATCGTCGGCCCACGTCTCCGGCGACATCCAGTCGATCGCCTCGGGGGCGGAGCAGATCGCCACCTCGGTGGCGGAGATCAGCGCGCAGGTCGTTCAGGCGTCCGAGATGTCGGGACGGGCCGTGGAGCAGGCCCAGGCGACGCAGGCGATCATCGCGGGGTTGAGCCATTCGGCCGAGCAGATCGGCGCGGTCGTGTCTCTGATCCAGACCATCGCGGCCCAGACCAACCTGCTGGCACTCAACGCGACCATCGAGGCGGCCCGCGCCGGCGCGGCAGGCCGGGGATTCGCGGTGGTCGCCTCCGAGGTGAAGGCGCTCGCCGACCAGACCGCGAAGGCGACCGAGGAGATTGCCGCCCAGATCACCGGGGCCCAGACCGCGACCGAGAAGGCGGTGGCGGCGGTCGGCTCGATCCAGGCCACGATCGTGGGTCTCAACGCGGTGGCGGGCGCCATCGCCACGGCCGTCGAGGAGCAATCCGCGGTGACCCGCGCGATGTCGACGACCATGCAGACCGCCGCTCAGGGGGTCGGGGCGATCACCTCCGGTCTCGGTCTGATCGCCGAATCCGCCGGCCACGCGGACGAGGCGACGCAGACGCTGCGTGCGGCGGCGCAGAGTCTCGCTTAGCGCGCCGGCCGCGGGCTCACCCGCGCCGCAGCCGCGTCGATGTTTAGCCAGCTCAGCATCGACGCGGCGTATGGATCGCGGCCGCGGCCAGTTTGCGGCGGGCGCGCCCGGATGCGCGCCGTCCCGGCCGCCGGGGCCGCGCGATCCAGGGCCGGGGAACCGGCCCCGCGCGAGACGGCTAACGCAGGGTCTGCGACTCGCCCGGCTGCAGATGCCGGTCCTCGCCGTCGGGCCCACCGAGCGCGACGTGATTGTTGAGCCGGCTCAGATGCTCGAAGACATGCGCGAAGGCATCGGTCACGGCCTGCTCGAAGCTGCCGTCGCCCTTGCCCTGGGCTGCTCTCAGCGCGCTTAGAAGGGCGTGGTGCTTTTCGGTGTCGCTCGACATGACGGACCTCGCCGGCGGGCGGGGTGCCCGCGCGTCGAGCAAAGTATCGTCGACGATCGAAGTTCCTGCCGGATGCCGGAACCGGCCGCTCCCGGGCGACGGCCCGAGCCGAAGCGCCGCCGGTTCGGTGGCCGCGCATCCGGGCGGCCTCGCGGTGCCGCGGCAACCGCGTCAGGCCATCCGGGCCAAGACATTCTCCTGCCGGACCCGACGGTGAATCAGGGCCATGGCCGCATGCCCGAGCACGACGACCATCAGGGTGAAGCCGAGCCAGGGGTGGAGGAGGTCGCCCGGAGCCATCATCCAGGCAATCTTGGTGTCCCGCCCCGGCATCAGCGGAAGGCCGTAGGGCGTGAACGGCTTGCCGGATCCGTACTGGCGGAGCAGGGCGAGCCCCGGCGTGAGGACCATCAGGAGGTAGATGAATGCGTGACCGGCCACCGCGGCACGCCCCAGGCGTCCGGGATGCGGCGGTCTGCGCGCCATGTTCGCAAGCCCCCAGAGGCCGCGCAGGAGCACGAGGACGAAGAGGGTGAAGCCGAGGGTGAAGTGGCTGCCGCCGACGAAGCGCGTCAGGGCCGTGTCACCGATGGCGACGTAGAGGAGCGCGCCGGCGAATTGCCACGCGAACAGCGCGGCCATGAGCCAGTGGAAGGCGCGGCTGATGCGGCCGTAGCGCTGCGGCGTATCGAGCCAGCCGTTCACCCGCATGATTGGCCTTCCTGGCCGGCGCGCACATCGCGCCGCGTGGGCTCCGTCCGGATTCGGCCCTGCACGGGCCGGATCGCGCGCGCACCGGCGATGCGGCGTCCGGCCGCCGCCGCACCGGTCGGAGGATAGCGGGTTTCCCCGGTCGGATGCACCCGCATCCCGTGAGCGCCGAGAACGTCGCGGCGCGTGTCGCTCCCGCCCGGCGACGATGCGGTGGCAAGCCCGCTCATTCGGCGCCTCCGGCCCACAGGTCCTCCGCCGCGCCGCGCGCCCGCAGGATCTCTTCGGCCGCGCTGGTGAGGGCACCGTCCGGCCCCGGCTGGCGCAGGTAGGTCGCGAGGTCGCGGGACAGGCGCTCCAGGGGATGGGGCCGCAGGAACCCCTGCAGGCCGACGGATCGCTGGGCGAGTTGCAGCACGTCGAGCCCGGCCTTCTCCACGGCGAGCCGGGCCAGATTGACGAAGGCGACGACCCGCTCGGGTGGAAGGTCGTTCTCCGCGACGATCCGGGCCGCGCGCTCGATCCACTGCCGGGCGCCCTCGACCGCGATGGCCCCCTCGCCGAGCCGCGCGCGTTGATGGGGATCGCCGCCGCGACCGGCCGCGCGGAGATGGGCGCGCCACGCATCGAACACGGCCTCGATGCCGCCGAGCTGCACCGCGGCGAACCGCCATGCCCCGCCCGAGAAGGCCGGCTGGCGTTGGTAATCGTCCCGGCCGCCCAGGATCGCGTCCGCACCGACGACGATGTCGTCGAAATCGACGGTGCCGGTGGCGGAGGCGCGCATGCCGTGGGCGCGCCAGCCGGTCAGGTCGGCGCGGCTGCCGGGCTCCAGCGGCACGACCAGCATCAGCGAGGCCGCATCCCCCTCCCGCGTGATCGTCACGAGGGCGCGGGTGACGAAGCCGGCGCCCGACGCGAAGGTCTTCACGCCCCGAAGCCGGCTATCCTCTCGCAGCCGCAGGCCGTCGCCGGGCGGGTTCGTATTCCAGACTCCGAACAGGTGCCCACCGCCGGCATCGGTGAAAAGGCGCGCCTGCTGCGCGGGGGTACCGTAGCGGGCGACGAGCTGGAGCGCATTGACGTGGCCCTCGTAGAGCCGCCCGAGCGCCAGGCTGCCGTATCCGACGAGCCGCAACACGGCCGCGAGGTTGCGCGCGCCCGGCTCCTCGCCGAGCCCGGCGCCACCGGCGTCGGACGGGACGGGCGCGGCGAGCAGGCCGCGACGGGCGAGGTCGACGACATCCTCGGCCGGAAAGCCGTCATCGCGATCCTGGGCATCCGCGCGCTCGGCGGCGGCAGCCGCCGCCAGCCGGGCGGCCACGACGGCGTCGAAGGCCAGGTCGGTCGGAGTCCTCTGGTCCATGCGCCTTCCCTCCTTCACGCCACCGCAGCGGCGATCTCCTCGACCGTCCGCCCGGTCAGGACCGATTGCGGCGCTTCCTCCAGGATGTCGGGCTCGCCGGCCGCGCGTGCCGCCCCGTCGTGCGACGTCACCAGCCGCCACGAGACCTGGCGCTCGCGCGGCTTCGGCCTCATGCGTAGCAGACGCCAGCAACCATTAAGCTTCCGCCCCTGCAGGGCGAAGGCGAGCGACCCTGAGGCCAGCGCCGCGTCCGGATCGCCCTCCGGCGCCCAGGTCCCGTGGTCCCAGAGCAGGACGGTGCCGGCGCCATCTTGGCCCGGCGCGATCACGCCCTCGTCGTCGGCGTAGTCCAGGCCGTGGTCCTCGACGGCGATGGCGAGGCGGCATTCGCCCGCGACGAGGCTCGGCCCGCGCGCGACCGCCGAGCTCTTCAGGACTCCGCCGACTTGCAGCCGGACGTCGTCGTGCAGCCGACGGGCCGCGTGCTTCTGCACGCGGTCGGCCAGGATTCCCAACTCAGACATGGTCGGCCCGCTCCGCCCGATCCCGAACCGGGATGGCGGTGCCGCCTGTCAGCGACGGTTCCTGGTCCCGGCCTCGCCAGGCCGTCTCCGTGTCCATGTCGCGCCAGTGTCCAACAACCGCACCAGACTGCCCGGCGACTTCAAAAGCCAACACAAAACAAGCGCGAACTTTCCTGCGCCGAGCTGCGACCAAAACGACCGCGTCTCAGGACAGCACTGGCATTCGTCGATCTGGCAGGCCGCCATCTGGATGAACGACAGGCCGGCAGAAATCTTCGTGATCGCCAACACCTGCTGAAACAGGCGCGCCAAGCAAAACCGCCGTCCGTCGCCGACGGCCGGCGTTTACGTCGCGGCTTTGGACCGGAAACGGGAAGAGCCGCCGACGTTTGCCGACGAACCCGAAACGCGCCTGGAATCGCGACAACATGGCCAGTACGGATATCGGCACGATGGACGGGGACCGCTGCGCGACGCGCGCGCCTTGGAGCAGCAGGGCCTGGACCAGCTCGAGCGGCGGCCGCGACGATCGTCGCGCTCGTCAGGCCGGTGACCTCGACCTGACCCTCGACGGCGGCAGCGCCGACAGCTGATCCCCAACAATCCCATTGTTCAGGGCGGCCGCGCCTGCGGGGCCGCCCCTCCCGCGACTGGAAGGTGACCCATGGCCGAGACGGACGACCACGCGACGAACCACAAGGAATTCAAGGCCGTCGTGCACATGACGGCCTCCGCATTGGAGATGCATCTCGAAAGCGAGGCCAGCCGCGGCCTCCAGGCGTCCGGTGCGCGGTCAACTGAGATGCGGAACCCGTCCGGTCGATCCACGACGGATGGCCGCTGACCAGCGCGCATCCCAGTTCCGCGTCTGATTCCGGCGTGCCCCTCCGGGTCCGGGCCCGCCTGCGGCGCCCCGGCATGACGGCGGATTTGTTACGCGGCAAACGCCACACGGACGCGTGGCAACCCGTAAACCCGCGTTCGCGGCCCTGCCTTCCCCGGTCCCTTCGTTGAGATCGCGGCCTCGGAGGCCTATGCAGGGGCCCATGGAACTCCAAGCCTCCGCCGACCGCCCCTTGGCCCTACTCGCCGCTCCGCCGTCGCCGCGCGCGCAGGCGGCGCCGTTCCTGCCGATGAGCCGCGCCGAGATGGCCGCGCTCGGATGGGAATCCTGCGACATCGTCCTGGTGACGGGTGACGCCTACGTGGATCATCCGAGCTTCGGCATGGCGATCATCGGCCGGCTGCTCGAGGCGCAGGGCTTTCGGGTCGGCATCATCGCCCAGCCCGACTGGCACTCGGCGGAGCCGTTCAAGGCGCTCGGCAAGCCGAGGCTGTTCTTCGGCGTCACCGGCGGCAACCTCGATTCGATGGTGAACCGCTACACGGCGGACCGCCGGCTTCGCCACGACGACGCCTACACGGCCGGCGGCGAAGGCGGCCGGCGCCCGGACCGCTGCACCATCGTCTACACGCAGCGCTGCCGCGAGGCCTACAAGGACGTGCCGATCGTGCTCGGCGGCATCGAGGCGTCGCTGCGCCGGATCGCCCACTACGATTACTGGTCCGACAAGGTGCGCCGCTCGATCCTGGCGGACGCGAAGGCGGACCTGCTGGTCTACGGCAATGCCGAGCGCGCCGTAGTCGAGGTGGCGAACCGGCTCGCGGCCGGCGAGGCGCCGCACCAGCTCGACGCGATCCGGGGCGTCGCCCTGTTCCGCCGCGTGCCCGCACACTACACCGAATTGCCCGCCGACGACCTCGATTCCGCGGACGAGGCCGCCACCCGCCGGCCCGGCGAGACCGTGATCCGGCTCCCCGCCTACGAGCAGGTCAAGGACGACAAGGAGGCCTATGCCCGCGCCTCGCGCGTGCTGCACCGGGAGGCCAATCCCGGTAACGCGCGCCCGCTCGTCCAGCGCCACGGGGACCGCGACCTGTGGCTCAACCCGCCGCCGATCCCGCTGACCAGCGACGAGATGGATGCGGTCTACGACCTGCCCTATGCCCGCGCCCCGCACCCGTCCTACGGCGACGCGAAGATTCCCGCCTGGGACATGATCAAGTTCTCGGTGACGATCATGCGCGGCTGCTTCGGCGGCTGCACCTTCTGCTCGATCACCGAGCACGAGGGCCGCGTCATCCAGAACCGCTCGGAGGGCTCGATCCTGCGCGAGATCGAGCGGATCCGCGACAAGACACCGGGCTTCACGGGCGTGATCTCGGATGTCGGCGGGCCGACCGCCAACATGTACCGGATGGCCTGCAAGGATCCGAAGATCGAGGCGGCGTGCCGGCTGCCCTCCTGCGTCTTTCCGGACATCTGCCCGAACCTGAACACCTCGCATGACGACCTGATCCGGCTCTACCGCAAGGTCCGCGAGGTCAAGGGCGTCAAGAAGGTGATGGTCGCATCCGGCGTGCGCTACGACCTCGCGGTCAGGAGCCCGGAATACGTCAAGGAGCTCGTCACCCACCATGTCGGCGGCCGCCTGAAGATCGCGCCGGAGCATACCGAGCGCGGCCCCCTCGACAAGATGATGAAGCCGGGGATCGGCACCTACGACCGCTTCAAGGAGATGTTCGACGCCGCCGCCAAGGAGGCGGGCAAGAAGTACTACCTGATCCCGTACTTCATCGCGGCGCATCCGGGCACGACCGACGAGGACATGATGCACCTCGCGCTCTGGCTCAAGGCGAACAACTACCGCGCCGACCAAGTCCAGACGTTCCTGCCCTCGCCGATGGCGACTGCGACCGCCATGTATCACACCGAGATCAACACCCTGCGGGGCGTGCGGCGCGGCGGCAGCGAGCCGGTCGATGCGATCAAGGGGCTGCGCCAGCGCCGGCTGCACAAGGCGTTCCTGCGCTACCACGACCCTGAGAATTGGCCACTGCTGCGCGAGGCTTTGCGCGAGATGGGCCGCGCCGATCTGATCGGGCCGCGGCCGGACCAGCTCGTGCCGTTCTCGCAGCCGCCGGGAACCGGCGCGGGGGCAGGCAAGACGGGCGGCCAGCCGCGACCCCGCTACACGGGCGGCGGGCCACGTTTCACCACGAAGGGCGTGCCGCTGCGGAAGTGACGGTTCCGCGCCGCCGGTGAACAGATGCTCCATGGCCGGCTTCCGACCCGGATCGCCCATCAGCGACCTGGCATCTCCGTCCGCTCTGGAACGCCACCCCGACCGATCCTGCACCGTTCACGCTGTCTCGGCGCCGGCGGTCAAGTCCGAAGCTTCGGCCGTGCGGACGCGTGTTCGACCGTCAGGCCCTTCGACGGATGCCGGCGCGACAAGAGCCAAGGTCCCGCCGACGGGGCAGGTTTTCAGGCGTCGCGAAGAGGAGCGTTCCGCGCAAAACGGCGGGCGGGCATGGCCGAACGCCGCCGGTCCGCTGCGGGGATGAGCCGCCGTGAAACCGGACAGGCGCCGAGGGGCCCGGCCATGTCCCCGCTCACTTCGCCATCGCGGCCCGCGCGGCCTGGATCTTCGCCTTAACGGCGTCGAGGTTGAAGCTCGCGCCCTTCTGCATCGGCGGGAACTCGACGGCGGTCATCGCCAGCTTCTCCACCTCCTGCTGGACGAAGGTGAAGCGCCAGAACTCGTACAGGAACCAGTTCATGTAGTTCTGTGTGCCGGTCTTGGTCCCGTTGTCGGGCCACCCCGTCCGCTCGAACGGGTCGAGCCGCAGGTTCGTGATGTAGGGGACATCGGGCTTGGTCTTGTCCCCGAGCCAGCCGGCGGGCTGGTCGATGAAACGATATTTGTAATCCCCGATCCGCACGGCTCCGAGTTCGCTCTCGCCGAAATACCAGATCTCGTTGCGCCGCGACGGGCCCTTGCCGGTAATCAGGTCCATCTGATTGTAGCCGTCGAGGTGAACCTTGTAGGTCTCGTCGCCGATCTTCTTGCCCATCTTCAGTTCCGCGCCGATATCGGCGTTGCCCGCCGCGGCGACCAGCGTCGGGAACCAGTCGAGGCCGGAGATGACGCCGTTCTCGATCTTGCCGGCAGGCACTTTGCCGGGCCAGCGGATCATCGCCGGAGCCCGGAAGCCGCCCTCCATGACCGTGCCCTTCGACTGTGCGAACGGGGTCTGGCCGCCATCCGGCCAGGTGAAGACCTCCGTGCCGTTGTCGGTATTGAAGACGACGATGGTGTTATCGTCCACGCCCAAATCCGCCAGCTTCTTCATCACCGCCCCGACGACGTCGTCGAGTTGCGCCATGCCGGCCTCATGGATGGTCCAGCCGTTCTTGGAGTTGCGCAGGGCTTGATACTTCGGCGACAGGTGGGTGGTGACGTGCATCCGGGTCGGATTGAGCCACACGAAGAACGGCTTGCCATCGGACTTGGCTTTGTCGATGAAGCCGAGCGCCAGGTCGCGGATCTCGTCGTCCACCGTCTCCATCCGTTTCGGATAGAGCGGCCCCGCATCCTCGATCCTCTGCTTGCCGACGACGCCCCAGCGCGGGTCGTCGGTGGGATCGGCCACGCTCGTCGCCCAGGAATGGATCATGTTGCGTGGGCCGACCTGACCCAGAAGCTCCTGCGGGTAGCTGGGGTGGGACGGGTCCTCCATCGCGTCGAGATGATAGAGGTAGCCGAAGAACTCGTCGAAGCCGTGCACGGTGGGCAGGAACTCGTTCTTGTCCCCCAGGTGGTTCTTGCCGAATTGCCCGGTGGCGTAGCCCATCCCCTTCAACACCGTGGCGATGGTGACAGCCTGGGCGGGCAAGCCGATGGGCGCGCCGGCCTGGCCGACCGTCGTCATGCCGGTGCGGATCGGCAACTCGCCGGTGATGAAGGCCGCGCGCCCCGCCGTGCAGCTGGCCTCGGCGTAGTAGTCGGTGAACAGCATGCCCTCGGAGGCCAGCCGGTCGAGGTTGGGTGTCCGTCCCGCCATCATGCCGCGATGGTAGGCCCCGATATTCCAGATGCCGATGTCGTCGCCCGTTATGACGATGATGTTCGGCTTCTGCCCCGACGAAGACGGCTGCTGAGCCTGCGCGACGGCCGTTGGACTGCTCGACATCAGTCCGGCGGTCGCCACGAGCGAGGTGCCGGCGAGGAGCATGGTCCGGCGGCTGAGGGCGCTTTCCGGCCCGAAGCGCGTCTGATCGTTTTGGTGCGCGTCATCGTGGGTCATGACCGATCCCTCTCTCTCAGGATGCACCTGAAGCCGACATGGCTCATGGAGGTGTCGACGGGCTGTGCGTGCCGGGCCGCCGGCCGATAGCGGCGGCAGTAATTCGGCGCGCAGAGGTGCGAGCCGCCCTTCACGACCTTGCAGGGGATCGGAACCTGCGGATTGCGTGGGTCGACGCTGTCCTCCTCGCGCGCGCCCTGCGGGTTCCGAGGGATACAACAGGCCTTCGCGGCATCGGCCGGATGCGTCGCTCCGTACCAATCGGACGTCCACTCCCAGACATTGCCGATCATGTCGAAGAGCCCGTAGCCGTTCGGGGGGAACGCGCCGACTGGCGTCGTGCGCTTGTCGGGTCCGGTGGCGGTGTTGAGGTGCGGGAAGTCGCCTTGCCACGTGTTGGCCATCCGGCGTCCCGCGGGCGCGAACGCGTCACCCCAGGCGTATTCAGCGCCCTCAAGGCCGCCCCGGGCCGCGAACTCCCACTCCGCCTCGGTCGGAAGGGCTTTGCCGGCCCATGCGGCGTAGGCCTCGGCGTCGCGGAGCGCGACGTGCACGACGGGATGATCGTCGAGGCCCCTGATCGAGCTTCCCGGACCGTAGGGATGCCGCCAATTCGCCCCCCGCAGAAACGTCCACCATCGGGTCCAGTCGCGCCTGTCGCCGGGCTCACGCGGGGGACAGAAGGTGAGCGAGCCGGGATAGAGCATCTCCGGCTGCGCGCCCGGATAGTTCGTCGGATCCGGAGGGCTCTCCGCGACTGTCCGGTAGCCGGTCGCGCGGACGAAGTCCTTGAAACGGCGGTTGGTGACCGGCACCGGGTCGATCCAGAAGCTGTCGACGCCGACACGATGCGCCGGTGCTTCCTCGGGATAGTGATCGTTCGAGCCCATGCGGAACGTTCCGCCGGGAATACGGATCATCCCTTCCACAGTCCTCGTCGACAATTCGGGACCACGTCGCGCCAGCGCGGAGAGCGAAGCACCCGACATCGCGGCCCCCCCTGATCGAAATGGGTACTCTTACGTCTGGCAAGGCAGCAGAATCGTAGATCTGCGCAAGCAAAGGGCCATCGATGCACCCATGCCGGCCCATCGGACGCATTATGGGTTCACATCTGGAGACAGGTCAGCAAGGCGACGTAACTTGGGGGGCCACCGATGTTCACTTCCTGAACGCAGGCGTTGCGGCGGTTCGTTTTGAAGCCCGGCCATTGCTGTTCAAGCTGCGCGCGCGCCAGCGTCTCGTCGTGGATGCAGCCCTGATCGGTGGCCTGGGCGCTCTGACCGATCGACGGCGCCGCACCGCAGATTGCCTTGATGTCGAAGCGCGGCACCTCCTCGGCATAGGCAGCCGTAGCGGCGGGAAGTGCCAGGAACAGCAGGCTCAATGACTTCAACATCGATTGCCCCCTTCGCTGGACTTCGATGCAATCAGCTTTCTCATTCAACGCGGGAGGATTGGACTGCCCGGCTCTTGCCCGAGCAACATCACGCTCCGCGTTAAGTAATAGGTCGCTGCGCCACGTCTGTAATCGGCAGTCGAATCGTTGTTAAATCGGGGATACAATAAACATTCGATATCGAAGCGTGTCAAGCGGACTCTTCGAAATAAAGTGTCATCAAGAGCGACACCCAAGCGGAATTGAGTAGGCGGCTGCCGATCGGGAATGTGACATGAGTCGCGCCGCGATCGATTTACACGGAATGGATAGAATTTATACGAATTCCAGATGGAAGTGAATTGCGAAACCCTTACCGAACACTCAACATCAACAAGTGCTCGAAGGGTCGATGCGTAGGGTGTCAGGTAGATCGCCGGCCTTAAGCGGCGCGCCTCTCGGTCCACATCGCTGATCCGATCCGGGCGCCGAGATGCGCCGACCCGGACGCTCCGGTTCCGCCGATCCTGCGGCCAGCATGGGAAAGGCGCCACAGACGGCACCCTTCTCCGACGTCATCCTCGCAAAGGTTCTTCTGGCCGGCGCGCGTCCTGCGCCGGGATGCACAAGGAACGACAGCGGCGCACGCGGCGTCACGATCTCCTGGCTCTGCTGAGCGCGATCGCGACGATGCCGGAACACAGTCTCATGCAAAATCGTATCGTATCCAACACATCGAATTCAACGTGATCCACAGAGCGTGTCGCAAAATTACATCAAATGGTCGGCATTCATAAAATCCGCGCCGCTCGAACGCTTGTTTACCGGCGCGTAATATGACAGCTTTGCTTTAACTCTCAGCGAGTCTCCTCGCCAAAACTTGGGAGCTGAAGACATGCAACGCCTCGGCACGCCGATCCGATGGGCTGCGGCAGCTCTCCTGGGCGTATCGGCCCTGATCACGGCCGAGGAGGCCCGAGCGGCCGAATATGCGCAGGGCGTCTACGTGCTCGGCAATCGTGGCCCGCTCGCGGGCGTCACGCCACCGCCGGGCTTCTACTTCGAGAACGAGACGTATTTCTATCAGGGTGACCTGGGGGCGAACCGTGTCTTCCAGGGCGGCGGTGTCGTGGCCGCGGGCGTCAAGAATTCCACCGTCGCGAACTTCGCGTCGCCGATCTGGGTGACGCCGGTCGAGATCCTGGGCGGCAACCTCGGCTTCTCCATCACCATCCCGTTCGGGACGCCGGACGTCAGCGCCGCCGCGGTCCTGTCCTCCCCGCGCATCGACCGCATCATCGCCGGACGCGAGCACGATGCCGTGTTCAACGTCGGCGACATCTATCTCGCGTCCTTCGTGGGCTGGCATTCCGGCAATGTGCACTGGACCGTGACGGCGCTCGGCGTCGTCCCGTCGGGCTCGTTCGAGAATGGCCAGCTGTCCAACATCGCGCTGAACCGCCCGGCCCTCGATCTCAGCGGCGCGCTCACCTACCTCGACCCGGTTCTCGGCTACGAGCTCTCGGTCGTCCCCGGCATCACGTTCAACTGGATCAATCCCGCGACACGGTACCTGACCGGCACGGAGTTCCACCTGGAGTGGTCGGCATCGAAGTACCTGAGCAAGGACCTGTCGATCGGCCTCGTCGGCTATTTCTACGACCAGCTTACGGGTGACAGCGGGTCCGGCGACAGGATCGGCCCGTTCAAGGGCCGGGTCGTGTCGCTGGGCGGCCAGATCGGCTACACCTTTCACGCCGGCGAGATCCCGATTGCCACGAGCGTGCGGGTCTATCGCGAATTCGATGTCCGGAACCGGTTCCAAGGCACCGCAACGTACCTGACCATCTCGGCTCCGCTCTGGGTCGCGCCGCCGAAGGCCGCCGCGGAGGCCAAGCCGGTTGTCGCAAAGTATTGAGGAGCGCAGGGACCGCCCTGTGAGCGGCCTGCGGCACGCGTTCCGGGCCTGACCGCATTCAAGCCCGCGACGGCAGGGTTGCCCGACACGCCCCGCCGCCGTGATGGGGCGCGTCGGGGCCCATCCTTTGTGGCCGTCATCGGTGTATCGCGGCAGCGACACACGCGATCTTGTTAGCCACCGCGGACGCGCGCGCTTGCCTGATTGCTAGGCAGTCTGCTTGGAAGCGCGGCTGTTCCGAAGGGTGCTCCCCATGTTGTCGCTGTCCAAGCGGGGCCTGTCCGGCCTCGCGCTCCTGGTCCTGGCCGCCACGCCCAGTCTGGCGGCGGCCCCCGCGCCCGACAGCGGCAGCACGGCCTGGATCCTGACAGCCTCCGCACTCGTCCTGTTCATGACGCTGCCGGGCCTCGCCCTCTTCTACGGCGGGCTGGTTCACGCACGGAACGTCCTGTCCGTCCTGATGCAGTGCTTCGCGATCTGCTGCATCGCCTCCGTGCTCTGGGCAATCTGCGGCTACAGTCTGGTGTTCGACGGTGACGGCGCGATCATCGGGACGCTTCACAAGGCGTTCCTGGCCCATCTGGAGCCGCTGCGGGCCGGGACGCTCCTCCCTGAGCCCGTGTTCGCGCTCTATCAGATGACCTTCGCGGTGATCACGCCGGCCCTCATCATCGGCGCCATCCCGGAGCGCGTGGCCTTTCCCTTCGTCGCCCTGTTCTCGGCCCTGTGGCTGCTGCTCGTCTATATCCCGGTGGCGCACTGGATCTGGGGCGGCGGCTGGCTCGCCGCGCTCGGAACCCTCGACTTTGCCGGCGGCATCGTGGTCCACACCACGGCGGGAATCTCAGCCCTGCTCCTCGCCATTCTCGTGGGCCGCCGTCGTGGCTTCCCGACGACGCTGACGCCGCCACACAGCCCAGGAATGACCATGATGGGCGCCGGCATGCTCTGGGTCGGCTGGTTCGGCTTCAACGGCGGCTCTGCCCTCGCCGCCGACGCGAGCGCCGCGAACGCGATCCTCGTCACGCATCTGTCGGCCGCTGCGGGCGCCATGGCGTGGACGGCGGCGGAATGGGTGAAGATCCGCAAGCCGACCTCGATCGGGATCGTCACCGGCTGCGTGGCGGGTCTGGCCACGATCACACCGGGCGCGGGCTACGTCTCGCCGGCCGCGGCCCTCCTGATCGGTGCCGCCGGCGGGCTCGTCTGCTTCTTCGTGACCTTGTACGTGAAGCACCGCCTCGTCATCGACGATTCCCTCGACGTCTTCGCCGTGCATGGCGTGGGCGGCATTCTCGGATCGCTCCTGCTCGCGCTCTTCCTGCTGCCGGACCTCGGCGGCATCGGCCTTGGCGAAGGCCGCACGGTTCTGGGACAGCTTGCGGTTCAGGCTCTCGCCGTCGGGGTGACCGCCCTGTGGTCGGGGCTCCTCACCTTCGGCCTGGCGCGGCTTCTCGGCGTCGTGACCCCGCTGCGCGTGGACCAGGAAGCCGAGCATGACGGACTGGACCTGGCGAGCCATGGCGAGCGCGCCTATGAGTACACAACCTGATCGGACGCCCCGCCCCCGACCGGCGACGGTGAGAACGAACGGGATCGGCACGGCAACGTTATCCGCGGCGTGACGTTCATCCGCGGCTCGCGGTGCAAGGAGGTCTGGTGCCGGCCTGGATCCAACACACTGTCTGGTGGCAGGTCTTCCCACTCGGCTTCGTCGGAGCCGAGCCCGAGGCTGCTCCCGCCGCGCCGGTCGTGCATCGCTTGCCCCAGCTGCACAATTGGCTCGACTATATCGTCGAACTCGGCGCGTCTGGGCTGGCGCTGGGGCCGATCTTCGCGGCCGCGACCCACGGCTACGATACGGTCGACCCCTTCCGGATCGATCCGCGTCTCGGGGACGATGCCGATTTCGATGCCCTGATCGAGGCCGCGCACGCGCGCGGCCTGCGCATCCTCCTCGACGGGGTCTTCAACCATGTCGGCCGCAGCCACCCGGCCTTCCAGGAGGTCCTGCATCGGGGCCCGCAGGCAGACCGGGCGAACTGGTTCAAGCTGTCCTGGCCGCGGGGCACCGCGCCCGGGTCCGAGCCGGACTATGCCTGCTTCGAGGGGCATCGGCAGCTTGTCACACTCAATCACGACGCGCCGCAGGTTGCGGACTACGTCGCCGCGATCATGGACCACTGGCTCGACCGCGGCGCCGATGGCTGGCGCCTGGACGCGGCCTACGCCGTCCCGCGGCGGTTCTGGGCCCAGGTTCTGTCTGAGGTCCGCTCCGCGCATCCGGACGCCTACATCGTCGGTGAGGTGATCCACGGCGACTATACCGGCATCGTGCGCGATACCGGCATGGATGCCGTGACCCAATATGAGCTCTGGAAGGCGATCTGGAGCGGTCTCAACGACCGCAATCTGTTCGAACTCGCCCACGCGCTGGAACGCCACAACGGCTACCTGGATGCCTTCGTGCCGCTGACCTTCGTGGGCAATCACGATGTCACGCGCATCGCCAGCCGTCTCACGGATGAGCGGCACCTGCCCCATGCGCTCGCACTCCTGTTCACCTGCGGCGGCACGCCCTCGATCTACGCCGGCGACGAGCAAGCCTTCCGCGGCGTGAAGGAGGAACGGGTGGGTGGGGACGATGCGATCCGCCCACAATTCCCGCCGGCGCCGGACGGGCTCGCTCCCTACGGCTGGCCGATCTACCGGTTGCATCAGAGCCTCATCGCCCTGCGCCGACGCCATCCCTGGCTGCATCGGGCCCGGACGCGGCAGGTCCATTTGGCGAACGCGCAGCTCGTGCTCGCGGTGACGGAGGCGCCTCGGACGCTGTTCGTCGCGCTGAACCTCGCCGATGAGCCGGTATCGCTGCCCGTACCGGAGGCTCAGCGCATCGAGGTGGGAGACGGTCATCTCGTCGGCGACGCGGGTGGCGTGCGGGTGAATCTCGCCCCCCACGGCTGGGCGATCCTGACCGCTTGAACAGCGGCCGGATGTAGCCCCGCTCGTGCCCCGTCAACAGACCGGAGCGTCGATCACGTCCGGATGACGCGGCGGGTGAACGCCGAGCGCGCGGCCTACGAAACGGGTTGACCTTGCCACGATGGCAAGGTGCGGCGTTGCCGTCCAGACCGCTGAGCCGCGAGGAGGCGTCCTGTGAAAAGCCTGTTCGTGACCACTGCCGCCCTGCTGATGCTGAGCGCGGTCCCGCCTTGGCCATGAGCTGCTGCGCGGCGGCAAGGGCGCGAGAGGCGGCTGAAACGCGCCGTGCCTTTCGCTCCGCCTCCCCTCCCGGCCTTGTCGATCTGCATACTTCAACGTCCGGGGAGGGTCGGGCACGGTCGCCACAGCGGCGTCGGCTCCATCCGGCACTCGGCTGGAAGCTGACAGGCGCACCGCCACCTCCAGCGGGTGGCCGCAGAGAGCCGAGAGCGACTGCGCAGCTAGCCATACAGCAAACCTCTATCGTATACTCACTGTACGATTTTGCATGGTGAGATCAGGATCCGTCACCCCATGCCGCTCCATCCGGATGCCCGCTCACAGCCCTACGCCGATGAAAGCGGAACGGCGCCGCGCCCGAAGGTCGAAGGCCGGCCGGGCCTGCCGCGCGCCCAAGCCCGCACCGCGGACCTTCGCCTGCACAGCCTGCCCGCGCAGATCACTCGGGCGGATGCGGAGCCGTCGCAGGCGCCTGACCCGGACCAGTTTCGCGATGACCTTCTGCGGCTGCTGCCCGAACTGAGGCACTTTGCGAGATCGGTCACGCAGGCGGCAGAGCAGGCCGAAGACCTCGTCCAAGAGACGCTTCTCAGGGCTTGGCAGAGCCAAGATCGATATCGGCCGGGCGGCGACCTGAGGGCCTGGATCTTCGCGATGATGCGGAACGGCGTCTCATTCCACAGGCGCGACACGGACCGCGAACGCCCCGATCTGGGCATGGCCGCCGCAGGGCGACCGGCCGGTTCCGTTGATTGAGGGTTCACGTCCAGCCGACCCTGAAGCTCCCGAGCGGTCGCGTGCTCGACAGGTTCATCAGGAGTGCAGATCGATGTGATGCGCGTTCGTGCCCTGATCCGAAAGCCCGACCAGCTCGACGTTGCCGTGCGACCCAGCCTCAGCCGGCGTATGGCTTGGCGCGGCGGCATGCCCGCGCTGGCCATCGGATGAGAACACGAGGTTTCCGGCCGGGTCGACCTGCGCTGCCGGCGGCTGCGCCTGACTCTGCCCACCTGCATGGGACGTCTGGCTGACGGAGGACGGCTGACCACCGCTCACGGCGGGCGATGCGCCCGAACCTGGCGGATCAACCGGCTGCCCGGAGCTTATGTGCGGCCCAGGATCTGCCGCCGCAGGAGTGTTGGCGTGAGGCGCGCCCTGAGCCTCGGTGCCGGGTTGGACGTGCCCTGGATCCGCGCCGTTCGCCTCAGCCTGCGACGCGCCGGACTGATGGCCCGCATTCGCGCCGTTGGCCGCACCGTGACCCTCGGTGCCCTGTGTGGCCGATCCGGCCTCGTTGAGGTGACCGGGCGCTTCGCCGCTCTTGCCGGGCGCCCCTTCAGCCTGAGCAGAGCCTGGATCCGCGCCGCTCGCCTCGGCCTGCGACGCGCCGGACTGATGGCCCGCACTCGCGCCGTTGGCCGCACCGTGACCCTCGATGCCGTGCGTGGCCGATCCGGCCTCCTTGAGCTGACCGGGCGCTTCGCCGCTCTTGCCGGGCGCCCCTTCAGCCTGAGCAGAGCCTGGATCCGCGCCGCTCGCCTCGGCCTGCGACGCGCCGGATTGATGGCCCGCATTCGCTCCGTTGGCCGCACCGTGACCCTCGATGCCGTGCGTGGCCGATCCGGCCTCCTTGAGCTGACCGGGCGCTTCGGCGCTCTTGCCGGGTGCCTCGCCGGCCTGAGCCGAGCCTGGATCCGCGCCGTTCGCCTCGGCCTGCGACGCGCCGGATTGATGGCCCGCACTCGCGCCATTGGCCGCACCGTGGCCGTCGGCGCCGTGCGTGGCCGATCCGGCCTCCTTGAGCTGACCCGGTGCCTCGCCGCTCTTGCCGGGCGCCCCGTCGGCCTGAGCCGCGCCTGGATCCGCGCCGTTCGCCTCGGCCTGCGACGCGCCGGACTGATGGCCCGCATTCGTGCCGTTGGCACCGCCATGACCCTCGGCGCCGGTCCGGCTTTGATCCGGCTCGCTTCTGCCGGAATGAGCCCGATCTCCAACCGCGTTCGCGGCACGCAAGGCCTCTCCCTCTGAAACGGGGCCGCCCCGCGCGGCGTGCTCCTGTCCCCCGGTCCCCTCCTCCCGCAGCGCAGGCGCCAAACGAGTCAGGTCGGCCTGCGTCGTCGCAGTGACCCCGTCGATCGGCGATAACGGTGTCTCGGTCGCGGAATGCCCGATTGTCTGCGCTGCACTCTCATGCTGAGACGCGGTCTCACCATTTGTGGCGGGCGACGGGCCCGCCTGCCCCGCACCGTCGGCGCTGCCCGACGCAGCCGCACCGGCGTCCGACCGGGCCTCCGGCGACGTCGACGACCCAGCGGTTCGGGGTGTGCCCGCCTCCGCCGCTTGGGCTGAAGCCTGATAGGCGGGCTCCAGGCCTGCCCAGGCAGGACCGTGCACGAGCGTCGGATGTCCGGGACCGATGGCTCTGACATCGGTGCTGCCCGGTTGGGAGGGCGCGGCCGAAATCGGCTCGGCCGTCGTGGAACCGGCAGTCCCGCTCGCTGCCTGGCCGCTCGCGCCGGACGTGAGCGGCACACCCGCGCTGGCGGTGCGGAGCGCCTCGCCTGCGGGCACCGGGACGCTGCCCTGCTCCCACGAGGCGACAGCGTGGCCGCCCGCTGAGCCGAAGGACAGGCCCGGCTCCGTCGCCGGCTCGCCAAGGTCGGCCGCGAAGGCATCGGCCGCGAAGACCATCGCGGAGAACACGATGACGCCGAACTGCTTGCGATGGCTGTCGCGCTCATCGGCATCGCCGGAATCTCGGGCGCCCGCCGCCCGTTGCTGGAGCGTCTGGCCCAATGGACCGGCCGGAACCGGGCCGTCGCCCGCGTGCTCTTGGTCAGCCGCGAACGCGTCTTGGGGTGACAGGCTCAAAGCCGCAGCCGCGACGAGAGCGGCAAGCAGGGCGGCCGGATGGACCGAGAGCTTCGTTCCGTCGGCGCCTTGCGGGATCGGAAGGAGCTCCGGGTAGCGCTGGGCGACTTGGTTGATCAGGGTGCGGAAATCGCTGCCCCGCATCGGTCTGTCCAGGACCTCCGAGGCGATGACGTAGCTGCCGTCGATCCGGGCGAAATGCATGATCGCGTCGCCGTCCGGCCGGCAGAAGACGAACCAGGGCTCCGCCTCGTCGCTCAGACCCTGTTCGCTGCCGATCTGCAGTCCGGCCCGGATCAGCGCGGCCTCGACGCGGTAGAACTCCGCGAGCTCCTGCTGCGACCAGCCGCCCTGGCTGGTCGCTGCGGGCCGGAAGAAGGAGATGACCGCACCCATCAGGACCTCACGTCCGAAAGTGAACTGACGAACAGGCTCTAGCGTTCATGGAAGCCGTGTCCGAGAGCCTCGAAGAACGGCGCAACCAGATAGTCGAGCGCCGTACGCTCGCCGGCCGACACGACGATCTCGGCGGGCAGGCCCGCCAGGAGACGGGGCCGTACCTCCTCCGGCAGTTGATGGTCGTCGATCTCGACCATGCCGGCGAAATAAGGCTGCTTCGTCCCCTCGTCGATCAGGCGATCGCGCGAGACCATCGTCAGCGTCCCGAAGATGGCGGGCGTGCGGCGCGTCTGGAAGGCCGGGAACTTGACCTCGGCGCGCATGCCGGCATGGACAGCCTCCAGGTCGTTCGGCGCGAACTGGACGCTGATCACGAGCCGGTCGTTGGTCGGGACGATCTCCATCAGCGGCTCGCCGGAGCGGATCACCTGCCCGATCGTGTAGACCTTCAAGCCCTGGACGACACCCTGATGCGAGGCCCGGACCTCGTGCCGCCGGAGAACATCCTGGGCAACGATGAGCTTCTCGCGCAGCTCGGAACTCTTCTGACGGGTATCCAGCAGCTGTGCCGTCAGCGTTTCCTGAAGCTTCTGCTTGAGTTGCGCCGCCTGCATCCCCGCCTCGTTGATGCCGTTCTGCGCCTTGGCGGTCTCGGCCACGGACCGCCCGATCACACCCGCGAGGCGGGCGTGCTCGCGTTCCATCATCAGGACACGGGAGAGCGGGATGAGGTTCTTCTCGCGCAGGCCGCGCAGGCCATCCAGTTCCTGCTGGATCAGGGCGACCTGCTGCTCGACCGAGGCCTTCTCGACCGCGAGGCCGGCAATCTCGGTGTTCAGCTGCGTGACCCGCGCCTGGATGAGCGCAAGCTGTGCCTGAAAGGACGCGCGCCGTTCCGACAGCTGACTGGCTTGGTCGTCGATCATGCGGGCCACGGCACGGTCATCCCGTCGCGCCGCGATCTCCGGCGGCAGGACCAGATCCGGCGCCTGCTCCTGCTCGGCGCGCAATCGCGCCTCGAGGATCAACGCCGCGTCGAGCTGGCCGCGGAGCAGATCGTTGCTGGCGCGCGATTGCACGGGATCGATGCGGAGCAGGACGTCGCCGTCGTGGACGGTCTGCCCGTCCCGCACCAGCACCTCCTGCACGATGCCGCCTTCGAGATGCTGCACCACCTTGCGGCTGCCTTCCGCGACGATGATCCCGGGACTGATGACCGCCCGGTCCAGGCGCGCATGGGCGGCCCAGGTCCCGACGACGCCGAACGTCACGACGATGACGGCATAGCCGGCGACGGCGTACACACGCCAGTTGGTCGGACCGCCGCCCGCCCGCTCCTCGTCAGGCGTTCGCCGCGGGGGCGACAGGCTCGGCATCGCGGCTCGCGAGAGGGTCATCGCCTATCCCGCGCTCCGCTGTGCGTCGGAATCCCGGCGGCTCTGGGACGCCGGGGGAGCGACGGGCGGCACCAGGGTCGGGACCGGACGCGGACCGGTGATCTGTGACAGAACCTGCTCCGCGGTGCCGTCGCTCTGCAAGGTGCCCCCGCTCATCAGCAGGACGCGGTCGGCCTCGGCCAGCAGGCTCACCTTGTGGGTCACGATCACCACCGTCGTGCCCGACTGCCTCAGCTCCGCCACGGCCCGCATCAGCGCAGCCTCGCCGAGCTGATCGAGGCTCGCATTCGGCTCGTCCAACACAACCAAGCTCGGCTCGCCGTAGAGGGCGCGGGCCAGCGCGATGCGCTGACGCTGACCGCCCGACAATCCGTGGCCATCCCGCCCGATCACCGTGTTGTACCCGTCCGGAAGGGACTGGATCAGCTCGTGACAGCCCGCCCTCCGGGCCACCGCGATGACACGCGCGTCGTCTGCGGCGGCGAACCGTGCGATGTTCTGCGCCACCGTGCCGTCGAACAGCTCCACGTCCTGGGGCAGGTAGCCGACGTGCTGGCCGAGCGCCTGCTTGTCCCAGTGACGCAGGTCGGACCCGTCGATGCGCACGGTGCCGTCGAGCAGAGGCCAGACCCCGGTCAGGGCGCGCACGAGGGTCGACTTTCCGGCCGCACTCGGGCCGATGATGCCCACGAGGCTGCCGGGCTCGAGCCGGAAGCTCACCGCGCTGAGGATCGGCCGCGTCGAGCCGGGTGCCGCGACGGAGATGTTCTCGGCCTGGATCAAACCCTGCGGGCGCGGCAGCATCAGGCGGCGGCTCTCCGGCTTGGCGATGTCGATGAGATCCGTCAGCCGCCGGTAGCTTGCGCGGGCGGCCGTGAAGCCCTTCCAGTTTCCGACGACGGCCTCGATCGGCGCGAGCGTACGGCCGATGATGATCGAGGCGGCGATCATCGACCCGGCGGAGATCTCGCGGTGGATGGCCAGGTACGCGCCCGCCCCCAGGACCAGGGTCTGCAGGAGCATGCGGACGAACTTCGTCGCGGCGACGATCAGGCCGGCACGATCGCTCGCCCGCGCCTGAAGGACCAGGACGTCGTCGTGGCGCCGACGCCAGAGGCCACGCAGGGCAGCCAGCATGCCCATGGCCTGCAACACTTCCCCGTTCCGGAAAACCGCGGCGGCCTGCTGCCCCGCCTCGCGCGAGGCGTGACTGGCGGCGTCGAGCGTCCAGCGCGTCGCGATCTCGGTGAGCAGCGTCAGTCCGAGGATCGTGCCGCCACCCACGAGCGCCATCCAGCCGAACCAGGGATGGAGCACGAAGCAGGCGAGCAGAAAGATCGGGATCCAGGGCAGGTCGCAGAAGGCCAGCATCCCGCTGCCGGTCAGGAACTCGCGCAGGACATCGACGTCGCGCAGCGCCGTCTCGTGGCGCGCGCCGGGCCGGATCAGCATGCCTTGGTGGGCGGCATCGAAGATCGGATTGGCGATCTCCCGATCGAAGATCACCCCCCCACGCACCAGAAGGCGCGCGCGCAACATGTCCAAGGTCGCGTAAACGGCAAGGCCGAACGCTGCGATCAGCGTGATCCCGACGAGGGTCGTTTCACTGCGGCTCGGAATGACCCGATCATAGATCTGAAGCATATACAGCGGGCTGACGAAGAGCAGCAGATTGATGAACAATCCAAAAATCACAGCCGTTGCCAGGACCGGCCGGAGCGCGCGCAGTCCGGTGGTCAATGTCGACTGCAGTGAATGATCGCCCATACCGCCTTCTTCCTGCAATCGACCGGCGCCATCAGCGGCCTTCAAAAACATACTTCGCGACTTCATCGCGTCGAACACCACCCGAAGCCGGCATCCGCCCCCTTGAACCAAGGGTCTGATCGTAGACAGTTCCGCGCGGCCGATCAGGAACACCCTACGACAGGCTGGCCATCGGCACCCCCGTTCATGTTGGTCCCTGAGGTCGACATGATAGAGCCATTCGGAATCCTGCCAAGCATCACGTCGCGGGAGCGACCGAGTCCACCGGCCAGCGTCTGGACATCGTAGGGCCGTCGTAGCTATATGGCTTTTACTGTATAAGCACCGCGTGCAGCAGCGACCGCACGCAGGAAGGCACACCCTCGTGTATGCGCATTACCAACGCCTGGATTCGGAAGAGGTGCTGGAGC
Organism: Methylobacterium sp. PvR107; assembly: GCF_017833295.1. Classification (NCBI taxonomy): domain Bacteria; kingdom Pseudomonadati; phylum Pseudomonadota; class Alphaproteobacteria; order Hyphomicrobiales; family Methylobacteriaceae; genus Methylobacterium; species Methylobacterium sp. PvR107. The sequence goes on from NZ_JAFIBW010000001.1 coordinate 2,817,436, forward strand.
TGCGTCGGGAAGGTGGGCGGTATCTGAAGGAATTGAGGGACGCGCAAGGCCTGTCACAACGGCAGCTCGCCGCTCTCGTGGGCGCGGAATACTATACGTTCATCTCGCAGCTCGAGACCGGGCGCGGCCGGATCCCTCCGGATCGCTACCGTGCCTGGGCGGACGCGCTGAAAATCGAGCCTCGAGAGTTCGTCCGGAACGTGATGCGCTTCTACGATCCGATGACGTACGAGATCCTGTTCGGCGATCTCACCACCCGGGCCGAGGACGACGAAGCCTAGGCCATCGGCCGTCCTTCGGGTCGCGGATCCGTGGAAAAGCCGGCTCCGAGGCGGACAGCGGCCGGGCCCACGCTCAAGACGTGGTTTGATCGGCATCGTGCGCCGACTGCGATCCGAAGCGCCGCGCATCCTGCGACGCCGCGTCGGCCGACGATACGGGCGCACCGACCGCCGCCATCAGAACCCGTAAGCCGTCGATCCAGGCATCGACCTCGGCACGCGTGACGCAGCCGGAACGCTTGAAGACCTTGCCGGACTCGAGCGTCACCACAACGTCGAAGCGGCCGTCCGCCCTGTCTTCGATCCGATAGACTACATTCTGTGGCATCGTCGCTGCCCAGCAGCTCCTCTTCGAACGACAACGGGAGCGATCCGAACCCGGCCCACGGCCTCGCTCCGATCGAGCGCGATTCCCGACCGGCCACCTCGTCGGGCACGGCCTGGGTTCGGGCGCTCGGGTTCAGTCAGCGCCGAGGTCCGGGTATCCCGGAACGCGACGATCCTCGCGGCTCCTGCGCGCCTCACCGACCTTCGCCGCTCACCGAACGGAGCCACCACAAACGCACAAGGCTCCGAGAACGATCCTCTCGTTGCAGGGTTAGGTGTTCACTGTACAGTCAGGTGGCTGGGCCTATGGCAGAGGTTGGACGCTTGAAGACGCGCATTTCCGGGACGCCATCGCGGGATGGCCGATTGCGCCTCGCCGTCGCGGCGGGCGACGCGCACGGTGGACCGGGGCTCGGCAAGACGGCTGAGGCTTTGAGAGGACATGTCGTGACGGACAGGTTGATGAGCGAAAGGACGGCATCTGGCCGGCCGAAACCCCTTGCCCTCCTGGATACGGCCTCACTCCCTGCCGGGGTGCGGGATCATCTCGGCGCCCACCTGCGCGGCGCCTACGAAGCGCTGACGGGGGCGCAAACACCGCGGCGCCTGCTTGATCTCGTCGCGCAGCTCGAGACTGCTCTGGAGGGGCAAAGCCGCGAGAGAGCCTTGGTCTTTCGCGCGGAGCTGACCAAGGCGCTTCCAGGGCTGCGCGCGTTCGCCTTGTCGCTCGTGGCCGACGCCTCGCGCGCCGACGACCTGGTGCAGGAGACCGTCCTGCGGGCCTGGGCTAGCCAGGACCTGTTCGCAGCAGGCTCGAACCTGAAGGCGTGGCTGTGCACCATCCTGCGCAATCAGTTCTATACCGAGTGCCGCAAGCGGAAGCGCGAGATCGAGGATGTCGACGGCGCCGCCGCGGCGCAACTCACGGCTCCGGCCGCGCAGGAGCACGGCTCCGACCTGCAGACCGTCTGGTCCCATATCGGCAAGCTGCCCGAACTTCAGCGCGAGGCCCTGCTGCTCGTGGGCGCACAAGGCCTGACATATGAAGCGGCTGCCGAGGTGATGGGCTGTCAAACCGGCACCGTGAAGAGCCGGGTGAGCCGCGCCCGAGCCATGCTCGTGGCCGAGCTCGCGTAGGGCTTTCGACGCAGGTCGCAGCCGGGATTCCGGGGCGATCCGCGCCCGGATGCTCGGGTCATGCCTCAGGCGAGATCGAGTTCGAGGACCAGATCCGTCAGGTAGAAGGCGATGCGGCGGCTCGCCTCACGATCCGCGCACTCGACGCTGAAGCCGATTGTGAGAGGCTCGCCCGCGTAGCGGCGCAGGACAGACTCGGCCATCAGGGCGGCCTCGCGCTCCGTTGCGGCGGTGAGGACGCGTCGGCCGTCGCGGGTTTCCAGCGTCACCCGGAACCGGTTGTGATGCATCGCAGGGTGCTCCCCCAGCCAAAGCAGGCAGCCCCATCGGACCGGTGCATGGGCCCTCTAACGTCCCCGGCCGCCAAACCGATCCAGCGCCGTACAGTAAAACTCCGACGCGGTCGGTAGAAGGCCACCCGGCCGAGACTTGCCGCCGTCCTGCGCGCACTGGCGGCCGTCGACGAAGCCGTTCATCCGCGCGGCCGAGTGCCCGGGCGTGCTGGCGCGCCGCAGCGATCCACCGTGACGCAACGACCCGCGCTCTGTGGTCGGCTATCTCACCGTGACCGGGAACGGCTCCAAAGCCGCGATGCGTCCGGCACTTGACCCCAAGAACGCAGAAGGGGCGCCCGACAGGGCGCCCCCGAGAATCTCTGAACGGGGCAGCCGCTCAGTCGTCCCAGTCGTGATGGCGATGGAAGCCGCCGTCGCGACGCTCGATCACGCGCACGCCCGGGCGATCCCAGTCGCGATGCCGGAAGTCGACGCCGCGGTAGCCGTCGCGACGGCCTTCCCGCACGATGACGCGGGAGTGGCCGTAGCCCGGTCCATAGCCATAGCCGCCGCCCCACTCATGCGCCTGGGCGGTCGAGGCGGCGCCCACAAGGGCGGCACCGGCGGCGAGGGTCAAAGCGATTGTCTTCAAGCTGTGTCTCCGTTTCGATGATGGCCCCAAGAACGTCGTCGTCGTGAAAACCGTTCCCGCGAAGTACGGCCCCTGCTTTGGTGCGGCCGCTAACCTTGCTCCGGCCCGGCGCCGCCGGCTGTCTAACTGCGATCGCGCGCATCGCGCGGGACGGGGAACGGTTCAGCTTGTTCGAACGTCTCTGGTGACCTGTCTTCGCGCGACAAGCGCGGGCCGCGATGCCCGTGTTCTGCGGGGTCGCGGCACACCGGTCTGAGAGCATGCTCGCCACCACACATCTTGCGCTCATCAACGTCTTCACCGGCGACATCCAGGGCGGCCTCGGTCCCTTTCTGGGAACGTGGCTCGCCGAGACGGGGGGATGGTCGCCGGCGCGGGTCGGGTTCGTCACGACGCTGGTGGGCGTCGGTGCCCTATGCCTCAGCGGGCCCGCTGGCGCCCTTGTCGACCGGTTCGGGCGGCCCCGTCTCCTCATCGCCGCCGCCTGCGCCGCCATCCTGGCCGGCACGCTGCTGGTCTTGCCGGCCAAGTCCTTCCCGGCCGTGTTCGCCGCCCAGCTCCTGGCGGCGGCCGGCGGCGTGCTCCTTCTGCCTGCCGTCACCGAATTGACGCTCGGCATCGTCGGCAAGGACCGCTTCCCGAAGCAGCAGGGGCGCAACCAAGCCTACAACCACCTCGGCATCCTCGTCGCGGCGGGGCTGATCAGCTTCGGCACTGTCCAGTTCGGACCCGCCGTGGCCTTCTGGGTGCTCGGGGCCATGGCCGTGCTCGCCATCGCGGCCAGCGTGACGACCCCCGGCCACTGCTACAACGGACGCCGCGCGGTCGGCTGGAAGGAGGACGATCCGGACGACAAGCCGGAACGGGCGGCCACCCGCAGCGTGCTCTCGAACCGCAAGCTGATGGTGCTGGCGGTGGCGCTCGCGCTGTTCAACCTCGGCAACGGCGGCATGCTGAGCTTGCTCGGGCAGAAGCTCGTGGCGGCCGGCGCGGACGCCACGGCCTGGACGGCCCGATACGTCATGGTCGCGCAGCTGGTCATGATCCCGGTGGCCCTCTTCGCAGGCTCGCTCGCCGACAAGCGCGGGCGCCGCAAGATCCTGCTGGTCGCCCTGGCTGCGCTGCCGGTGCGTGCAGCCCTGTCCGCCTTCATCGATGACCCGGTCTGGCTCATCGCGGCCGAGATCTTCGACGGCGTGGCCTCGGGCATCGTCGGGGTGGCCGTGCCCGTGGTGGTGGCGGATCTCACCTGGGGCTCGGGCCGCACCCAGACCGCGCTCGGCACCGTCAACGCCGTGCAGGGCATCGGCGGTGCGCTCTCCGCCTGGTACGGCGGCTTGGCGCAATCCGTGCTCGGCTGGACCGGCTCGTTCCTGGCGCTCGGCGCACCCGCGCTGATTGCCCTCGCCCTGGTCGTCTGGCTCGATGCGACCAGCGAGCCGGGACGCCGGACGCGCAGGCGCGAGCGCTCGGCCGGGCGCTTGCAACCTGCCTGACCCGGGGCGCGACGGGCCCGCACCCGCGAGCGCCGGCATGCCGGAGCCCAGCTCTTAGGCGAGGCGTGCCGCCAAGGACGCCGGGCGATGGCTCTGGAAAGCCACGCGAACGAAGCCCGTCGGGGCAGCAGACGACCGAGGAGGGCTGCGGACGCACCCTCCGCCGCGCAATGCGCAACCCGGATGGTTGCGGGCCACCCCCGCGGGCACCTTCGGCGCGTGTCGAGCCAGGCTTAGAGGGCAACGGGCGCGCACCGAAGAGGCGCAACGGGCAGTTTCTCAGCTGGCCGCGAATATTCGCCGCGTGAGCGGTTTGGGGTATTCTCGCCCGGCGGCTCCGGGGCGATGTCCCATTCGATCAAGCCGGGCTGGCTTATCTGATGTCAACTACGCTGCTTGCACCGACTCAGGCTTGCAACAGGGGTGGCCATGTCCTCTTCTGGGATAGGAGGAGCGCCGGGAACCGCCACGCGGCCCTTGGGAGGCGGCAGTTCCGGTGCGAACGGGCAGCCGCTTCCTGTTGCCTTGGGTCGTCCGGGGGTGAAGCAGGCGATCCACGCCACCCTTGTCGAGCTCGGTGCCGATCCGGGCGAAATCCTGGCCGAGCTGAAGCTCGACCCCGGTCTCTTCGACGGCGGCAAGCGCGTCCCCTATGCAGACCTCAACCGCCTCATCACGCTTGGGGCCGACCGGACGAAGTGTCCGCATCTCGGGCTGCTCATCGGCCAGCGCGCGTCCCTGGGGTCGCTGCGACACCTCGGCGTGCTGATGCGGCACTCGGAGACCGTTGGCGACGCCCTGCGCGCGCTCGTCTCGCACGTCGGCACGCAGCACTGGGGGGCGGTGGTCGTGCTTTGCGTCGACCGCGAGGTCGCCGTCCTCAGTTATGCGCCGTATGGTCCGGACGCCGATTGGGCGGCCGTCCATTCGGAGCGCGCGCTCGCCACGATGGCCAAAGTTCTTCGGGCGCTGCACGGAGCCGATTGGGCTCTGCAGGAGGTCCTGCTGCCGCGCTCCAAGCCCCGCGACGCCATTCCCTACGACCGCTTCTTCCAAGCGCCCGTTCGGTTTGATCAGGAAGTCGCCGCCCTGGTTTTCTCGGCCAAACTACTGGAGCAGCGTGTTGCCGGGGCAAAACCGGTTGTCTGCCGGATGGCGGAGGACCGCATTCGCCGTCTTGAGGCCGACCAAGCGTCCAATTTGACGGATGAACTTCGTCAATACCTTGGGATCCAGGTGACCCGGCAGCGCTGCAAGGCGGAGCGCGTGGCGCGCCTACGGCTCGTGGACCGCCGCACCCTGAGTCGTCACCTGAGGGCTGAGGGCACAACCTTCAGGCAGCTGGCCAACGAGGCGAAGTTCCGGGTGGCCAAGCAGCTGCTCGCCGACACCACCATGAGCGTGACGCAGATTTCGGAGGTCCTGGGTTTTTCCGAACTCGCCGCGTTGACACATGCTTTTCGGCGCTGGTCGGGCACGACGCCGAGCGCGTGGCGGCGCGCGAACGAGCCGGCGGACGTCGTTCAGCCCGTCGACACTCAGACCCCGCCAGGAAAGCCACAGATTTCATCCAGCATAAGCCTTCTTGAAGTGCCGCCGTCCGGCCGCCGGCCGCCTCCTGCTGACGCCTTAGCAAGGCGCTCCCCAGAACCGGTGGCCGCCGTTCGGAACTAGGACATACGTCGACCGATGGCCAAGGTTTTCACCATCAATTCTGGATTTGTACTGTTGTGTGTTGCTGCCTCGGCATACCAATCACCGGAATCTACGGCGAATAATACGGGGACAATAGGTAATTTTTATTACAAGATCGACAAACAATACGATCAAAACAAGTGCGGTCGGGTGAGCGCGCTGCTCGCGTCCCGGCTGTCCGCGCATTACGCGTGCAAAAACATCGCCTTGCCGCGTGGTCACGGGAAGCACTGTCGGAGCAGGACTGGTCCAGAGTTCAAGCTCTTCGATACGCTGGGAGCCTGTGAACAAAACAGAAACAGCCGAAGCGAACAAGAATTTGAGCGATGATTTGCTTGGCACCCACACGCGTCATTGCACGATGCAGATCTTCCATGAGAAAGGGCGCGATGGAGACTGCGAGCATCTTGGGAGCCGCCTTGCTCTATCCAGGCCTCGCCATATTGGCTGGAATGCCGAACGCATCGGCGGCTCAGGGCGGCCTAACGGATTATCAGGGCGCCTGGGTGTTGGACGGGCGCGGCTGCGAGGATGTCTATGCCTCGGATGGAAAGACGCCAGCGTTTAAGAAGCCGGTCGACATCTTTGCACCTGCTTTCATCGTCTCCGGCAAGCGGCTGAGGACTCCGATGGCGACATGCCAGATCAAATCGGTCCGGCGGGCCGGGGACCGCCAGCGTCTTCTCCTCGACTGTACGAACGCCGTTGCCGGTAACGCGGTCACGGTCCTGATGGCGCCTGCGGGCGGGGTTATCACGCGCTACTACGACGTTCGGGATACGACAGGGGTCGGCTACCGGCGCTGCTCGCGGTGAGGCGCGCGAGATCAGGGGCGTCGATCCGGCAGTTCAGGCCGTCCGGGTCCGAGCAGCGCCGCAGCGATCAGTGACGCCGACGTGCGTGTCCGGTCGGCGGCAAGAGCCCCGTGGTCGCGCAGTCTCGGCCGATAGAGAACCTGCCGGTTTTGCCTCGGTGCGCCAAGCCGAAGACAACGCCCCTAGCAACGGCGATCCACCCGAGTGCGGCGGGCATTCAGCTCCGCACCGGTCCACGGCGCTTAGGCAGACGTGAGCGCGCCGAACCAACATAAGCTCACACTATTCCGGCGGTCGAAATCGCGCCGAGGCGGGTCCCGCGTAGAGGCGGCCGTCAGGACCGAACGCACCGGCGAAGGCCTGACTCCCGGTCGTTTCCGCGCAGACGAGCTCATGCTCGGAAGCCTCCGTCACCGCGCACTCCGAACTTGCGGCCAACGCCCCTGGGATGAGCCGGAAGTCGCCGCGCTCCGGTGCCGCGAAGCCCGGATTGCCGGCGCGTCCGTGGGACTCGATCCCGTGTTCGCGCTTGAGCGCGATCGGAAAACCGTTGCTGCTGACGTCGTAATCGAAGGCGCTCGCGAGCGCCGGGAGATCGCGTCCGGACGCGTCGACGGGCAGCCACCGGAAGCAATCGAAGAACGGCAGCGTTCCGGTCTCGCCGAGATAGCGGGCGAGACCCTCTCCACCGACGACGCCGCGTCCGCAGGTGCTCGCATCGAATGTCTCGGGCCTCGGCCGGCACAGCTCCCTCTTGTAGCCGGGCACGCCGTCCTCGCAGAACAGCAGGGCGTTGTTCCAGTGCCTGAGATTGGCGGCCGGGCCGATCCCGGTCACGGGCGAACGCAGGTACCAGCTGTTGTTGAACAGGTAGATCGCCCCGCGCGCCGCGTAGCGATAGGTCCCGGGCGGGCTGTCCCGAGGCGGAAGCGCGAGCTTGACGACGCGGCCCTGGAGGCTTGCCTCGCAGATCTGATCGAGCGGATCCATCCAGGAGACCTCACCGGCCGGGTCGACGCTCTCGACCCCGACGGGCAGCCAGCGGGCGCGTGCGAAGTCGTAGCGCCGGTCGAGCTTCGGGTCGAACGCACCATCGGCGGCCGGTTTCAAGACGGGGTGGCGTGTGCAGGGCGGCGGGAACGGTGAACGATCCGGCAAGGCGGTCGCGGGGACGTCGTCGAACCAGCCGCGATTGCCGTAGATGTAGATCGGGCCGCCCGCCATGTCGTCGAACGAGAACCACGCATGGGCATTGACGATCCGGTTGCGGTAGATCCGGACGTCCGTCGCCCAGGTCTCCAGCTCGACGGGGTTGTCGCGCACGTAGGCGAACAGGTTGTCGTAGATCCAGACATCCTGATTGTAGGGGCAGGTTTCCGGCGAGAGGTCCGAGGCCTTGCGGTCCTCGCAGGCGGCAGCCTTCAGCCGAACGCCGTTATAGGCCGAAGCGACCGTGTTGCGGCGGAAGATGATCGGCCCGCGCACGTCGGTTCCGCCGAGCAGCGCGCCGTTGAAGTGATCGTAGGCGCCGTGGTGGCCCGCGCCCCACGGGATGCTCCGCCAGAGCAGGCCCGGGCAGCCCAGCGCGCGGGCGCGGCCGTCGGCGCAGCGGAACGGACCATCACGCCTCAGGGAAGCGGCGTCGTAGCCGCTCGCGTCCTGCACCCATGTCACGTCCTCGACCACGAGCGAGTCGGCCGGGCGCTCCCGGCTGCCGCGTGCCGCGAGACCGTAGCTGCTCCCGATCACGAGGGAGCGACGCAGCGTGACGCGGCGACTGCCAATCGCCCGGACGGCCGCGAGCCAGCACCCGTCGAACGTCAGATCCTCGATCGTGACGCCGTCCCCCCGGTCGATGTCGAGGCAGGCTGCCTCCGCAAGCCGTCCGGCACGGCCGATCGGTATGGCGAGCCGCGAGCGGCGGCTGCGCGCCCGCTCGCCGGTCGACGCCGGCGTGGTCAGGGCACCGAGCAGGTCCGAAGCCTGGGGGGCCGCAAGGGCCGTGGCGAGGCCGCCGCAGGCCTGCTCGACATCGTCCTCGGGCATCGGGCAGCCGCGGACCTCGTCGACCGTGCGTCCGACCAGTCGCGTGCGCCCACCGAGGCCCTTGATCAGGATCGGCGGCGCGTCCCGCTGTCCCAATCCGGACAGCACGATCCGCCTGGCGTAGAGCGCCGCGACGGCGGGATCGGGACTGTCGGCGAGAAGCTGGACAACGTCTCCCGGGCGCAGGTCCCGCATCGCCTCGGTCGAGAAGGCCTGCGTCTGCGGGCTGACCATCCGGCCGTCCGCGTCGTATCCCGGTCCCGACCCTGCGGGCGTGACGTAGATCGTCCGCGCCAGGGCGGCCTGAGGCCCCAGGCAAAGCAGCCCTGCCGCGAGCAGGCGCCGCACGCGGCGGCCGCCCTGGAGCACGTCGCGCCGGGCCGGCGGATGTCTCATGGCGGCGTCCGCCTTCACCGAAAGCCATCGTCGGCGCCCCGACGCTCGGGGCGGCCCGGAGAAGCGATCGACCGGCCCGGGTCCGGCGCGCGGACCCGGTAGCGGCGTCGGACAATCACTCGGCCGGGACCTGCTCGGCCGCCTGCACGTTCGCCTTGGCGGCGCGCGTGGCAGCCTCGTAGGCATCCCGATACCCGCGCGCGACGGCACGCACGCCGCGTCCGATATCGGCGTAGGCCTCGTCGGGCAGGTTGGCGAGGGAGACCCGCAGGGACCAGTCGGGCGCTTCGAACCCGCCGCCGTTGAGCAGCACGATACCGTGGACCTCCGCCAGCCGGAAGGCGAGGTCGAGCGGATGGACGTTGCGCTTCAGGTAGGCCACGGCCTCCTCGCCGATGTTCTTGCGCGCCCAGAACTCGAAATCGATCAGCCCGTAATAGGCATCGTAATTCGGGTTGGGCGTGATTTGGAGGCCGAGCCCCTCGATCATCGACCAGGCGCGCCGGTTGACGATCTCCATGCAGGCATCCTGATAGGCCTTGTTGTCGTCCATCAGTTCGGCGAGCGAGAACAGGCTCATCATCACCTGCTGCGGCAGGGAGAGGCCGGCGGTGTGGTTGAGCGCGATGTCGCGACTGTCGGCCACGATGCGGTCGATGAAGTTGAGCTTGCGCGGCTCCAGGGTCAGCGGCCCGTAGCGCCTGTCGAGATCGGCGGTCACGTCGGGCGGCAGCTTCGCGATGGCCTTGTCGAAGATATTGTCCTCATGGATCGCAATCGCGCCGAGCCGCCAGCCGGTGCAGCCGAAATATTTCGAGAACGAGTAGACACCGATGGTGTTGTGCGGGAGCTCCGCCATCAGCGACCGGAAGTCGTGCACGAACGTGCCGTAGACGTCGTCGGTCAGGATCATCAGATCGGGCCGCTTGTCCCTGACCAACCGGGTGATCTTGGCGATCGTCTCCGGGCTCAGCGCCATCCCGGTCGGGTTGCCGGGATTGACGACGAAGAACGCCTTGACCTTCGGATCGAGCAGCTTGTCGATCTCGGCATCCGTGTACTGGAATTTGTTCTCCTGCGGCGCCTTGATGTGAACCACGTCGAGGGCATAGTCCTCGAGATGCGTCATCTCGAGATACGGCGTGAAGATCGGCGTGCCGAGAGCGATCGTATCGCCCGGCATCAGGAGCCGGTTGGCCTTGAGGGACTTGAACAGGTAGCACATCGCCGCCGTTCCGCCCTCGACCGCGTAGAGATCGAACCGGCCGGGTGGCTTGCGCGACCCGCACATCGCCCACATCAGGTATTCGTGCACGATACGCTCGTTGTGGACGAGCATACGATCCGGGACGGGATAATTGTCACCGACGATCGAATCGACGAGTTCGTGCACGAAGGCGTCCGGCTCGAAGGCGAACGTCTTGGTCGCGTAGGGAACGAGGGCTGCCAGGAAGTCGGCGCCGGGCTGATCGGTACGCGACTGCAGCCAGGCCGCGAGCCTCTCCGCGCTTCCGGTCGCCTGCGGCATGCCGCCGAGCCCGGCCGGGTGAGTCATCACGCGCCGGCTCTCGCTCATTGCGAATTGGCCGAGGAGGAAGAAGGCGTCTCGCGGCGTCGTCGCGACCCAGTTCGGATTGCCCCGCCCCGCATTGAGGAAGGCCGATTGTGTCCGGCGCGACGTCGACTTAGCCAGCTTGATCAGTTCGTCCTTGATCTCGAATGGGCTAAGCGACTCGAAATCTCGTAGATCGAACGATTCTGCCATGACAATACTCCCCGTCGCGGGTTGTCTCAGGAAAAGGCGAGCACGATCACCATCCCGTAGATGGTGAGCACAGTGTTGCCGATGGCGTAGGGCATGCCGTAGCCCAGGGCCGGGATCTTGCTCTTGGCGGCTTCCTGGACCATGCCGAGGGCCGCCGTGGTGGTCCGCACGCCCGCGCAGGCGCCGAACAGGATCGCCGGGTCGAACTTGAAGATGTACCGGCCGATATAGACCGACAGGACCATCGGGATGGCGGTCGCCAGGGCACCCCAGAGAAGGAGGCTCAGGCCCACGGCCTGAACGCCCGCCACGAAGCCCGGACCGGCGCTGATGCCGACGACGGCGATGAAGATGTTGAGGCCCAGCGTATTGAGCAGCCAGAGGGCCGGTCCGGGGATACGCCCGAAGACCGGGCGGATGGTCCGCAGCCAGCCGAGCACCAGACCGGCCAGCAGGGCGCCGCCGGAGGTCGACAGGCTGATCGGGATGCCGCCGAGCTTGTAGCTCAGGGCGCCGACGAGGCCGCCGAGGACGATGCCGGCGGCCAGGAAGGCGATATCGGTCGTCTCGACCGTCCGGTCCGGGTAACCGAGATGCTTGATCGCCGCTTCGACGTGCCGCCGGCCTCCGGCGAGCGTCAGGATGTCCCCGCGCAGGATCTCGGTCCGCGGCAGCACGGGGATCTCGACCATGTTGCGCATGATCTTGCGCAGATAGACGCCGCGTGCCCACTCATGGCCCGCAAGCGCCTCCAGGGTCATGCCGGCAACGGCTCGGTGCGTGACCAGGACGTCGACAACTTCTGCCGGAACATCGAGGAGTTCCCGGTCCTGAACCTCCTCGAGCATGGGGTTGAGGCTATCGACGAGGCGCTCGCGACGGCCGGAGACGGCCACGACGTCGTCCGGCCGCAGCATGGTCTCGCCATCGGCCTCGATGATCTGATCACCGCGTCGCACGCGCTCGACGAAGACGCGCATCCCCGGCCAGATATCCCGCACCGGCCGGCCGACGATGCTGTCGTCGTCCGGCACCCGGTACGCCCGCAGCTCGATGTGCCGGATGGCCGAGATGAGGCCACCCTCGCTCACCTGGCCGCCCATCTTCTGTTCGTAGTCCTTGCAGGCCTTCTCAAGATCGACGCCGATCAGTTTCGGCCCGAGCTGCGCCAGGATGATCGCCGACCCGATCGTGCCAAAGATGTAGGTGACCGCATACCCGATCGGAATCTGATCGAGATAGGTCTTGGCTTGGTCGGCCGGCATGTCGAGCCGCGCGATCTGGTCGGATGCGACGCCGATCGAGGCCGAGATGGTCTGCGAACCGGCGTACAACCCCGCCGCGTAGCCGAGATCGAGGCCGGCGAGCTTCGCGCACAGGACCGGTGACAGCAGGCAGAGGACGAGGACGACGAGGGAGAAGCCGATCTGCCTCGGCCCCTCTTTGGTCAGGCCGCTCACGAATTGCGGCCCGACGCCATATCCGACCGCGAAGATGAACAGGATGAAGAAGGTCGATTTGACGTTGGGTGAAATGGCGATGCCGAGTTGACCGATGGCAACCGCGGCGAGAAGGGTCGCCGTGACATTGCCCAGGCTGAAGCCCCCGACTTTCCGGGGACCGACCGCAAACCCGATCGCCAGAGACAGAAATATCGCCAACTCGGGATAGGTTTGAAAGGTCCTGACGAGCCAATCGGCCATGGGAGGCGTCCCTATCTGGCCGCTCGCCCTCGCTTCAGCGGCACCGGGCGCGCGGATGACAGCTGCCAATCTTACCGCGACAGCCAACACGCTGCGTCGCGGCGCGAACGCTTGGGCGAAGCGCTGAACATTCGGATCTTTAGCGAAACGGATACATTTCGCTTGATCGCATGGGACAAATCTCTACTCGAAAGGTCTAATTTTCGTTGGCCGACATTCTGCTATGTTGGGCGGCCGGAAAGCGGTTATGTTCGCGACGGCCAATGAGACGTGGCGCAGCGCTCGACCGGACAGGTCCCCCGAAACGGGGCGTGCATCCGCAGGTCCGATGAGCGCCTTGAGACCGTAACCCGGCCGATCCGACCCCTGACGGACCTCGCATCGGCCGGGTTGCCCTCGATGGACATGGCACACGCCCCCCAGGCGATCCCGACATCCGAATTCAGCAGTCGGGGCCGGAACGGCAACAGGCCCGGGCGCGACCGGGTCGGGGTGATCCGCGGGGTCTTGCTCATGGCCGCCACCCTCCTGTCGGTGGCGGCCGCCCATGCCCTGCCTGTGCCGCACGGCCGCGATCGTGTCGTCGTGGCTTACGTGCCGCCAAGCGACCCCGCGCATGGCGAGATCTACCGGGCTCTGCGGCGGCGGCAGGTGCTGGAGCGGCTCGGCGCGGTCGTTCGCCTCGTGCGGCTCCCCCGTCGCCTGACCCTCCGGCTGACAGGGTGCGCGGGCGAGGCGAACGCTTGGTACGATCCTGACAGCCGCGCCGTCACGATGTGCTACGAACTGGTCGCGGGCATCGTCGCGCGCGCGCCGCACGAGGCCTCGTCGGCCGGCGTCACCCCGGAGCAGGCGATCCGCGGGCCGATCGCCCAGATCCTGGTGCACGAGACCGGACATGCCCTGTTCCACCTGTTGCGCGTCCCGATCTTCGGACGCGAGGAGGATGCGGCCGACCAACTCGCCGCCCTGCTCCTGCTCCACCTCGCCCCCGCGCAAGCCCGGGATCTCGTCGGCGGCAGCGGGTCCTTCTTCGCGATGCTCGGGCGGCAGGAAGCGGTCGACACAAGCCGTTTCGCCGATGTGCACGGCCTGTCGTGGCAGAGATTCTACAGTCTCGCCTGCCTTGCCTACGGCTCCGATCCGCGGCGCTACGCCGACATCGTCGCGAAGGGCTATCTACCGGCCGATCGCGCCACGACCTGCGGCGATGAGTACAAACAGGTCGCGTACGCGTTCAGGCGGCTGATCGGGCCGCACCTGCGCGTGCGCCCGCATCGCGGCGAACGCCTGCGGCGCGCGTGGCAGGCGCGCCAGCCGCGATAGAGCAAAGACCAATACGGGGCCGGCGACCGCCGTGCCCAGGTCGACGGAATCCGTGATGCTGGCGATGGTCTCGTCATCGTCCCCCGTCGGGCCGGCAATAAAGGTCACGTCGTCCGCGCTGACGCCGCCGCGATCGACGGACACCCGGATTGCGGTCTTGAAGACGCCTGGCGTCCGTCCGGTCGGCCCTCGTCTCAGGGTCTGATCACCGGGAGCTGCCGGATATCCTCGCGCGTGGCGCTGACGGTCAGATCATTGTCGCGCTGATGCAGCCGTGGGACCGGGATGCCGATCTCCCCGCCCCCGAGCCATCGCCGGCGGGCCACGACGGCAATCAGCGTATGGCCGTCCTGCGAGACCCGGACATCCCGCACACGCCCGACGGCGAGCCTGTGATCGGCATGGAGCCATCGTCCCCGGAGTGTCGGGATCAGCGAGGCCGCGGCCATCTGCATGCGCGAATCCGCTTCGACCGAGACCAGCGAGCGGGTCTCCTGCGCGTGCGCCGCGGTGACGAGCACGGCGAGGGTGCAGGCCGCAATGCGAGCGGGGTGTCGCATCCGTTGTCCCTCCCCTAACCCGAGCGAGGCTTTTCGTTGTCTGCGGGGCCGTTCACCTCCGCGCGCTTCGCCTTCCGCCAGGCACTCGGCGCCATCCCAGACCAGCGCCGAAAGGCATGCGTGAAGGCGGCAAGCTCGGAGAAATTGAGGACCACCGCGATTTGCGTCAGGTTCAAATGCGTGTCGGCCAGGAGCTGCTTGGCCACCGCGAACTGGGCCTCGTTGGCGAGCTGGCGGAAGGTTGTACCCTCTGCCTTCAGGCGACGGCTCAGGGTGCGGCGGTTGACCAGCCGCAGGCGGGCGATCCGCTCCGCCTTGCAGCGCTGCTTGATCACCGTGGCGCGGAGATAGTGGCCGAGGTCATCGGTCAGCTTGGAATGGGGAGCCCCCTCGATCGGGCCGATCCCGTCTTCCACCCGTCGGCGAACGGCCGGGTCCGCGCCCGCAATCGTCTGCTGCAGGAGCGCCGTCGGGAAGACCCAGTCGGCCCTGTCCCGATCGAACCGGGCGGGTACGTGGAAGCGCTCGGCCAAGGCCGCCTCCGTCAAGCAGAAGCCGCTGCGCGACGGGGCGGACAGGGGCATCATCGCGAACTCCAACGCCAGCTAATCCGACCCGTCGTTTCTTGCTTGATCGAACAGGACACCGGAACAGCACCGATCTTGGCGAGCGCCGGCCCGATCTTCATCGATGCGGAGCGAGAGATTTCTCGCGACGATACTATCCTTACCCCTATGAGGATTGGCGGGATGCATCAGGAGCCGCTGAACAGGAAGAGTTCACGCGTCGTCGAGGCCGTGCCCTCGGCCCATCCGGCTCGGATTGCGCACCCGGACGACACCGCATTCACCCAAGACCGCGAGAGGTGAAACGCGGAGGACGGCGCCAGCGGCCTGCGCTCAGTACAGCTCCGGCACGAAGCGCCGGTCGCGCAGCGTGTCGTCGTATGCGTGCTTCTTGCAGCGCTTGGGCAGGGTCACCGGCTCGGGCTTGAGCTTCCTGTAGGGGATCAGATGCAGCAGGTGCGCGATGCAATTCAGCCGCGCCCTGCGCTTGTCGTCGGAGCGCACCACATACCACGGGAGATCGTCGGAATCGGTTGCCGCGAGCATCGCGTCGCGAGCGCGGGAATAATCATACCAGCGCCGATAAGATTCCAGGTCCATCGGGCTCAGCTTCCACTGCCGCAGCGGATCGCTGATGCGGGCCTCGAAGCGGAGCTTCTGTTCCTGGCGGCCGACCTCCAGCCAAAACTTGATGAGCTGAATCCCGCTCCCAGTGATGAACTGCTCGATCTGCGGACAGAGGGTCAGGAAGCGACGCTGCTCGGCCTCGCTCGTGAAGCCCATGACGGTCTCGACGCCCGCGCGATTGTACCAGCTGCGGTCGAAGATCACGATCTCGCCCGCAGCCGGGAAGTGCGCGATGTAGCGCTGCAGGAAGAGCTGGCTCTTCTCGCGGTCGGACGGCGCCGGCAGAGCGACGACTCGGAACACGCGCGGGCTGACCCGCTCGGTGATCGCCTTGATGGTGCCGCCCTTGCCGGCCGCGTCGCGGCCCTCGAACACCACGATGATCCGCGCGCCGGTGGCCTTCACCCAGGCCTGGAGGTGACAGAGCTGCACCTGGAGCTTTCGCAGCGCGCGCTCATAGGCTTTGCGCTTGAGCCGGCTGTGCTCGAGGATCGGCTCGGCGCCGGCGGACCTCTCGGCGAGCAGCACCTGATCGGTCTCGTCCATCTGGCCCACCTTCCGCTACTCGGCCGGCAGATGCTCCGGCGTGCCGGCGGGCACCTTGGGCGGCGCTGCCGGATGATCCGTGTCCTTCCCGCGGCCCAGAAGCCGCCACGCCCGCTCGCGCAGGCCCTGGAACACGACGTAGAGCGGCGGGATCACGAAGATGCCGAGGAACGATGCGGCGATCATGCCGCCGAACACGGGCGTTCCGACATCGCGCCGGGCGAGTTGCGAGGCGCCCGTGGCGATCACGAGCGGGAGGAGCCCGAGGATGAAGGCGAAGGAGGTCATCATCACCGGGCGGAAGCGGAGCCGCGCGCCTTCGGTCGCGGCCTCGCGCAGCGGGACGCCCTTGTCCCGCTGCTCCTTGGCGAACTCGACGATGAGGATGCCGTTCTTGGCGGCCAGGCCGATCAGCACGACCATGCCGATCTGTGCGTAGAGATCGAGGGTCAGATTGCCCCAGACCATCGCCGCGTAGGCGCCGACGATGCCGACGGTCACGGAGAGCAGCACGGGCACCGGGATGGTCCAGCTCTCGTACAGGCCGACCAGGAACAGGAAGGCGAACAGAACCGCGAAGGCGAGGATGATCGCGGTCTTGCCCTCCGCCCGCTTCTCCTGGAAGGCGGTGTCGGTCCATTCCCCGCCGAAGCCCGCGGGCAGCGTGCGCGCGGCGACGGCCTCCATGGCGGCGAGCGCCTGGCCCGAGGAGACGCCCGGCGCGGGGCCGCCCTGCACCGTCACGGCGCGGAGGTTGTTGTACCGGATCAGCGCGGGCGGCCCGACGACGATGCGGGCCTCCGCGAGGCTGCGCAAGGGCACCATCCCGCCGTCCTTGTTGCGCACGTTGATGCGGTAGATGTCGTCGACCTTCTGGCGGTCCGTCGCCTCGGCCTGGACCTGGACCTGCCATGCGCGGCCGAACAGGTTGATGTCGTTGATGTAGTAGCCGCCGAGCGAGGCCTGCAGCGCCTGGAACACGGCGTCGAGCGACACCCCGAGGATCTGGACCTTGTTGCGGTCGATGTCGAGGTAGACCGAGGGGTTCGTCGCCGAGAACGTGCTGAAGACGCGATTGAGCTTCGGCTCCTGGTTCGCCGCGACGAGGAGCCCGCGCAAGACCTGTGCGAGCTCCTTCGGATCGCCGCCGCGCAGGTCCTCCAGGACATAGGCGAAGCCGCCGCCCGTGCCGAGACCGATGATCGGCGGCGGCGCGATCGGCACGACCGTGCCGCCGGGGATCTCGCGGAAGCGCTGGCCGAGCCGCGCGATCAACGCCGCCGCGCCGTCGTCCGCGCCTTTCCGCTCCTCGAAGGGCTTGAGCGTCACCACCTGGAAGGCGGCGTTGCCCTGCGAGTAATTGTCGATGAAGTTGAGGCCGACCACCGTGGTCGTGTCCGCGACCGCGTGCTCCTCGCGCAGGATCGCCTCGGCTTTGGCTGCGACCTCCGAGGTCCGGTCGACGGACGCCCCCTCGGGCAGTTGCACGACCACGAAGAACGCGCCCTGGTCGTCCTCCGGCAGGAAGCCCGTGGGCGTGATCTTGGCGAGTTCGACCGTGCCCCAGGCCGCCGCGAGCGACAGCACGACGCCGATGATCGACAGGCGGACGATGCGGGCGACCGCCACGCCATAGCCGTCGCGCACCCCGTCGATCGCGCGCATGACGAAGCCCATGATCCCGCGGCGCGGGCCGTGGTGCGGGCGCAGCAGCACCCCGCAGAGCGCGGGCGAGAGTGTCAGCGCGTTGATGGCCGAGAGAAACATCGAGACCGCGACCGCCACGGCGAACTGGCGGAACAGCTCCCCCGAGATCCCCGGCACGAAGGCCACCGGCACGAAGACCGACAGCAGGACCAGGGTGATCGCGATGATCGGGGCCGTGATCTCGGCCATGGCCCGTTTGGTGGCCTCGCGCGGGGAGAGGTCGGGATGCTCCTCCATGACCCGCTCGACGTTCTCGACGACCACGATGGCGTCGTCGACCACGATGCCGATGGCGAGCACCATGGCGAGCAGCGAGACGGAGTTCGCCGAATACCCCACCGCCTTCAGGGCGATGAAGGTGCCGATCAGGCTGACGGGCACGGCCAGCGTCGGGATGAGCGTCGCGCGAAGGCTGCCGAGAAACAGGAACACCACCACCACCACGAGCACGAACGCCTCGATCAGGGTCTTCTGCACCTCGTGGACGGTCTCGGTGATGAAGGCCGTCGGGTCGTAGGTGACCTTCCACTCCAGCCCCTCCGGGAAGGAGGCGGCGAGCGTCGCGACGCGGGCCTTGACCTCCTTGAGCGTCGCGATCGCGTTGGCGCCCGGCGATTGGTAGATCGCCACGACGGTCGCCGGGCTGCCGTTGAGCCGGGTCTCACGGTCGAGGCTCGCCGCACCCAGTTCGATCCGGGCGACGTCGCCGAGGCGGAGCAGGGAGCCGTCCGGGTTCGTGCGCAGGACGATGTTCTGGAACTGCTCGGGCGAGGTGAGCCGTCCCTGGGTCTGGATGCTGAGCTGAAGCTGCTGCGCGTTGGAGATCGGCCGGGCACCGATCCGCCCCACGGGCGCCTGGACGTTCTGCGCCTTGATCGCGTCGATCACGTCGCTCGTGGTGAGGTTGAGCCCGGTCAGCTGGTCGGTCCGGACCCAGGCCCGCATCGCGTAATCCTGCGGCCCCCACAAGGTCGCGTCGCCGACGCCGGGCGTGCTCTTGATGCGGTCGAGCAGGTTGATGGTGACGTAGTTCGAGATGAAGAGCGGGTCCTGGACGCCCTTGGGCGAGTAGACCGCGAGCACGCCGAGCAGGGCGGACGACTTCTTCTTGACCGTGATCCCCTGCTTGCGAACGTCCTCGGGCAGCTTGGCCAGGGCGATCTGGACCCGGTTGTTGACGTTGACGGCGTTGATGTCCGGATCGGTCCCGAGCTCGAACGACCCGGTGAGCGTGTAGCTGCCGTCGTTGCCGCTGACGCTCTTCATGTAGATCATCTTGTCGACGCCCACGACCTGCGACTCGATGGGCTGGGCGACCGTGGATTCCACCACCGCGGCGGCGGCGCCGGGGTAGGTCGTCGTCACCGAGACCTGCGGCGGCACGATGTCGGGGTATTGCGCGACCGGGATGGTGAACAGCGCCAGGGCACCGGCGATCGACGTGACGATCGCGATGACGATCGCCAGGCGCGGTCGGTCGACGAAGATCGCGGACAGCATGGCCTCAGATCCCGCTTGCCGACTGGGCGATCGGGTTCGCCCGGACGGCGATCCCGGGCCGCACCCGCTGCAGGCCATCGACGATGACCAGTTCGCCGCCCGACAGGCCCTCGTCGACGATGGCATCCGGTCCGGTGCCGCTGGAGCCCAGCTTGACCCGCCGGATCACGGCCCGCCCGTCCTCGACGACGAAGACGTAGACGCCGCCCTGGTCGGCGATGAGGGCAGCCTGGGGCACCATCACCTTCTCCACCGGCGCCCCGGTCTGCAGCGCGACCTTGACGAGCTGGCCGTCCCGCAGGGTGCCGGCCGGGTTCGGCATGCTGGCGCGCACCAGCACCGTGTCGGTGGTGCGGTCGACGCTGATGTTCACGAAGTTGACCCGGCCGGTCTGGTCGTACGTCGAGCCATCGGAGAACTGGATCCGGACGGCGATCTTGCTCCGGTCCGGCTGGACACCGCTCTGCTGCACCCGGAGGAATTCGCGCTGGCTGACCGGGAAGGCGACGTACATGGGATTTTGGCTCACGATGGAGGTGAGCACCCCGCTATCCGGTCCGACCACGTTGCCCTTCGTGACGCTGGTGCGTCCGATCCGGCCGGCGATCGGGGAGAGGATCTTCGTGTAGCCGAGGTTGATCTGCGCCGTCTTCAGGCTCGCCTCGTCGCCCATCACGGCGCCTCGGGATTGTTCGAGGGCGGCGCGCGCCTGGTCACGCGCGACCACGGTGCCGGAATTGCGGTCGAGGAGATCCTGCGCGCGCTGAAGCTGGATCGCCGCGAGCGTCTCGGCTGCGCGGGTCCGCTCCAGCGCCCCCTCCGCTTGACGGACGGCGGCCTCGAAGAGGTCGGGCTCGATCCGGTAGAGCGGCGCTCCGTCCGCGACCAGCTCGCCCTCCTTGAACAGGACAGCGTCGAGGTACCCCGTGACCCGCGCCCGCACCTCGACGCGGCTCACGGCCTCCACCCGGCCGACGAAGTCGAGCGCCGTATCGATGGCTTTCTTCTGCGCGGCGACGGTGCCGACGGGCAGCGCCGCCGCGGGCGCCGTCTCCGCGGCGGCGGAATGCGATCCTGCGGTCAGCAGAGCGAGGATGAAGAGACAACGCGACCAGCGGAACATGACCGTCCCTCGCCCGGAGAATCCCCCTCGTATCCTTGCAGATTACGTCTGCCCGGCTTGATCGAACGGGACAGGCGGCCGTCCCGCCCGGAGCGATCAGGCCCCCGGTGGCACCTCGGAACCCGAGAGCATCAGCGCCCTCAGCTTGTCGCGGCCGAGCACGCGGCCGAGTTCGCGCCACGTGAAGTAGGGGACGAGCGCGATGGCCATGATCACCGTCATGACCGCGAGGCCGCGCACGCCGCCGCCGCCGATCACCGGCAGGGCGTCGGCGAGGCTATGGCCCTTCCACAGATTGATCGCCGATTCTTCCGCCGCGTAGGCACAGACCAGCAGCAGGGCAAAGCCGGCGGACCGCAGCGCGACGGGCAGGATCAACGGCCGACCCTCGAAGTGCGGACGGGCGTCGAGCCCCTCCGCCACCAGCATCACCTTGGCGAGCATCCAGGCGTTGACGAAGGCGAGGCCGTAGAACTGGGTGCTCAGGCCGTGCCGCGACAGCACCACCGATTCGTGCAGCACCAGCACGCCGAATACGACCCACAGATAGATGAAGATCGTGGCGATGCGTCTCGCCTCTTGGGACACGCGCCGTCCGATGCGTCGCCAGCGATCCGTCGCCCCAGTCTTGCGGACGATCGCCGGATCAGCGGGCGTGCCCATCCGCTCCTCTCCTGCCCGACCGTGATGGGTCGTCCGATCTCGAACGCCGTGAGCGGCGACGCATGATCATCGGCAGCCGCCCGTCCCCTACGCACGCGCAGCAGGGCAGCAGCTCGGCCTTGTCGAGCGACAATACGCAACGGTCATTCCGATCATAGGCCAAAACAATCGGCCCAGGAATGCACTTCTGCCTCGTCTATAAAATTTAATCTGAAGCAATCCAGGCCGATCGAATCTACCGGCACGCGTCTCGGACAGGAATCGGCCGTCAGTCCTGCTTCCGATTCGGCCGGGCGGCCTCGGCCCGGAACCATGGCGGGTGTCCCTTTCGATCAAGCGTACCGATCCGGCCTAGATTAGAAGTCGAGCCAATCTACTCGAATGGTGGAATGTTCATCTCTCCGCTTTGGCCCGCGACAAGGCTGGGCCGGCCGTTCCATCAACAAGGAGGAGCCGATCTCATGAAGCGCTTCATCATTGCTGTCTCTGCCGTCACCGCCCTGATCCTCACCAGCGCCGCTGCGGAGGCACGCGGCTTTGGGGGTGGCGGCTTCCGGGGCGGCGGCTTTCGCGGTGGTGGCTTTCACGCAGGCGGCTTCCGAGCCGGCGGTTTTCATGGCGGCGGGATAGGAGGCTATCGCGGCGGATACCGCGGTGGTTATGCCTACCGCGGCGGTGTCGGCCGCTACGGCGGTGCCTATGCCTATCGCGGTGGCTATGGCCGCTACGCACGCCCCGGATACGGGGCCTACGGCTATCGCTATCGGCCGTATGGCTATGGGCTGGCGGCCGCCGGCGTCGGTGCCGCCGCGGCAGCGGCGGGCTACTACGGAGCGACGTCCGGTGGCTGTGGCCCGTACCAATACTGGGACGCCTACGCCGGCGTCTGCCGCCCGAACTGAAATCAGCCGCACGTCCGGCGATACCGCGCCTAGAACGCCGACCTCCGGCGTTCCGCATCATCCCGTCACGTGATCCGATGAGGCGTCCGTCATGCGAACCAGGATCGCTGCCCTATGTCTCGCCGCCGCCGGATTGTCGTCCGCACAGGCGCAGGACTTTTCGAGCACGCCGCCGCTCCTTGTGCACGGCAATTACTGCGGCCTTGGCAACCGCGCGCCGCTTCCCCCCGTCGACGCGCTGGATCGCGCCTGCGCGCGCCATGATGCGTGCACGCCCACGGGCGGATTGCCGTCCCGGCCCTGCAATCTCCGCTTGTCGCGGGAGGCAGACCTGATCTCCCGGGATCCCCGCCAGCCCGACGACGTTCGGGCGGCGGCCGGGTTCATTGCGTTCAGCGCCGCGACGATGCCGTTCGACCCGGCGCCGCGGGCCGTGATGGTCGTGGCGCCCAGTGTCGCCGGCCCTTATGTCCGCCACCGTGTGCGCGTCGGGTACGACTACTAGCCTCCGGAGGCGTCACCCGAGGGCCGTCATCCAAGAGCGGTCACGCAGGCGCGGACGGCCGGCGCCGGCCGGGCTGCCGCTCAGGGTTGCGTAGACGGTGCCGTGGGCGTCCGGAGCGCCCCGTAGCGGGCAATGGCCATACGGGCGTTGAACAACAGGCGGTCCGGGCCGAGTTCCCGGTCCAGGCCCGCGCGCCGCAACATCCGGAGCACGTCCGGGTTGCAGCCTACGAGCCAGACGCTCACGGCAGCGGACCGTACGCCCTCCTGCAGCATCTGAAGCGCTGAATACTCGATGTCGGGCACGCGGCTGAGGTCGAGAGCGACGACGTGCGGCTTGT
Organism: Methylobacterium sp. PvR107; assembly: GCF_017833295.1. Taxonomy (NCBI): domain Bacteria; kingdom Pseudomonadati; phylum Pseudomonadota; class Alphaproteobacteria; order Hyphomicrobiales; family Methylobacteriaceae; genus Methylobacterium; species Methylobacterium sp. PvR107. The sequence goes on from NZ_JAFIBW010000001.1 coordinate 2,840,389, forward strand.
GCTCCTCCATCAGCGCCCGCATCCGGTCCCCGACGGTCTGGGCGTTCGCGAAATACAGACGGCCCTCCGGACGGAGGATCAGAAGGCCGTCGAAGGTCTCATCCTCGGGATGGTCGCGTGACTGTGGACGCAGAACGTCGGCCCCGGGCTTACGGACGATGATCGAGATACGGGGCTGAGCCGTCTGGAGGGCGAGGCCCAGGAACGACAGGACGACGGCCACGACGATCCCCTGGAGCGTCCCGAAGGCGAGGACGCCGATTGCCGCCGCGACGGCCCAGCGAAACTCCATGGAACGGACCGTATAGATGGCGCGGAACTCCGCCGGCTGGATCAGGCTGGCCGAGTACACGACGACGATCGCCGCGAGGGTCGCCTGCGGCAGGAGGCCGAGGATCCCGGCGAGGAACAGCATCGTGGCGAGCGCGGCGACGGCGGTCGCGAGCGAGGTCGCCTGCGTCCGGCCGCCGGCGGCGCGAACGACGCTCGTCTGCGAAGTCCCGCCACCCGCCGGCATGGCGCCGAGCAGGGCTCCGCCCAGGTTTGCCAATCCGGTCGCGACCAGTTCGCGGTTGGCATCGACGGGCGGATCGCCGGGGCCGACGAAGGCCCGTGCCGCTGCGATGCTCTCCGTGAAGCTCATCAGGGCGATCCCGACCGCGCCCGGCAGGAGCGCGAGGACGAGTCCGGGATCGGGCACGGTCAGGGACGGCAGGCCCTGCGGGATCGGCCCGACTGTGGAGACGCCCCGCGCGCCGAGGTCCAGCACCCACGAGGCGGCGATCGCGGCGGCGGCCACGACCAGGGGCGCCGGCGAGTGCGGCTTCAACCGTTCCATGCCGATGAGGATGGCCAGCGTCGTGCCACCGACGGCCAAGGTTGGCAGAGAGATCTCGGGGAGGTGGCGGACGACGCTCGCCAGATCGGCGAAGAACGACTGCTTCGCGATATGCAGCCCGAGGAGCTTGGGGGCCTGGTCCAGCAGGATCACGAGACCGATGCCGGTCTTGAAACCCGTGAGCACCGGCACGGAGATGAAGCTTGCGATGAAGCCCAGCTTCAGGAGCCGCGCCGCCAGAAGCAGCGCGCCCACAAGGGCCGTCAATGTCGCCGCGGCGACCGCAAGTCTCGCCGGATTGCCGTCCGGAACCACATTGCCGAGTTCGGCCCCGGTCAGGATAGCCAGCGTCGTCGTCGAGCTCACGCTGAGGACGCGCGACGAGCCAAGCAATCCGTAGACGAGCGGCGGCGCGAATGCGGTGTAGAGCCCCACCGACACCGGTAGTCCGGCCACCGTGGCATAGGCCATTGCCTTCGGCAGGACGACGGTCGCGGCCGTGAGCCCCGCCACGACGTCGTGGCCGAGATCCGGTGACACACGGTTCCCGTCAGTTCGCAGCGCCGTGCCGGGATTTCTCATCGGAACCCCCGTCTTCAGGGCACACAACCGACTGTAGCACCGTTCGGGAGAGTGTTGCGGGGTGAAGACGCGGCGACGTCTAATCTGTTTTTCGCGTCGGCTTTGAAAGATCGACGCCGGACGGCGCCCGGAAGCTGGCCCTGGCCTCAGAACGCGTCTCTCTCCATCAGGGCCAGGGTTCGTCGCAGGATCTCGAAGATCACAGCCGTCGACCAGCCGAACAGCAGGATCCCGTTCATTGCGGCAACCGGGCCGAGGAGTCGCCAGCGTTCGGCCGGAACGATGTCTCCGTAGCCTAGCGTTGTATAATTGACGAACGCGAAGTACAGGAAGTCGGATCCTGCCGGTGCTATGCGGATCACTTTGTAGATCGCGGCCCAAATCGCAACTTCAACCGTATGCGCCGCCATTATGACGCACACGGCTGACGACATGATGCGCCACAGGGTCACGCTGCTGTAGCCGCGTATGGCGCCGTGCACACGAACCACCTTCAGGATGATGGTCATCATGAAGGCGTGGATCGTGATGCTGCACACGCTCCCGAGCGCGCCGACCGCGAGTTGCGCCAGCATGTCGTTCCCCCGGAATCGATGATACTTGAGCACGCGCCAGGACAACAGTCGATCATGATGGCGCGCCATCGCGGTCCGGAGCCGCTTGCCCGGCAGAGCGCAACGGACACGTCAAGCGGCTGAGGGCCGGGAGGAGGCATGCGCAAATCGGCGTTTCCTGTCGGTCGTGAGGCATGGCTCACCCTCGGATTGGTGCTCGTGCTCGTCGTCACCGCGGCGGCGGGGATCCATTTCACCCGCGCCACGACCCTGACTCTTGCGGTCGCCCCGAACGGCGGGACCGAGCCGGACTTGCTGCGGGCCTACGCGGGCGAACTCGCCCGCAGGAAAACCGGCGTCCAACTCAGGATCCTGGACTTCCCCGGGGTCCGCGAGAGCGCGGAGGCGCTCAGAACCGGCAAGGCGGATCTGGCGGTGGTCCGACCGGACGTCGCGATGCCCGGGAACGGCTTGACCCTCGCGATCCTGCGGGAACTCGCGGCCTTCGCGGCGGCGCCGGCGGAATCCGGCATCGGGAGCATCCCGGATCTGGCGGGTAAACGTCTGGGCATGCTGGCCAGCCGGGATGCGGACAGGATGCTTCTGCGGGACCTGATCACCCGCGACGGGCTTGAACCGCTCACCGACGCCCCGAACGGCACCGTTCCGCCGCAGGCCGTTCTCCTCGTGCCGCTCGAGGAAGCGGACGTGACGGCCGCGTTCGGCGACGGGCGCATCGACGCGATGGCGCTTGTGACGACGGCCACCCTTCCGGCGGCGCGGCGGCTGGTCGGCTTCGTCCGCGCGGCGAGTGGGGACGGTACGGTCGTGCTTGTCGGCGTGCCGGACACCGCCGCGGTCCTGGCACGATGGCCGCGCCTCCAGTCGGTCACGGTGCCGGCCGGGCTGTTCAGCGGCAACCCACGCCTGCCGGCCGAGGATGTCGCGACGGTCGGCTCCTCCTACCGGTTGATGGCGCGCGCCAGCCTGTCGCGCAGCGTCGCCGCCGAGGTCACGCAGCATCTGTTCGAGATGCGCGCGGCTTTGGCCGAGACCGTACCGGCCGCCGAGGCGCTCACCTATCCGGCCTATGAGGACACGGCGGATGCCACCACCGCCCGCCTGCCCATTCATCCGGGTGCCATCGACTATTACGAGCGTGAGCAGGAGACCTTCATCGAGCGCTACGAGAGCTGGATCTATCTCGTGGCCATCCTGGGCGGCGGCGTCTGCTCGACCATCGCTTGGCTGCGGCAGCGCCTCGGGCGCATCCGTCGGCAGCGGATCGAGGTCGCGACGACGCGCCTGCTCGCACTCCGCTCGACCGCCCGGCGGGAGACCGACCGGAACCGTCTGGACGCCATCGCGGCTGAGGTCGACGACCTTGCGGCGAGCATCGCCCGTCACGCCCTGAACAGACCGACGGAGCCGCGGCTGCTCGGCGCCGCCACGGTGGCGATCGAGGCCGCGCGCTCGACGGTCCGTCGCGCCGCGACGCGCCCCGATCAGCCGGCCTGCTGACGGAAGTTCGACGGAGACCTCCCGGGTGACAGGAACGATCGGTCTCGCTGGGGTCAGCGAGGCTTCGCAGGCGCGCGACGCAGGACGTGGGGGTCGACAAAGGTCTTTTGGATCTGTCGGACATGCGCGCGCGTGACCGGCTGGCGCTCGCCCAGGATCTCAGGGCGAAGTGCGCGTCTGGACCGGGATTCCGACACGCGTCGGCTTCGGACCGATGAAGACGCGGGCGAAGCGCGCCGACCACATCGCCAGGACGGTACCGGCGTTGAACGGCGTCTGCCACCCGACCGATCCGGTCCAGTACGATCACCGGCTCTGCCGCATCCATGTCGGGGAACTCTGGGGGATCGTCCTGCCGCGCTCGCCAAGCTCAGCGGCGGAGCCGACAGGTTTCGAGGTGCCGGGTTCCTCCTTCGGGAGCCCCTGACAAGAAGGCCGATCGCGACACGAGCGGTGCCGCCGACTGCACGACAGGGATCCGAGGCTGCGGCTATGGTGCCGCGACCTGGGAGGTTCATACGATGCGGTTCTCGATCCTGTTTCTCGCGGCCGGTCTGATGGCCTGTGGCCTCAACGGCGCGCTGGCACAGCCGGCGGGAGATGGCGTCGCCGACCTCGGCAGCTATGCCGCCCGTGTCGAGATCCATCCCTTTGAGAGCCTGACGCTGACCGACCGGCAGTTCCTGACGGGCACGTCGGAGGGGGCCAAGCCCGTGATGGTCACAGGTGTCCTGCGCATCGCCAAAGCGGGGACGGAGCGTCTGCCGACCGTGATCCTGATGCATGGGTCCGGCGGCCTGAGTGGTAACATCGAGTTCTGGCAACGGGCGCTCGCTGCGCGCGGCATCTCGACCTTCGCGCTCGACGGCTTCACCGGGCGCGGCCTGACCTCGGTCAATACCGACCAGAGCCTGCTGTCACGCACGAACCTGATCCTCGACATCTACCGGGCCCTGGGGGTGCTCGGGAAACACCCGCGCGTGGATCCGGCACAGGTCGCCGTCATGGGCTTCTCGCGCGGCGGACAGGCGGCACTCTATGCCAGCCTCAAGCGGTTCGACGCGGCCTGGAACAGGTCAGGCCTCACGCCGTCCGTCTTCCTGCCGGTGTACCCCGACTGCTCGATCCGCTTCCAAGACGACACCGCGACGGTCGGCCGGCCGATCCGGATGTTCGGCGGCAGTGGCGATGACTACAACCCGGCCGCGACCTGCACCGCCTACACCGAGCGGCTCAAGGCCGCGGGGGCCGACGTCAGCCTGACCGTGTTCCCGGGGGCCCAGCACGTCTTCGACAACCCGGCGGGCCCGCCTCAGCCGACGGTGGCCAAGGGCGCGCAGACGGTCCGCGCCTGTTCGCTCCACGAGGCAGCGGACGGGGTGATCGTCGAGGGGCCGAAGGACACGCCGTTCACCTATGCCGCTCCGTGCGTGCAGCATGATCCGCATATCGGGTCGGACGAGGCTGCCCGCGTCGCGACCCTGAAGGGCGTCACGGATGCGCTCGGGGCCGCATTCGGACGGCGCTGAGACCCCGCCGGGTGTCAGGCGGCTTCGCGAACCCGCTCCGCGGCCCGATCGATCGCCGCGACGACCTCCCGCGGCGCGAGATGCTGGATCATGTGGCCCATGCCGGGGACGACGACGAGCTCGCTGTTCGACAGTTCGCTGTGCAGCCGCTTCGACTGTCGGTCGACGTCGGCGATCTGGTCGTCGCCACCCACGATGATCACAACCGGGAGCCGCAGGTCGCGATAGTGCTTCTCAAGCTCGACAGTCACAGGCGTCATGAGGGCGGCGTCCTCCGCCGAAGCGCGCAGTTGCAACGGTCGTAGCATCATGGCCTTCGGGAATTCGCGGTCGAAGCGCTCCGTGACGTCCGCCGGTGCGAACATGGCCTTGATCATGGCGGGCTGGAGGATCCGGCCGACCACGGGCGATACCGTATGGCGCATCAGGTCGCCGATGCCCGGGATCGCCGCCGGAGACGAGAGCATCACGTCGGCGCGCAGCGTCGGGTAGTAATAGCCGGACGCCAGGACGAGGCTGCGGACCAGCTGGGGGGCTTGGAGCGCGAGCGCGACCGCGACCAGCGCACCCCAGGAATGCCCGAGTACGATCGCTTGCGTCACGCCGAGTTGCTGAAGCGCCTTTTGGAACAGCGTGGCGTGGGCGCGCGGTGTCCACAGCGCCCGCGGGCGATCGCTGTAGCCGTAGCCGGGCCGGTCGATGATGATGACCCGGTAGCGCTCGGCGAGCGCGTCGACGATGCCGCTGACCAAGAAGTCATGGATCATCATGCCGTTGCCGTGGATCAGGACCAACGGCTCGCCACGCCCCCGCTCGACATAGTGCAGCCTCACCCCGTCGACGTTCAGGAACTGGCCGATCGGCGGGGTCTGGCGCTCGGCCTCACGCGTCTTCGAGGCGGCGTAGAGCGCTGATGCGGCAAGCGCGGCCGCGGACCCGATGAGCGTCGGCGCAAGCCAGCGACCCGTGGAGGAAGAGCGTGTCATGCGGTGATCCTGGTGGAGTGCGGGACATGCTCCTCGATCAGCTGGATCGGTCCGAAGTCATGCCATGGGATGTTCGCGGGGGCGGGCTCGATAGACGGCACTACGGCAGTGCGCCGATCATGCCTTTGGCCTGGGTCATCGTGTCTTCGCACGCACGCTGATGGCCCTGGCGATCCTCTGCGACCGCTCGGTCGAGCAAGCGCCGGGCATCAGCCACGTGCGCCGACGTGGGGATCATCGCGGCATCGCTGGGATCGCCGGCTGGTGCAGCGGCGAGAGCCTTCGGCGAGTGGCTGCTGCGGATCGCATGGCCGTCCTGAAGTCCGGCGACATGAACTGCACCGGCGCTGTCGAGGCGACGTTCGATCGTGCCGATCTGCTCGGCGCAGGAACTGGCCTGGGCGGGCAGCTGCACGAGGCCGAGCAGAAGGGCCGAAATCGCCAGGGAGAATTCGAGGCGCATGGAGATGTCCTTTGTGCTGCGAGGCAGCGATCCGCGGCGCCAGGCTGAAGCCGCGAACGACGCGGCTTGAGGGGCGGCACGCCCGTTCGCCTTGGGCGAACGGGCGTGCAAATTGCTGCGGTGCAATATGACAACATCCGGGTCGGGCGAATGATCCGACGCGCACGGAGAAAGATCGCTGCGATCGATCGATGGTCATCCAGCGATCGGATGAACAGCGGCCGAAACCTACGACGGCAACCGGGTACTGGAGATCGGCGCGATCACCGGCGGTCTGAAGCATCTCGCCAAGGCCGAGGACATCTGCGTGGTGCTGCTGACGCAGCTCAACCGCGCCGTCGACGCCAAGGCCAGAACCGACCGCCGCCCGAACCTCGCGGACCTGCGCGCTTCCGGCGAGATCGATCAGGACGCCGACGCGGTGCTGATGCTGGACCGCGAGGCCTACCACCTGGAGCGCAAGCTGAAGGCCTCCGGCCGGCGACCCTGAGATCGGCACGCGCCTGATCGAGCGGGCAGAACGCCCTCGAACTCATCCTCGCCAGGAAGCGCTCCGGCCCCTGCCCCACCCTCGACCTGTGGTGCGACGTGGCCGCCTCCGCCATCGCCCAGACGTCACGAGGTCTCTATGAGCCGGTATTCCGAGGCATCCAGATCCTTCGGGCCGTCTGCTCCCGACGGCTTGACGAAGGATCCGTCGCGCATCGGGCGCCACGGATCCGCCGACACTCCTCGGGTGTGGATCAGGCCACCGCCGCTCCCACGCTACGGAGGAATGAGAGGGACGGGGCGAAGAAGTACTCGCCGCCCTTCATGTGCACGAACTGCTCGAATGTGTGCAGGATTGGTTGGGACCCCGGCGTGTGTCCATCGCGATACGTGTGCTCGCGCGTCGTGGTCGGGTTTCCAGCGGCCTGACCGATCACCGGATCGATACCCGTCGGAGGGTGCATCGCCTCGCCGATATTGCCGGCAAATTGCGCGTTGTTGGCCCAGGATTTCTGAGTGAATTCAAACTGGTCTTCGAGACTGGCCATGTAAGCCATGAACAGCAGTCCGGAGCCGTGAACAGGCTCGCGATCCTTGTCGTCGAACTCGCTGCCGTCTGGGCTCATCGGCCGCTTCGGCCCGTACGTGATCCCCCGCCGCGCCATGATGGGCGCCCGGTCTCCAGTCTGGTCCGGTAGAGGGACCTGTCTTTGCACGTCGCCGCGCGGGTTGGTCTTGCGGATATGGGCGTGAAACGGACAGCGATCGCCATCGGCATCGGCTGCATAGGTGAATCCGTTCGGGACGGCCGACGCCGTGCCAGCCTTCGAGGCGGTCAGCGGCGTTCCATCCTCGAACCGTCCGACGACCATGGCGCCTGCGCGATCCAGCTGGTCGGGGGTCGCGCCCTTGCCGAAGATCGCCCTTCCAAGTTCGTCTTCGGCGGCATTGAACCCGCGTATGTTCTGCTCGAGCTTGCGGAACACGAAGTAGCTTCCGGCGGATAGAGGTAAACGCCCGTTCTTGTCCTCCAATATGAACTGCGATGGCTTGAACGCGGGCTCCCAGATCACACCGCTGGTGTCGAACGTGTTTTTGGGTTCGTGGGCGACGCTCTCAAGCTCTCTGTCTAGATCCTCCTGGAGAAACAGGGGCTGGCTGCGCCCGTCCACGTATCCAAAGTGTTCCACGCCCTCGGGGTCGCCGTCTTTCCGGAACTTGCGGGTCTGCTGCAGCCCGGTCTCCACCATGAGGAGGTGGCAGCCCGCGAGCTTCAGCCACTGCTTGATGATGCCAACCTGGATGTTGAGGATGTGGTCCGATGCGTCTGCCAGGAGGAGCATGGCATCGGGGCGATGCGTAGCCCAGGCGGGCGCGCCCCAATCGGAACGCGGCGGATCGGACAATTCCGATCGGCGATTTTCCATGCCGTCCCGGAAAGCCTGTCCGTCAGGCATTTCCGCATGTTCTCCGAGCGCGCGGTACCCGCTCGCACTCAGGAAGAAGCATCGCACTGTGCCGCCGTCCAGATGCGGCGGGTAGCGGCGATTGTTTCGGAGTTGATTGGCGGCGCTTGTGCAGTGACGTCCGATCGTTCGAACGACATGTGCCACTTTATCGGGTGACAGACCGTGGAAGCCAATGAACAGATGCGCTGCGTGATGCCTGCCGTGACCTTTCAGGATGTTTGCCTGAAGATCCTCAAGAAAAAGTTTAACATCCGGGTTCGAAGCCGCCTGGTGCCAGCTAATCGGTTTGTCTAACAGATTATTCAGATCAGTCATCGAAATCGCTCCCTAGCTTATGGTGCAGATGGTCATCAGTATGCGCCCCGCGATCCGCTGCCGAAATCGGCATCCATTATTCATAACGGCGAATCGAGACACCGGTACGCTAGAATTCGATAGCGGGCGAGTCCAGTTTTTCGATTGCATTGATTTACAAAATCTGCTCTAACGACGATATAATTAAGCGAATTCGGCGGATTGGGCGAATTTCGTTGCATGCAAGCTCGCCACAATCGAAGATCCACAGCGAACGATTTGGGGTCTTTTATGGAATACAGCATTTAAAATCAGGAATTGAACATCTGATTTTAGGTAAAATGCCGAAGTACGGTTGCGATCAGAACTTTCATCCGCGCGCATGCGATCGCTTCACGACTTATCTTCAATCGTCAGGCGCTCACCCGCCGTCGCATCCAGCATCGCATCGCCCGCCGCGGCATCGAAAGCAGCCAACGTCTGGGGCGATACAGGTGGGTCGTCGAGCGGGTCCTGGCCTGGTTCGCCCAGTTCCGCCGCCTCGCCATCCGCCATGAGCGACGGGCCGATATCCATCTCGCCTTCTCGACCCTGGCCGCAGCCCTCATCGTCTGGCGTTTCATCGAACGCTGGTTGTGTTAGACGCTCTAAATCCGGTGGCCCGCGTCATCTATCGAGCGGCGTAGGAAATCGAGGATCAGGTCGGCGACAGCATGCGGCTGCTCCTGCTGCACCCAATGCCCGGCACCATCCACGAAATGACAGCCGTAAAAATGGGCGCAAGTCCGCGCGCCCATCCGCTCCAGCGCGCCGGGTGCCTGAAACGGACCCCAGTCGCTGTGTCCAGCGATGAAGAGCGCCGGCACGGCAAGTCGGCCTCCCGCAAAGCGTCCAAGGTCGCGAGCGAGACTTCCATCCATGCGGCAGCGATAGCCCTGTAATGGTCCCTGGAAGCCGCTGCGCGCGTACTCGGTCGCGTAGACGGCGAGTTCCCGGTCGGTGAGCCACGCGCAGCCGGCACCGCCCTCCGGCGCTTCGGGCACCACCGTTGCGGGCATGCTTCGGCCGAGGTCCATGATGTAGTAGGTCGGCATCTCGGCGAGCGCCTCGGGTGTCCAGCCGGCGAGCGGATGCGGCGCGTTGCCTGGCCAGTCGGCGCTCTTGTGATGGAAATAGGCGCGCAGGAACGCGGCAACCCGTGTCGGGTTGCCGTCCATATCGGGCGCTGCAGCCGGGGAGGCGAAGTAGCGGTGGTAGTGCTCGCGTGGGCGCGGCAGACCTGACAGCGCGGCGTGGATCGGATCTTGCGCAGGCGGGCGCAGACTCTCTGCTATGGCGTCGAGGGTGGGTGTCCCCGCAAACGGCGCGCTCATCAGGACGACCGATCCGAACACGTCGGGTCGGGCCAGGGCACAAAAGCCGGCCACCCACGAGCCGAAATCGTGTCCGATCACCGTCGCGACCCGCTCACGGTCCAGCGCCGCGATCAGGCAGAGCAGGTCGAGAAGCAAGTTGTGCATGCGGAAGGGCGCAAGGTCGGCTTCGTAGGCGACTGGCCCCGCCGCAGTGCGCCCATAGCCGCGCAGATCCGGGGCGACGACGTGGTAGCCGGCCTTCGCGAGGGCGGGCATCACCTTTCGCCAGGAATAGGCCAACTCCGGGAAGCCGTGCAGCAGCAGGAGGCAGGGTCGGCCCGGATCCTCGTGCCCGGCCTCCAGCAGATGCATTCGCAGGCCGTTCACGCCGTCGACGAAGCGCGAACGAATGCCCGTGGGGAGAACGGCGTCGTCCAGGGGCGGCAGGTTCGGTGCGTTCATTTCCAACCCTATTGCACGCCGTCTCCCCCTGTGGAGCTGGGCGGTCACCCGTTGCGCGCGCGAGGTCGTTGTCCGTCAACGTCCGACATAAGCCGGTACAAGCCGCTACAAAATATGGGTGATAAAGTGGGGCTGCTGCCTTTGTAAGGCTGAGTTTTCAAATTAAAACAATGGCTTATGCCATTTAAGTGGCGGAGAGGGGGGGATTCGAACCCCCGATGCCCTTGCAGGCATGCCGCATTTCGAGTGCGGTGCATTCAACCGCTCTGCCACCTCTCCGCAAGGTGCCTCGATGAGACGGGCGGTGCCTAGCATGCGGGATCGGGCTTCACAAGCGATGTTGAAGCGTGGCGGTGGGTGATCAGATCACCACGGTGAGCGCCTGCGCCGCCCGGGTCAGGCCCGTGTAGAGCCAGCGCGCCCGGTGCTCGCGGAACGCGTAGGATTCGTCGAACAGCGTCACCCGATCCCACTGCGACCCTTGAGCCTTGTGCACGGTCAGCGCGTAGCCGTAGGTGAACTCGTCGGTCTCGCGGCGCAGGAACAGAGGGATTTCCTCGTCCGTGCCGGAGATCATCGCACGCAGCACCTTGATGTCGGTGGGCTTCCGGCGGAGCGCCGGGTCGTCCTCCGGCACCACGTCGAGGCGGATCAGGTCAGGCCGCGGCGGCGCACGCAGGGCCTGCACGGTCCAGGTCGAGCCGTTGAGCAGGCCCTTCACCCGATCGTTGCGCAGGCAGACCAGCTTCTCGCCGATGGCCGGCATCGGATCGGTGTGGCCGGCGAGCTCCCGGAGCCGGGCGTTGTAGAGGCGGCGCGTCTTGTTGAGACCGACCAGAACCTGGTCGCATTCGAGCACCTCGGCCGGATCCAGGTCCCGGCGCGACACCACGCGGCTCTGCCCGTAGCTGCCGAGCTCCAGCCGTCCGCCCTCGCGGATGGTCATCGCCATGCGGACGATCGGGTCGTCCTTGGCCTGCCGGTGGACCTCGGTCAGCATCACATCGGGCTCGGCCTCGGTGAAGAAGCCGCCGCCGCGCACCGGCGGCAGCTGCGCCGGGTCGCCCAGAACCAGAACCGGCCGTTCGAACGACAGCAGGTCGTTGCCGAGGTCGGAATCGACCATCGAACACTCGTCGATGATGATCAGGTCCGCCTTGGCGGCCGGGCCCGAACGGTTCAGCGTGAAGGTCGGCCCGCCCTCCTCCGCCTCCTTGGTGCGGTAGATCAGCGAGTGGATCGTGGCGGCGTCGTAGCAGCCCTTCTGGCGCATCACCGAGGCGGCCTTGCCGGTGAAGGCCCCGTAGACCACCGTGCCGTCGACATCCTCGGCGATGCGGCGGGCCAGCGTGGTCTTGCCGGTGCCGGCATAGCCGAACAGCCGGAACACCTGGGATCCGCCATCCCGCCGCCACGCAGCGATCGCCTTCAGCGCCGCGTCCTGCTGCGGGGCGTAGGCAGCCGGCAGGCCCGCGCTCACGGCCAGCGCACGGTCGGCGGCATCGAGGACAGGATCGACGCGACGTTGCCGCCGGTCTTCAGGCCGAAGATCGTACCCCGGTCGTAGAGCAGGTTGAACTCGACGTAGCGACCGCGCCGCACCTGCTGCTCGTGACGGTCCGCCTCGGTCCAGGGCGTGCAGAAATTGTCGCGGACGATCTTCGGGTAGGCCTCCAGGAAGGCGCGTCCCACGTCACGGGTATAGGCGAGGTCGGCCTGCGGATCGCCGCTCCAGAGATAATCGTAGAAGATCCCGCCGATGCCCCGGGGCTCGTTCCGGTGCTTGAGGTGGAAATACTCGTCGCACCACGCCTTGTAGCGGGCGTGATCGATGCCGTGGGAAGCGCAGGCGCGTTCCAGGCAGGCGTGGAAGTGGCGGCTGTCCGGATCGTCCTGGTTGCGGCGCCGCTCCAGGACCGGAGTGAGGTCGGCGCCGCCGCCGAACCAAGCCCGCGTCGTCGCGACGAACCGGGTGTTCATGTGCACCGTCGGCGCGTGCGGGTTCCACGGATGGGCGATCAGCGAGATGCCGGTGGCGAAGAAGCGCGGATCCTCGGCGGCCCCGGGCATCTGGGCGCGGAATTCCGGCGCGAACTCGCCGTGCACCGTCGAGATATGCACGCCGGCCTTCTCGAAGACGCGGCCCCGGAGCATCGCCATGACGCCGCCGCCGCCCGGCCGTCCTGTATGGTCGGTCCGGTTCCACGGCGTCTTCTCGAACGTCCCGGGCCCCTCGGGCGCGTCGGGGTGGAACGGGCCCGCCGCCTCCGCCTCGAGGGTTTCCAACGCGGCGACGATCCGGTCGCGCAGGCTTTCGAACCACGCCGCGGCCGCGGATTTCATGGCCGTGACATCGGCTTCGGAAGGAGGCGCAGCCAGGGCTGCGCGCGCGTCGTCCGGCATCGTCATGAACGAGGCTTTCCCACCGCGCCGCGCCGGCGTCAATTCGCTTGCCGCCAGATGCCGGCCCACACGCCGCTAGCGCGCCGCCGGCGGCTCGCCGACGGGCTTCAGCAGACCGGTGGCGCTGGCGACCAGTTCGCCGGCCGCATCGCGGATCTCGGCCTCGCAGAAGATCACGGAGCTCCCTGCCCGGGTGACGCGGCCTTCCGCGAGCAGGACGTCGCGGCCGGGGGCGAGGAAGCGGGTCTGCATATCAAGGGTGACCACGGGCCGGCCGGCCCGCAGACGGGCTGCGGTGCCGAGGGCGACGTCGAGCAGGGTGCAGATCACGCCGCCATGCGCGATGCCGAGATTGTTGGCATGCTCCGGCCGGAGAGCCAGACGCAGCCGCGTCCGGCCGTCGCGCACATCGAGCGCCTCGATCCCGCAGAAACGCACGAAGGGGATATGGGCGCCGAAGACGGTGTCCGGCTCCGATTGCTGGTTCACGCCGATCGCTCCGGACCTCTCCCTGGCGGACCCGTTATGGCTGAGGCCCGTACACTTGCCCACGCCCCCCGCGACATTGTCCGAGACATCTCCGCGAGACTTGGCGACGACCGGACACGCAGAGGGGCGCCTCCCGCATGACATCCTGAGAGACTTCGCGCTTCTTGTCAGATGGGCCAATGCTCTTTGCAGACGAAGGCACCTGCCGGGTTTCGGTGCCAGGCAGAGGGGAGAGGGGTCGAGAGGCGCCAGCGCGTGCAAGTGTGCCAGCTGGGGCTTGGATTTCTCAAGCTACGATTTCAGCTCCACCGTCGGCTTGAATAATATGCGTGTTCACGACCTGCGCCTTGTGCAGGGAAATGCTCGACGACGACTTGATTTTGCTGCAAGGACGATAGATCCGTGTGACCACCGTCAGATAGAGGGAATCATCGATGGACGACAACGCCACTGAACAGCAGCAGACCTTTATCGAGCAGGCATCGGATATCGTATCGGCCTATGTCTCGAACAACTCCGTTCCGATCAGCGAGCTGCCTGGTCTTCTCGCCGGTGTCCACGCGGCTCTGACGAAGCTGTCCGCCCCCGCGGCGACCGTCACCGAGACGGCCGACAAGCCGACGCCGGCCCAGATCCGCAAGTCGGTGACCCCGGATGCGCTGATCTCCTTCATCGACGGAAAGCCGTACAAGACGCTCAAGCGCCATCTTTCGCGCAATGGTCTGACGATCGAGCAGTATCGCGAGCGTTTCGGGCTGCCGCGGGATTACCCGTCCACGGCCGCCAGCTACTCCGCCCAGCGCTCGGAACTCGCGCGCAGCCTCGGCCTCGGCCAGCAGCGCCGCAAATCTGCCGCGCCGGTAGAGGAGCCCGTCGAGCCGGTTGCCGAGAAGCCGAAGCGCGCGAGCCGTCCGCGCAAGGCCAAGGAAACGGCCTGACGCCAAGCGCCGGCTCTCCATCGCGAGCCGGCTCCACGATCTCGAACGGCACGCGACCCGCGTGCCGTCCCCGTCAGGCGAAATCGGCGAGGTCGTCGGCCACATCCCCGGCGGCAATCTCCGTCTCGGCCTTCTCGCGCTCGCCCCCCTCGCGCGCGTTCCGGTCCTCGGACCGGCGATCCGGTTGTGCCGTCTGCGACGCCTGTGCGTCGCCCTGTCCGTCCGGAGATCGATCCGGCACCCGCCCCGCCGCCATGCTGCACTCCCCGCCGACCCTGCGGCTGCGGAGCAATGCCTCGCGCGCCCTGCGCGTTCCGGGCTCTGACAGGAGCGGCGTGGTTTCGCGCGCCCAGAGAGAAAAACGCGAAACATCCGCATTGCCTGATCGGATGCCGCCGGGAAGGCTGGCGGCGACAGGGATGGGACGCACGATGACGGACACGCAAACCCGGGCGGAAGCGAGCCGGCGCGACCTGCTCGCGGCCTCGGTCCTCGGAACATGGCCGTTGCTCCTGGCCGGCGGCGCCGAAGCCAGCCTGCTCAACCCGGAGCAGACGATCATCCGCGCGCCCGACGACCTCCCATGGGTGCCGTCGAAGGGCTATCCCGAGCGCAGCGTCGACCGCTGCACGCTCACGGGCGATATCAACGGCAGCGGCCTCTATTACACCCTGATCCGCTGATGGCCGGGCTACATGAGCGCGCCGCACACCTACACCACGGATCGGTTCTGCATGGTCCTGGCCGGCACGTGGTGGTGCAACAGCGGGGCGGATTTCGATCCGGCCGCCTGCCAGCCCGTGAAGGCGGGCAGCTTCGTGCGCCGGGTTGCGGGAACGCCGCATTACGACGGCGTCGTCCGCGACGGCACCGAGCCTGCGGTCATCGCTATTTGCGGCCTGGCGCCGGTCAATTACAGGCTGGTCGACCCGTCGCAGCCGGGCTGGCGCCGGGTCTAAGGGCGACCGATCAGCCGGCCCCGCGTTGAACGGCCGGAGCTTTTCGATCGGGAGCGGGATTTGGGCAATCGCTACGGGCTGGAGATCCGCGCGGCGACGGGCCCCGACGCCGCAGGCCTCGCAGCCCTGCTGGGCGAGGCGGGAATCGCGGTCGGGGCAGCCGATCTCGCGACGCGGCTCGACGACCTGCAACGCAACGGCGGCACCGCCCTCGTCGCCGTCGAATGGGGACCGCCGAGCGGTCTCGTGGCGCTCGCGCCGGTCCGCACCCTCGACGCGCCCCGGCCGTCCGGCCTCATCACCACCCTCGTGGTCGCAGCCGAGTCCCGGCGCAACGGCATCGGCCGGATCCTACTGAAGGCGGTTGGGCGTGCGGCGCGGCAGGCCGGCTGCGACCGGCTGCTCCTCACCGTCGGCCCGACCCAGGACGACCTGCGCGCCTTCTGCGCCGCCGCCGGCTTCATCGCGGAGGGTCGAACCCTCGCGCGCCCATTGCTGAAGCGCGGATCCGGCGATGCCTGAGGCCCGCGACATCCTGACCGCAGCCGACGACGGTTCCGGGCGTTGACCAGGACACGCTGGAGCCCCGCCGATGACGCTGCGATCCGAGACCCCACCGCCACCCGCGAACCTGCCCGCCGATCCGCCACCGGATTCGGATGCGCCGACCTCTGCCCAGCTCAAGGGCGACATCGACAGCGGCCGCACGGGCGACAAGACCCCGCACATGGATATCGGCGCCGCCCCGCTCGGGACCTGCGAGGAGGCCGGCGGCACACCGCCGACGTCTCAAGAGGTCCGGCTCGCACGGCAGAACGAGCGGGCACCCTCCGAGAAGGCGGCCAAGGGCTACGTGCACCAGCGGCAACCCTGGGTTCTGCCGGTCTATATCGGCTTCATCGTGCTGGCCGCTTTGGCGCTCGGCCTCGGGCTCTGGCTGACGCATTGAGGCCGCACCGCGACAGGCTCGCCGCTCCTGATCGCCGGTACGGGCTCGGCGACTGCCGCCCCCCCCCGAGGCCCTGATGCCGTGGGCCTACACGAAGGCCCCGACGGGCTCCACGGCGGAGAGCCCGGACGCCGCCCGTCGGACGGTGAGGAGGTCCGCATCCGGGACCGCCGGGGCGGTCTGGCCGGCCCAGGACAGCGCTCTGCCGCGGGGGACCGCGCCGGCGCCTGGGGACGGAGCCGCCAATTCATGATCCTCTGCGGCCGTCGCGGCAGGCCCCGGTGATGCAGGACGGCACGGGTCCGCGCGCGACGGTTTAAAGGTCGATTCACGTCGATGCGGTTAGCGTGGCCTTACTGCAGTCCTGCGTAAACCGATCCTCCATGCCCCCATCCGTCGATGCTCCGCCGGACCTGTCCGGGCTCCTCGAACTGTCCCGCATCGAGAATCTCGATCTCAAGCCGGTGATCCTCCGGGTGCAGACCGACCTGTTCGTCCGGGCACCCGGCCGGGATCGGACGCAGGTCGAGATCTTCGAATCCCTCGCCTGCGGCCTGATTCCCACCGTGGATGAGGAGACGGCCCGCGTGGTCGCGGGCAAGCTCGCCCCCTGCCCCGACACGCCGCCGACGGTGCTGGAGGCCTTGGCGCTCCGGGGCGGCGGTGCCCGCGACGCGGTGGTGGAACTGGCCCCGACCCTGAGCCATCGCCTGATCGAGGCGGCCCTCGCGGACGGGTCGGACGTCGCCGCCCGCATCGCGGCCAGGACCGGCCTGAACCGCGAGGTCGTGGACGAGCTCTCCCGGGAGGGCCGCCCGGAGATCGACCGGGCCCTGGCCGCCAATCTCGGCATCACCCTGCGCGGGGCGACGCTCGCCCGGCTCGTGGGCCGCGGCCGCGGCGATCCCGATCTGGCCAAGCTGCTCCTGGTGCGCCCCGACGTCTCGGCCGCCGATCTCGTGCCCCTGTACCTGAATGCCGACCCGATCCGCCGCGACGTGATCGGCCGGACCGTCGAGGCGACCGCGGCCCTGCGTCCCTGCCCCGCGCCGCTGCGTGGCCTGGGCGAGGACCTGACCCGGCTCTCGGGCGCGCAGGACGTGCCCGCCTTTATGGCCGCCCTGGCGGACGGCCTCGGCCTGCCCCGCGACTTCCTCACCGTGGTCTCGGATCCGGGGGCTCGCTACGATCTCCTGACCCTCGGCCTGCGCGCCGCTGGCCTGCACGAGGAAGAGGCGGTCTACATCTTCCTCACCCTGAACCAGGGCGTGGCGCGCTCGGCGGAACGGGTGGCCGGCCTCGTCCGCCTGTTCCGGACCGTCAGCCGGCCGGCGTCTCGGGACCTCGTCGCGGCGATCCTCGACCGACCCTTCACCGAGCGGGGGCGGAGCGAGGCACACCAGCCGCTGCACGGTCCCGAAGCCAAGCTGCGCCAGGGTGCCGAGCGCAGCGCCGCGCAGCGCGCGCCGCTGCCGATCCGCGCGCGTTCGGCGAGTGGCGGCGAGACGGGCTGACGGCCTGTCCTCAGCGGGGCTCGATACCCCGCCAGGCCGGCTGCCGGTCGGCCGCCTCAAGGGTGTCGTTCGAGGCCGGCGGGTCGGCAGCGCGGCGGCTCAGCTCGGCCATCAGGCCCCGGGCCAGCACGGCGCGGACCGCGCGCTCGCGGGTCTCGGACGGCACAGCATCGAGCACCGCCGGCAGCACGGCCTGGGCGCTCGGCAATGCGCCCGCGGCTTTGCGCGCCTCGGCGGCCGGATCGGCACCGTTTCGCAACAAGGCCAGGTACGAGAGCACGCCGATCACCAGCGCGGCGCGCAGCAGGACGGTCATGGGACGGCTCCTCCGCTCGGTGTCGAGCGGCAGATTTCGACAGATTTCGTGAACCGGTCCTCAACCGGCTCGCGCTTTCCCGCGCGATGGTGAACAAATCTTGCCGAACTGCGGCTGGTTACCTTGCGGAAAGCATCCCGTTCATTCGGATAAATCCCGCAACACTCGTTTAAGCCGGCTCTGCGAGTCTTCGGAAGTCGTTCGAAGTCGAACCGGAGGCGCGACGGATGCGCAAAACGTATCCAGCGCGACGCGTGCCAGCCTTGCCCATTCAGAAAGTCGTGACGTCCTTGATCGACGACCGCCTCGCGGGTCTCGTCCACGAATCCGTGGCCGACAACGCGGCCGCCCAGTCCCGCCACCAGCGCTTCCTGGTGTCGCGCCTCGCCACCGGTGCCGTGATGATGGTCGGGCTGCCGCCCTATCTGCTCTGGCGCGGCGTGCCCTCGGGCATCGAGGTGCTGGCGATCGCGAGCCTGCTGCTGCCGGTTCTCGCCGCCGTGCTGCTCGCCCGCACGGGATCCCTGTGGCTCGCGCACGCCGTCTCCTCGGCGGGCCTGACCGGCATCGTGGTCGCCCTGGCGAGCGTCACCGGCGGGGTCTCCTCGCCCGCCTCGGTTTGGCTTGTGGCGATCCCCCTGGAGGCGCTGGTCTCCGGCTCGCTGCGCGCGACGGCCGCGGCGGCCGTGATGGCCATCCTCGGCGTGCTGGCCGTGGTGGGCCTCGGCGCCTGGGCCGACACCCTTCCGGTCATGGACATCTCGGCGAGCCTCGCCCTGCCGGCCTTCGCCATCACGGCGATCGGCCATGTCGCCGCCCAGGCCCTGGAGCACATGCGCAACGAGGGCGCGTGGCGCGACCGCCTGCGCGACAACGAGGCGCGCGACCGGCTGCTGCTCTCGGCGATCGACGACCTCGTAACCTGGCACGACCGCAACGGCCGCGTGCTGGAGGCCTCGGTCTCGGCGGCGCGGCTCCTCGGCAGCGAGCCGACGCGGCTGCGCGGCCACGGGTTGCTGGAACGGGTTCACGTGGCCGACCGGCCGGCCTTCCTCAAGGCCGTCAGCGACGTCGCCGCCACCGGGCGCCCCGCGACCTTGCCGCTGCGCCTGCATGTCGAGCCGCAGGCCGGCCGGCCGGACGGTGCGCGGCTGATCCATGCCGAGATGCGCGCCCATCGGATCGAGCACGGGTCGCACGACAGCGCCATGGCGGTTGTGGCGGTGACCCGCGACATGACCGAGCACCATCGCCACGCCGAGGAGCTGGAGCGCGCCCGCGCCGAGGCCGAACGGGCCGACGCGATCAAGAGTCGCTTCCTGGCCAACGTCACCCATGAGCTGCGCACGCCGCTCAACGCGATCATCGGCTTCTCCGAGGTCCTGGCGGGCGAAGGCGTCGTCAGCCTCAGCCCGGACCAGGCGCGCGAATATGCCGGGATCATCGGCGCGTCGGGCCATCATCTGCTCGGGGTCGTCAACACGCTCCTCGACATGAGCCGGATCCAGAGCGGCAACTTCGATTACGCGCCCGAGAGCTTCGACATCGCGGCGCTGCTCCAGGGCTGCTGCGACCTGATGCGCCTCAAGGCCGAAGCGGCCGGCGTCACGCTCGCGGTCTCGGCGGCGGGGCCCGTGGAGATCACCGCCGATCCGGGCGCGTGCCGACAGGTTCTGATCAATCTGCTCTCGAACGCCGTGAAGTTCACCCCGCGGGGCGGCCGGGTCGACCTGTCCCTGCACCGGCGCGCGGACAGGCTGGAGATCGTCGTGGCCGATACCGGCGCCGGGATCGGCGCGGACGACCTGCCCAAGCTCGGCACCCCGTTCTTCCAGGCGGGTGGCGGCGACTACAAGCGCCAGCACGAGGGGACCGGCCTCGGCCTCTCGGTCGTGCAGGGCCTTGTGGGACTGCACGGCGGGGCGCTGCTGATCGAGAGCGCCCCGCAGGCCGGCACCGCCGTGACCGTGACGCTGCCCCTCGTGTGCCGACCGTCGGCTGCGCCGGGCCCCGCCCCGGTCCGTACGTCCGTGCGGGGGGCCCCACCGTCCCGCCGCGTGGTGCGCCTGCCCCTCGGGCTGTTCGACGCGGAGCCGGGTCCCGCCGCGGCGCCCGCCGGCCCAGCCCTGCGCCGCACGGCGTGAGCCCCAGGTCCCCCGGAAGGAGTTAGGATGTCAGGCTACCGCGAGATCGCCATCCCGGGTGAAGTCGGCCGTGCCCGCCGCCCCGGCCCCAGCCGGACCGCCGTCCCGGGCGACTGGCGCGCCGTCCTCATGGGCGTGCTGAAGGCGACGGGCACGACGTGCCGGACCAGACCCGGCACCGTGCTGGGGAGCCTCGTGGCCGTGGGCGCGGCGGCCTTCGTCTGCGTCAACGCCCTGGGCTATCAGGCCGGGCGGCATCCCGCGCCGATCCTGCCGAAGCTGGCTCAGAAGGCGCCCCCGCCGCGCGACGCGGCCCCGGCCGCGAAGGAGCCCGTCAGGGACGTCGCGCGGGATCCGGCCCGCCCCGAGCCCGACCGGGCGGCCACGCCGGCTCCGGCGAAGTCGGCAAGCCGGGACGCGATCGGCGATCTGATCCATGCGGACGAGACCACGGCCTCGGTGACCCCGAAGGCATCGCCGCGGGCCGCCGCGAAACCGGCGGCGTCCAAGGAGGCCTCGAAGGAGGCGTCGAAGACGGCCAAGCCCGAGAAGGAGACGGATCCGATCCTACGGGCCCAGAAGGCGCTGTCGAAGCTCGGCTATCCGATCAAGGCCGACGGCGCGATGGGCCCGGGCACGCGGGCGGCGATCGAGAAGTTCGAGCGCAATGCCAAGCTGCCGGTCACCGGCGAGGCCTCGGGTCGGACCCTGCGCGAGCTGGTCACCCGGGCCGGTCACGGCTAGCACGGCTCGTCGACCGGTACCGTCGCGAAGCCCATCGCGCGCTGCGTCGACGCGGCCCCGACGCGATCTGCAACTCTGGCTTGCGGGCTCTCGCCGACAGCGGGTCGCGGGATGACGACACCCCGTTTCGTGAACCCTGCCAGGGGAGGCGTCAGCGCCCCATGGCGGGTGGCGAACAGGCGAATTCGTTCGCCGACGAGCACGCGTGATGACAAGCGGCTCGATGGGTTCGGCGGATGCCGGTGTTCAGGGCTTTGCGGGCACGTCACACCATCCGGACGCTCATCGCGAGCGGCATCGAGCCAGCCGTCATCGTGATGGGTTGGCGCAGACGAGACCCTGGCCATCCCAGCCCCCGGCAACGCCACCGTGCTGCGCGGCGCTGAGGGTTGCGTGACCTGTCGAGACGGTGCGCGGCGCGCCCTCGTCGTGATCCGGATCGCCGGTGCATCACAGGCGGATCGGATCCGCTTCGGCGATCAGGAGAGCCGGTCAGGCGATCCGTAAAAATCCTGATCGAGCGGGGATTAAATCAAATACTCATCCGTGGCACTGATTTTACCAGTATATAGACATGTTGTCGCAGGATAAATCGTGACTTTCCTGGCATTGTCGGTCAGACATGGCGAGTAGAATCGGGTTTTAGATTTCGATGTGACTTTGTAGATACAGGACATACGAACATTTGTGGGTAGCTTCCGACCGACTGGAATTCGGGGAGCCACTTGCGCATGAATAAGTTTCTGGCCGCGCTGGCCACGTTCGCCGCCATGACGGCCACCGCCTCGGCCGCCGACCTGCCGCGTCGCGCGGCCCCGCCGCCGGTCTTCACGCCCGTGCCGGTGTTCACGTGGACCGGCGCCTATTTCGGCGTCAACGCCGGCTACGCCTACACCGAGTCGGACACGATCCGGACCGTCGGCATCGGCACCCTTCAGAACAACGTGAACAACCTGCTGCGCAGCCCGGCGGTCCGCCTGCCGCAGGACGGTTTCACCGCCGGTGGCCAGGTCGGGTACAATTACCAGTTCACGCCCGGGTCCGGCATCGTTGTCGGCGTCGAGGCGGACGCCCAGTACATGGATCTCCAGCGCACCGGCGTGCAGTCGATCTTCCGCCCGGCCTTCAATCCCAACGTCCTCACCAACACCTATCGGACGGATCTGAGCTTCCTCGGGACCGTGCGCGGGCGCGTCGGCTACGCCTTCGACCGCGTCTTCGTGTACGGCACCGGCGGCTTCGCCTACGGCGACGTGACCCAGCGCGTCGGGTTCCAGACCGGGGCGCCGCTGACCTATTTCGGCAGCCGCTCGCGGTTGGACACCGGATACGCCTACGGCGGCGGGATCGAGTACGCGCTGCCGACCGACTCCTTCCTGAACTTCTTCCGCTCCAGCGCGGTGACCCTCAAGGCCGAGTACCTGCGCTACGATCTCGGAAGCCACAATCTGCTCGTCGGCTCCGTGGGCGGCCCGGGTGTCGGCTACATCTCCCGGTTCCGGACCGAAGGCGGCATCGCGCGCGCCGGCCTGAACTTCAAGTTCGGGTCGTACTAGCGCGACGCGCAGCGGAACCCGCCTTCCGTGCCAAGGTGCTCGCGGCCTCCGGGCGAGGAACGGGTCTTCCGCGTCACGCGTCGGCCGCGAGCATCGTGACAACTTGATTTGACCGCCGCAGCCCAAGTGGCATCACCGGGTCGGCGAGGTCGATGACACCCTGAACGAGCGAGCGGCCAGGGTGTTTTTTGTTTCAAGCGCTCTCCATGTCGATCGAGAACACGTTCATCCGGCGGCCGGCCCCGGCCGGACCAAGCCTCGCCCCTGTGCTGGGACGGTCCGTATTGCGGTGCGTTCGAGACGCATCAAAAATCGCCGACTGTCCGGCGCCCATGTTTCAGGGCGGCCGAGCCCTGAGATCTTCATCCCGGACGCCGCCGACCGAGGTCGAACGCTGCGCCGGGATCCCCTGTCCCTGCCACGGTATCTTCCCAGTCACGAAAAGTGGGCTAAAGCAGCGGTGGGGAGGGCGCCCGACACAGGACGCCTCGAGGCTTTGCGGAGGGCCCATCTTGGCCGACGACGCCACGCTGCGCCGGCTGCTTGCTGGGATCGGCCGAGGTGAGGCGGACCAGCTTGCCGAACTCTACGATCTCACGAGCCCGAAACTTTACGGGCTGATCCTGCGTATCCAGCGCGACCGGGCCTTGGCCGAGGACGTGCTCCAGGACGTCTACATGCGGATCTGGCAGGCGGCGGGCACCTATAGGCCGGACGCCGGCCCGCCGATGCCCTGGCTGATCGCGATCGCACGCAACCGCGCCATCGACAGCGTGCGCCGGAAAGTCGAGGTTCAGGGGCCGGAACTGGAGAGCGGCGAGGATTGGGTGGCACGGCTGATCGACCCGCACGACGAGGCGGTCGCGTTCCAGAACCGCGATGCCCTGGCGGCTTGCCTCAGCCGGCTTGACCCGCGCCACAGGGATTGCGTGGTGCTGGCGTATTGTGAGGGTCGCTCGCGTGAGGAACTGGCCCGCCGGTTCGACTGCCCCGTCAACACCATCAAGACCTGGCTGCATCGCGCGCTGGCCACTTTGAAGACCTGCCTGGAGGCCGTGTCGTGACCGGACCGGGCGGACCCGACCCCGACGATCCCGACCTGCGCGCGGCGGAGTACGTGCTCGGAACGCTCGACGCCCGGGAACGCGAAGCCGTGGAGCGCGCAGCCGCCGGCGATCCGGCCGCACGGGCGCGAATCCGCGCCTGGGAACAGCGCTTCGGCCCTCTGGCCGAGGTGGTCCCCGCCGAGACGCCGCCGCCGCGGGTGCGCGCCGCGTTGTTGCGGGCGTTGCCGCGGTCGGGCCGCGCAGACGCCGGTCAGATCGCGCTACTTCGCGCTCAGCTCCGGCGCTGGCGGATCGCCGCCGGCGGAGCCGGGTTGCTGGCGGCCGGGCTCGCCCTGTTCGTCGTGGTGGGGCCGTCGCTGACGCCGTCCGGCGGCCGCTACCTCGCCGTGGTGCAGGGCGGCGGCACGGTGCCGGCGCTGATCGTGCGTGTGGACCTCGGAACCGGCCTCGCGCAGGTGAGACCCGTCAACGCCGAGGCACCCGCGGATCGCAGCCTGGAGCTCTGGTACGTCGGCGCGCAGGGGCCGAGGCCGCTCGGCCTCGTCGGGGCCGGACAGAGTGAGGTGAGGCTGCCGACGGGCACCGCGCCGGATGGGGTGCTCGCCGTCTCGGTGGAGCCGCCCGGAGGTTCGCCGACCGGCCAGCCCACCGGCCCTGTGGTCTATACCGGCAAGCTTCTCGCGGACTGACACGATGTCGGCGCGCCGCCGGCTCGTCCTGGGCGGGATCGGCGCCCGCAGCCTCGGCGAGGCTGCGGGCGCCGCACCGCTCGGGCCGATCAGGGCATCAGCACGGCGTTGACGACGTGGATGACGCCGTTCGACTGCATCACGTTCGGGATGGTCACGGTGGCGGTGTTGCCCTTCACGTCGGTCACGTAGACCTTCTTGCCCTGCACCTCGACGGCGAGCGGCTCGCCGGCAACGGTGGTGAGCGTCCCCTGTCCGCCGCCCTTCTTGGCGAGCGCCATCAGGTCCTTAGCCGTGTAGACGCCCGGGACGACGTGGTAGGTCAGGATCTTCGTCAGCGTCGCCTTGTTCTGCGGCTGCACGAGGTTCTCGACGGTCCCCGGCGGCAGCTTGGCGAAGGCGGCGTTGGTCGGTGCGAACACGGTGAACGGACCCGGACCGTTCAGCGTGTCGACCAAGCCGGCAGCCTTCACGGCGGCCACCAGGGTGGTGTGATCCTTCGAATTGACCGCGTTCTCGACGATGGTCTTCTGGGCATACATCGGCGCGCCGCCGACCATTGGGTTCTTGGCGTAGGCTGCGCCGCTCGCCCCGAGGCCGAGCGCGAGGGTAAGGGCGAGCGCCTTGGCGGCGCGGCGGCCCGTGTTCATGGTGAGCATCGTATTTCCTTCCGTCCCAACCCCTGTGAGCGGGGTAACGGGCCCACTTACGGAGACGTCAGAGGGAAAGTTTCGCCGCGCGGAGGCAAACGGATGGGACGGCAGTCCCAGCCGATGCCGCCTATTCGTCCGCCTCGATCGCTGCCAGCGGGGCGGTCAGCTCGCACACCACGCCCGTGGGCTCGTAGGTCAGGCTCGCCTCGCCGCCGAATGCCCCGGCCAGACCGCGCTCGATCAGGCGGCTGCCGAACCCCCGGCTGGTAGGCGGCATCACCGGCGGACCGTCCTGCTCGATCCAGCACAGGCGCACGATCGGCTCCGGACCCGTCGTGTCGATCGTCCACCCAACGCGGACATGGCCTCCGGCAACCGACAGCGCCCCGTACTTGGCCGCATTGATCCCCAGTTCGTGGACGATCAGCGCCAGCGACAGCGCGGCACGGGCGCCGACCTGCACCGGAGGCCCGTCCAGCCGCAGGCGATTGGCCTGCGCGTCTTCGTGAATCGCCAGCGTACCCCGCAGAATGGCGCCGATGCTGGCGCTCTCGCGCGTGCCGCTCAACAGCAGGTCATGGGCCTTGCCCAGAGCGACCAGCCGCGCCGCGAGAGCGCTGCGGGCCGCATCGAGGTCCACGGCATTGCGCATGGTCTGCGTGGCGATGGCCTGCACCATCGCCAGCGTGTTCTTCATACGGTGGCTGATTTCGTGGTTGAGGGTCGCCTGCTGCTCCTCGGCCCGCAGGCGGCCGATGCCGACCTGCACCCGGTCGGCCACGTTGCGGGCGAACGCGACCTCCTCCGGCCCCCATTCCCGCACCGTGGGATTGTGCACGAAGAACACGCCGACCGTGCGTCCCCGCTCATGCACCGGCACGTTGAGCATGGCGTGAACGTTGATGGCCGTGAACGGCTTGGCGTGGCCGGCGGTGCGGGTGTCGGTCTCGACGTTCGCGACCACGAGGGTGTCGCCGCGCTTGAGCCCGGATCCAAACGTGCCGTAATCGGCGAAGCGATGACGGCCGATCAGCCGGACCTCGCCGGGCAAGGCCCAATCGTCCGGAATGGTGATGAATTGGCCGGTGCTGTCCAGCTCACCATAGCCGGCGCGGCTGGCGTTCAGGGTCCGGCCGACGATCTCGGCCGCCTTCGCGGTCATCGCGTCGATCGTGGAAAGGTCGCGCAACTGATCGCCCAACTCGATCAGCGCAAGGCGGCGGATCGTGGCGGCACGAGCCATCCCCTCCGAGGCCAGCATCCTGGCGAGCTGGCGGCGCTCGCGCAGCAGAATCATCACCTGCCGTGCCAGTCGCCGCAGCGCGTCCTGCTGCGCCTCCGTCAACCCGTCCGGCCGGGGCTGGTGGTCGATGACGCACAGGCTCCCGAGCACACGTCCGCTGCGTGTGCGCAGCGGGGCTCCGGCATAGAAGCGGATATGCGGCTCGCCCGTCACCAGCGGGTTCGTGCGAGTGCGCGGATCTGCACTGAGGTCGGGGATGATCAGCAGGTCCGGCTCGCTCAGCGCGTACACGCAGACCGATCTGTCCAGGTCGGTTTCGCAAGACGGAAAGCCGACCCGCGCCTTGAACCACTGGCGCTTGGCCGCGACCAGGCTGACGAGGGCCACCGAAGTCTGACAGATCAGCCGGGCAATCTGCACCGCATCCTCGAAGCCCTCCTCGGGCCCCGTGTCGAGGACGTCAAAGGCATCAAGCTCGGCGAGGCGGTCCGGGTCGGACGTATCCGGCCTGATGGAGCTTTCGACGGGGTGGATCATGACCGGGGGAATACAAGGCTTGGCCTTCAGTCGTAGCGACTTCCAGAGCCTGTGTCAGCCGCAACACCACCAGATGGTCGATGAGAGTAAGGGCGCACGGAGCCGCAGGTTCAGTCGCGCAGGGGCTCCGGCTTCCGTCCGCCGGGCGGGATCTCCCTGCGGTGCGCGCAGAGCCGTTCGGCCGAGAACGGCTTCGGGATGAAGCGCGCTCCGTCCGGCCGATCGCGAGGTTCGGGATCGGAAGCGGAACGCCCGCTTCCGAACACGGGGTCGAGGTCCAGGGCGATCCGCTGCCGACATCGCGAGCGGAGGTCCTAGCATCAAATGGCAGCCCTGGAAGCGCCCTCCGCCGCAGAGGACGCGCGTTCGGCATTTAGGCGCGCGGCTCTAGTATTGTGTGCCGGTAAATCGGCAGATCGTCTTGCAACGCGGGCCGCCATTGGCCTGCCAGGACTTCGCGTGGCCGATCGAACCGGTCATGTCCTGCGTGGGATTCCCGCCCGGCCGGTGCACGACGATGTTGCAGGCATCCTGCGGCGTCCGCTGATAGCGCGGGCACGACTTGGAATCGCGGTTGCCCAGCAAATCCATAAGCGTCTCCGAACGAGCGTGGGCCGACGGCACAACACCGCACAGGCCGGCGACGATCAGCGTGGCAAGCGAGGTCATTCTCCACATCGGAATGCTCCTTCAATCATCGGAGGATGCGAATTCGGGCGCCCTTTGCTCAGTTAATCAGCAATAAATACTGTCGATGTGCGCTGAAACACATCAATCAATTCTATTTTAATCCCGAAAAAGCCGGATTTTTTTGAAGGAATATTTCAGGCGCCGAGCCGTTGCAGGCTGGCGGGGCTGCGCGCCGGAGGTTGCTCGAACCGGCGCTTTCGCGCATGGCGAACGGGGTGCCGTTCCGTTTTCGCCAACCGCCGTACCGCGGGCGGCCCGGATCGCGGCCAGCCGAGGGTCACAGGGCTACAGACGCATGCGCCTGCGCTCCGATTTCTGGGTTTCGGCCCATCTCCGTCGGCTCGACGTCGCGGGCATCCCGGCGGTGCTGCGCCGGCGCGGGGCCGCAGAGGCCGGCGCGATCTTCGTGAAGGTTGACCGCCTCGACGGCAGCGCCGACCTCTACGGACCAGCGCCGCAAGCCCTGTTCGAGGCCGAGGAGAGCGGCGACCGGCGCTTCGCCGCGATCGTCACCGGCGCGAGCCCGCTCGCCGTGGAGGAGCGCTTGACCAAGGAGATCCGGTTCGATTCCGATCTCTGGATCATCGAGATCGACGACCGCCAGGGGCGGCATTTCCTGGATCTGGCGGAGTGACGGAGCTTAGACTGTCTTTGCGAGCAGGGCGAAGCAATCCAGAAGCGCCACGCCGACCGTAGGCGCGCTGCTCTGGGTCACTTCGCTGTGCTCGTGATGACGGCGCGCTGCGCCGCGTCGCGCCCGATGACGCGCCCGTCAGCCCTCGATGATGCGCTCGTCGAGCTTCCGGTCGACGGTCTCGACCGTGCGGTCGATCTCGGCATTCGGCTCGCCGAGCTGGTGCGCGATCAGCTTCACCAGCAGGTCGACGCGCTCGATGTAGGGGGCGCCGTTCGCCACCGCCCGCGCGGCCGAGGACGGCTTCAGCAGGCTCTCTGCGGCCTTGGCGTATTTCTCGAACGGCACCTGATCGGCCGGATCGGCGCCAAGCTTCCGGGCAATCCCGTCGACGTGCTCGTAGATCGCCCGCGAGCGCGCCAGATCGCCGTGCACGGCGTCGTGGATCGATTGCGGCTCGCCGGGCGTGATGCAGCGGTAATTGCCGGTCAGCAGCATCGACCACTTGGCCAGCGGCACGAACAGCGAGTCGAACACCTTGAGCTTCACCGGCACGTCCTGCCCGTCGAGGCGCACCGCGTCGATATCGGCCTCCAGCTCCCGGAGCAGGCGGTTATGGGCCTCATCGTCGAAGGTGGCGGCCTTGAAGTTCGTCGGCAGGCCGACATGGAGGACGTTGGCCTCCTCGTCGGGCGGCCGGAAGGCCTGCGGATCCGGCGAGCACAGCGACACCAGTCCCGGCTCGAACCGGTCCCAGACGCCCGCATTGGTGTAGGCGTCCTCGAGGTCCATGGCGGCCAGCCCCGGGATCCGCTTCAGATAGGGCAGCGGCGGCATGTTCATGATCGACAGGCACGGCAGCTTCGCCGCGGCGATCTTGATCATCAGGACGCGGATCGTGTGGTTGTTGTACTGCGGCTCCTGCATGGCGAGGCCGACGAGGTCGTAGCGCGACACGTCCACGTCTTCCGGCGGCATGGCGTCGACCTTTCCGGGCAGGTCGCGCGAGTGGATCGCCCGGTGCTCCTTCTCGTCGCGCAGCTTGATGCGGACCTCGGTCCCCTCGCGGTTGATCAGGTCCGCGGTCTTCCGGCGGCACACCAGGGTCACGTTGTGACCGGCCATCAGGAGCTTGGTCCCTAGGAGCGAGCCGTAGGAGGCCCCCAGGATCAGGATGTTCTTGGCCACGTCGTTCCTCCCCAGCATTGAAGACTGCTGTGTGTTGTCTGGCTGCTGGGAACAGCGCGTCCGCGCCACGGCCCCAATCGCACATGCGATGGATGGCAGCCGGGCGAGAGGAAGGCAAGCCTTCTGGTATACCTAATCCCAAAGCCGCTGTGATGCCCCGCGGGTGACAGCCGGGTCGATCCCTATCCTCGCGGCCTGGGATCTCCACAGGGTGCGATCGTCGTTCCGGGACCGCGCAGCGGCGTCCGTAATTAAAATACGTTGCGTGCCAGGAGCTTGCACCGTCGGTGGTTCTGGATTCCGGGCTCGCCTTGGGCGACCCGGAATGACGATGCCGCACGCGGGGGCAGCGAGATCCGAGCTACGGTTGGTGGCAGGCTGCCCCCTATAAACGCTACCCCCACAGCTCAGGCGCGGGGGGATGCATCAGGCTGCCCTCGTAGCGAAGCGGCGGATTGCGGTCGCGGGCCAGCAGCAGCGGCCCGTCGAGGTCGACGAACGCCGCGTCGTTCGCGAGCAGAGCCGCCGGCGCCATGCCGAGCGAGGTGCCCAGCATGCAGCCGACCATGACCGCGAGCCCCCGCGCCTTCGCCTCGCGGGCCAGCAACACCGCCTCGGTCAGGCCGCCGGTCTTGTCGAGCTTGATGTTGATCGCGTCGTAACGCCCGGCGAGCGCGTCGAGGCCGGCCCGGTCATGGAGGCTCTCGTCGGCGCAGACCGGCACCGGATGGGCGATCTCGGCAAGCAGGGCATCGGCATCGGCCGGCAGCGGCTGCTCGATCAGCGCGACGCCCGCCTTCAGGCAGGCTTCGAGGTTGGCTTCCAGGTTCTCCGGCCGCCACGCCTCGTTGGCGTCGACGATCAGCCGGGCCTCCGGCGCGCCGGCCCGCACGGCGGCGATGCGCTCGGGATCCCCGTCCCCGCCGAGCTTGACCTTGAGCAGCGGCCGGTGGGCGGCCCTGCGGGCGGCCTCGCCCATGCTCTCCGGCGTGCCGAGGCTCAGCGTGTAGGCGGTGATCGCCGGCCGGGGTTCAGGGAGCCCGGCGATGGCCCAGGCGGGACGCCCCTGGAGCTTGGCTTCGAGGTCGAACAGCGCGCAGTCGAGGGCGTTGCGCGCGGCGCCCGCCGTCATGCGCGCCATCAACGCCTCCCGGCCTATCCCGGCCGCGATCGCCTCCGCCTGCCCCTCGATCAGGGCGCTGACGCTCTCCACGCTCTCGCCGTAGCGCGGATAGGGCACGCACTCGCCGTGCCCGACCCCGTTCGCGTCGGTAATGGTCGCGACCACCACGGCGACCTCGGTGCGGCTGCCGCGGGAGATCGTGAAGGCCCCCGCGATCGGGAATCGTTCGACGGCGAGGGTCAGGCGGCGGGCCATGGCGTACGGTTTCCCGGTTGGAGCCTTTGGTCGAGGCAGTCCTCGCCGTCATCGCGAGCGCAGCGAAGCGACCCAGTGATGCGCGGCACTCGAGACCGTGGCGCTACCTGGGATTGCTTCGCTCCGCCCGCAAAGACGATGTCGGAGCCAGCGCAGGCGGGAGGATCAGATCGCCGGGAAGTCGGCGACGATCCGATCGATCAGCCCGTCGACGCCAAACCGCACTGGGTCGGTAGCGGGCAGGCCGTGCTCGGCCGCCAGCGTCTCGAGGAGGGCCCGGGCCTCGCCCTCGGCGAGCGCCTGGGTGTTGACCGCGATGCCCACCGGCTTGATCGCCGGGTTGGTGAGGCTGCCGAGTTGCACGGTGAGGTCGATCACCTGCTGGATCGTCGGCAGCTCGTGCTTCACGCCGCGCATCGTGGTGCGGGTCGGCTCATGGCAGACCACGAAGGCGTCGGCCTGGGCGCCGTGCAGCAGGCCGAGGCTGACGCCCGCGAAGGAGGGGTGGAACAGCGAGCCCTGGCCCTCGATCAGGTCCCAGTGGCTCGGGGCGGCCTCGGGCGAGATCGTCTCGACGGCGCCGGAGATGAAATCCGCCACCACGGCGTCGATGGCGACGCCCCGGCCGGAGATGAACACGCCTGTCTGGCCGGTGGCGCAGAAATCGGCGTCGAGGCCCCGCTCGCGCATGCCGCGCTCCAGGGCCAGCACGGTGTACTTCTTGCCGACCGAGCAATCGGTGCCGACGGTGAGCAGGCGCCGTCCCGCCCGCTTGGTGCCCTTGCCGGTGGGGAAGCGCTCGTCGGTGTGACGGACATCGTGGAGCTGGCGCCCGCGCCGCGCCGCGGCTTCCGCGATGGCGGGCACGGCGCCGAGCTTGACGTGCAGGCCGCTCGCCACGTCGAGGCCGGCCTCGATCGCCGCGACGATCTCCTTGACCCAGTGGTCGGGCAGCACGCCACCGGCGTTGACGACGCCGATCACCAGGGTCCGGCAGCCCTTCGCCAGGGCTTCGGGCAGGGTCATGTCGGGGATGCCGAGATCGGCGGCGCAGCCCGGCAGGCGCGTCTGGCCGACGCACCATTCGGGGCGCCAGTCCTTGATCCCATAGGCGGTCTTGGCCGCCAGCGTGTCGGGCACGTCGCCGAGGAACATCAGGTAGGGCGTGGCGATCTGCATCGGTGGAGCAACCTTCTCCGGGAGGCCGGCGGACCGTCTATGCGGGATCGCGGGCGCCGGGCGCAATGCATGAGGCCGGCCAGGGCCGTGCACGCGCCCATCGACAGGCGCATGCCGGGGCTGCGCCACCCGAGATGGGCGCCCGTCCAACCCTCTCCCTCATCCTGAGGTGCAGGAGCGCAGCGGAGGCCTTGAAGGAGGCCTCTAGGGATCGCGCCGCTGGCTGGGGGACCCCTTCGAGGCCCGCGCGCGGGCACTTCAGGATGAGGTCGCGTTTGCTAGAGCCGGTCTTACCCCGGAGGCGGGTGGCGTCCGCGCTCAGGCGGCGCGTCGTCGCGCGACCTGGGCCTCGTTCGCCACCGCCTCGACCGGCGACAGCACGCCGGTCGCCCGGACCAGCCCCTCGGCCCCCGCCAGCGCGCCCGCGCGCAGTTCCAGCCCGAGGAAACGCGCGCGCTCGAACGGACCCGGAAGGGTGAGGCCCTCCGCAAGCGCCCGGTCGAAGCCGAAGCGGGCGTAATAGGGCGCGTCGCCGACCAGCAGCACGGCGCCGTGGCCGAGCGATTCGGCCCGGCCGAGGGCGGCCTGCATCATCACCGAGCCGAGCCCCTGTCCCTGGATCGCCGGATCGACCGCCAGCGGGCCGAGCAGCAGCGCCGGGCGGCCGAGGCCGACCTCGACGTGCCACAGCCGCAGGGTGCCCACCAGCCGCCCGGCGCGGGTCGCCGCGAAGGCGAGGCCGCGCGCCGGCAGGCGTCCCTCGCGCAGGCGCTCCGAAGTCTTTCCGCGTCGGTTGCCGGGGAAGCACGCGTCGAGCAGGCGCTCGCGCGCCGGGACGTCGTGAAGGTGCTCCGCGCGGATCTCGATCATGACAATGCCCTCCCCGGGGCCGGCATGCGGGAGAAGCGATGGATCGTCTCGGCAAGCGATCAGGGCCGGCCGACGTTTCCGGAGAAACGACAGCGGCCCTTATCGCCGCGTGACCGCAGGGTGGTTCCAGACGAACGGGATCCGTGCGTCCGCCTCCTGCCGCGCGTCACCCGCCGGGAACGGTTTCGGAAGAAGGCCGCCCGGAATGTCCCGGGCGGCACGCGCGATCAGATCACGATCTGCTGAAGGGGCGGGAAGCCGTTGAACGCCACCGCCGCGTAGGTCGTGGTGTAGGCGCCCGCGCCCTCGATCAGCACCTTGTCGCCGATCGAGAGCGAAATCGGCAGCGGGTAGAGCTGCCGCTCGTAGAGCACATCCACCGAATCGCAGGTCGGGCCGGCGATCACGCACGGCTCGGTCGCATCCCCGTCCCGCGCGGTGCGGATCGGGTAGCGGATCGCCTCGTCCATGGTCTCGGCCAGCCCGCCGAACTTGCCGATGTCGAGGTAGACCCATCGGACCTCGTCTTCGGCGGCCGACTTCTTCGACACGAGCACGACTTCGGCCTCGATCAGGCCGGCATTCCCGACCATGCCGCGGCCCGGCTCGATGATCGTCTCGGGGATCTGGTTGCCGAAATGCTTGGTCAGGCCCCGGAAGATCGCCTCGCCGTAGCTCTCCACGCCCGGCACCGCCTTCAGGTATTGGGTCGGGAAGCCGCCGCCGAGATTGACCATCGACAGGCCGATGCCGCGCTCGGCGCACTCGCGGAAGATCCCGGCCGCGGAGCCGAGCGCCCCGTCCCAGGCCTCGGTGTTGCCCTGCTGCGAGCCGACATGGAATGAGATGCCGTAGGCCTCGAGTCCCTGGCGATGGGCGTGCTCCAGCACGTCCGCGGCCATCTCGGGCACGCAGCCGAACTTGCGGGACAGCGGCCAATCGGCGCCCGCGCCGTCGCACAGGATGCGGCAGAACACCCGCACCGTGCCGGCCGGCACGCCCAGCGCGTCGGCGGCCCGGGCGATCTTCTCCACCTCGGCCTGGCAATCGACCGCGAACAGGCGGATGCCGAGCTTCAGGGCGCGGCCGATGCAGCGCTCCTTCTTGATGGTGTTGCCGAAGGAGATCCGGTCGGCGGTGGCGCCAGCGGCCAGCACCATCTCCATCTCGGCGACCGAGGCGGTGTCGAAGCACGAGCCCATCTCGGCGAGCAGACGCAGCACCTCGGGGGCCGGGTTTGCCTTCACGGCGTAGAACACCCGGGTGTCCGGCAGGGAGCGCGCGAAGGCGGTGTAATTGTCGCGCACGACGTCGAGATCGAGGACCATCACGGGGCCCTCGTCCTGACCGAGGTCGCGGCGCACGCGCAGGTAGTCACGGATGCGGTCGGTCATGGTCGTCTCCCGGCACGGGTTCGCGAGCGCCCTTACGCGGGGCGCGCTGTCGAAGATGACGGCCTGACAGGCCGCCGGCGTCAGGGGGCGATGCGTCGCGCCGGCCCACGCGCTTTGGAGACGCGTGCATCCGTGCGGGCGCAGAGCACCCGGAAGCTGCCGTGGATTGGAAGGGAGGACCCCCACCGCACGCCGGGCAAAGAGAAACAAGCCTCTTCGGTGCCGGCCTTTGGAGGGCCGACGAGACCAAAAAAGCCCGTTCGTCGTTGCTTTAAGCTGCGTCCCCCGTGGAGAGCGGGGTTCGCCGGTTTCGCCTCCGGCTGCCGGTTGTTGTCGGGGTCCGGTGTTGCCACCTGGATGCCGGCCGTAGGGATCCACCCTTGCGACCATCGATCCTTTAAGACCCCTGGCGGCTGTCCGGCAGTTGACCGGATGCCCACCAACCGACACGCGGCCACAGGCACGTGCGAAATTGGGCACGGCGCATATACGGAGACGAGCCCCGCGCGGCAAGGGGACGAGCCCCCGCAACGCCCGCTTTTCCGCCCGGAATTCACACCCCGCGCGGTCCGTTGCAAAAACGACGCATTCCGACGGTGCGCGGCAAGCCGTGCGGGCTTCCCAAGCGGGGTGGAAGCGGGCATCTGACCGGAGTAGGCAGAGTACTCAGGCGAGCAAGCGATGGCCGGGCCGATCAGATCCACCGCGACGGCGCGGGCGTGAGCGCCCCCCTGCGCAACCCGGTCGGCGACGGGCTTCCCGAGCCGACGATCCGCACCGCCACGCTCGCCGATCTCGACGCCCTGGTCGCCCTGGAGCACGCCGCCTTCGCCACCGACCGAGCCGAGCGCCGGGCGATCCGCCACGCGATCCTGTCGCCCACGATGGACGTGCTGGCGGCGCTGATCGACGCGCCGGACGCGGATCCGACCCCGGTCCTCGTCGGCGCCGCGGTGCTCGAGCGGCGGCGCAGCAGCCGGATCGCCCGGCTGGCTTCGATCGCGGTGGCGCCGAACCGTGGCGGCCTCGGCCTCGGCGGCAGGCTGCTCGACGCCGCGGAGGCCTACGCCCGCGCCCGGGGCTGCGACCGCCTCCGGCTAGAGGTGCGCGCCGATAACGGCGCCGGCATCCGCCTCTACGACCGCCGGGGCTACGTCCGCTTCGCGGTGCGGCCCGACTATTATGAGGATGGCATGGAGGCCTGGCGCTACGAGCGCGGGGTGTAAAGATCTCGCCGGCGCGGTTCCGGGCCCGACCGACCGCGACAGTTTATGCAGCCCGCTCCGCCATCCCGCGCCCCGCGGCGCGACCAGTGGCCGAGAAACGCCGGCCGCGGCCGCGCCGCCCTGGATGGGAAGGCCCCGCTGCGCGCGCGCAGACGGATGCGCCCGGACAATGCAGATCGGCTCCGTTTCGTGCCGTTGCGCCGACATGAACCCGACGGGACCCGTCGCAGAGCCGGATGAGAGGCCGCTTCTCAGGCGTAATTTATAACATCAGCCGACCGGATTGAGATTTTACTATAGTATATTTTATCAATCTGAGCGTATTTAGTCACATAAATAAACTGCATGACCAAGTCAGGAAAAATTCATTCCGTTTGTTGCTTGCTTAGATCCTACACCATAAGACAGAACATCACGTAATCTGGGATCCTGACCCATGACCCTCTGGCTGGGACGCTTCTCGATCCGGACGCTGTTGTGCTTGGTCATCGTGATCATGGCCTGCATGGCGCTGGGCGACGCGGTCCGGACCCTCATCGACGCGCGGTCTCAGGCGACGGCTGCGGACGGGGCCGTGACGTTGACCCAGGCGAGCCGGGGACTCCTCAAGGCCATCCTGCAACTGCGGATCGAGCGCGGATCGACGATCGCCCTCGGGGGTGAGGCGCCCGCGGATACGAAGACCCTGTCGACCATCGCGGCCAGCCGGCAGGCGACGATCGAGAACTACCGCCGCGCTCAGCACAGCCTGAGGGATCTGGCCGAGCCGGCGGTCGGCGCGACGCTCGGTCGCCTGAACGAAGCCCAGGCGGTGATGGCGGCCGTCCGGCCCCGCATCGATGAAGCCCTGGGACTGCCGAAAGCCCGGCGTGACCCGGCACTGCGGGACGCCGCGCTGGCCGCGTTCCGGGACTTGCTGGAGGCCCTGACGGCAACGCTGAAGGCGGTCGACGCGGCCATTCCCCGGTCCGATCCCGTCCTGCAACGCTATCTCGCCCTCAAGCAGGCGGCCTGGGACACGCGCGTCGCCAGCGGCAACGTCGCGGTGCGGGTGCAGACGTCCCTGGTCACCGGGACGTCGTGGTCCCTGCCCGAGACGGTCGCGGCCGCGGAAGAGCGGGCCGAATTGTTGAACGCGTGGCGGCGCACGTCCGAGGCCGCGACCGACGTCACCGCGGCGGTACGGGCCGCGTTCGAGAAGGCAAAGGCGAGCAATTTCGAGGGGGACACCAAGGTCATCGCGCAAGCGGTCTTCGACGCGCTGAGCACGCGCACCGCCGCCGGCTACACGTTCGACGAGCTGCGCCAGCGCAACATGGAGAACCAGCGCTTCATCGTCGACCTCTGCGACGCGGCCCTCGACGCGATGGTGGCGCGTGCCGAGACCCTCGCCGACGCAGCCCGGAGCGTCGTTGCGCGCAGCCTGGTGACGTTGCTGGCGGTGATCCTCTTGGTCGCCCTGGGCCTGTGGACCCTGTTTGCCGGCGTTCTGCACCCGCTTGGGGCGCTGACCGCGGCGATGCAGGCGCTGGCGGACGGGGACGCCTCCGCCACGGTCCCGGGGCGCGCCTACCGCAACGAGATCGGCGCGATGGCGCGGGCCGTCCAGGTGTTCAAGGACAACCTGATCCGCGGCCGCCGGATCGAAGCCGAGGCGGCCGAGGCACGGGCGGCGGCGGAGAGCCAGCGCAGATCCGACCTGCGGGCGATGGCTGAGAACTTCGAGCGCACGGTCGGCGGCATTATCGGCCAGGTCTCGGATTCGGCCGGTGCCCTGCAGGCCACCGCCCAGACGATGACGGTGACCGCGACCGAGACCGCCGGCCAGTCCAGCACCGGAGCGGCCGCCGCCGAGGAGGCCGCCGCCAACGTCAACACCGTGGCGGCGGCCGCCGAGGAGCTCGGCGCCTCCGTGGAGGAGATCGGCCGGCAGGTCGCGGGCTCGACCCGGCTCGCCGCGGGCGCGGTCTCGGAAGCCGACCAGACGGGGGCGTTGGTCCGGGAACTGCGCGGCGCGGTGGCGCGGATCGGCGACGTCGTCGGGCTGATCGCCGCGATTGCCGGGCAGACGAACCTGCTGGCGCTCAACGCCACGATCGAGGCGGCGCGCGCCGGCGACGCGGGGCGCGGTTTCGCGGTGGTGGCCTCCGAGGTGAAGGCCCTGGCCGCACAGACCGCCAAGGCGACCGAGGAGATCGCCGGCCAGATTGCGGGCATTCAGGGGGTAACCGGCGAGGCCGTCGCGGCGATCGACGCGATCACCGGGCGGATCCAGGAGATCAGCGGTGTGGCGAACGCGATCGCGGCGGCGGTGCAGGAGCAGGGTGCGGCCACGCAGGAGATCGTCCGGAATGTCGGGCAGGCGGCGATCGGCACCGGCGCGGTGACCAGCACCATCCTCGGTGTCGCCGGAGCCGCCGAGACGACCGGCCGGGCGGCAGGCGCGGTGCTCGAAGCGGCCTCCGCGCTGTCGCGGCAATCCGAGCATCTCGGGGCCGAAGTCGCGCGCTTCCTGGACACCGTCCGCGCCGCCTGAGGGCCGGTGGCGGCCGCATCGCGGCGTGTTCCGCCCCGATCCCGCCCGGTTAGGGGAGTTTTACGTGTGCCGCGCTACATCCTGCGGATTGCCCGTGAGAGACCCCGCCGCTCATGAGACGCCGTCCATGGCCGTGATCGCCGCCTTCATCATCAATGCGGGGCTGAACTTCGTCCTCGGGCTGTTGATCGCCAAGCTTCTGGGGCCGGCCGATTTCGGCCGGTTCGCGCTGGCGACCACCGGCGCCATCGTGCTGAACACGGTTCTGTTCGAGTGGCTGCGCCTCTCGGCGACGCGGTTCTACTCGGGGCGCGTGCGACTCGACGAACCCTGGATCCGCCACGGGCTCGACCGGGCCTACCTGCGCCTCGGCCTGCTGCTGCTCGCCGCCGCCGCCCTGTGCGGCGCCTTCGGCTTCGCCGGCGGCGCGGACGGCCGCGAGGCGGTCCTGTGCGGCACCGGGATGGCGGCCCTGGGCATCGGCGTGTTCGACTACCACGCGGCGCTCGCCCGGGCGCGGTTCGACGGACGGCTCTATCTCGGCCTCGTCGCGGTGAAGAACGTCCTGTCCTTCGCCATGATGGCGGCCGCCGCCTGGTGGCTCGTCCAGCCGGCCTGGGTGCTGGCGGCGGCGGGCTTGAGCCAGCTCGTCGCGGTGTTCGTCCTGCGCCATCCCCTGCGGGACCCGCGCACCCCGTTCGAGCGGCCGCGCCTGTCCGGCACCTGGCGGGTCTTCGCCCGCTACGGCCTGCCGCTGATCGCGGCCAACACCGCCTATCAGTGCCTTGCCTTCGTGAACCGCGGCGCCATCGCGGGCCATGCCGGCTTCGCGGAGGCCGGCTATTTCGCCCTCGCGGCGGACGTGACCTCCCGCTCGCTGACGACGCTCGGCACGGCGCTCGACCTGCTGCTGTTCCAGCTCGCCGTCCAGGCCGAAGAGGAGCACGGACGCGCGGCCGCCGAGGCGCAGGTGGCGGAGAATGCCGGCACCGTCTTCGCGCTGCTGGCACCCTGCGCGGTCGGGTTCTGGGCGGTGCTGCCGGCGCTCCAGGGGCTGGTGGTGCCGGACGCCTATCGCGGGCCGTTCGAGACCTACAGCGTCGCGCTGTTGCCCGGCCTGTTCTGCCTGTCGATGATGTTCTACGCCCTCAACCCGGTCTTCCAGATCCGCCGCCGGACATTTCCCGTGATCGCCGCCGCGCTGGTCGGGCTCGCGGTCAACGGCGCCGGCCTGCTGATCCTGCCCGATCGGATGGGCGGGATCGGCGTCGCCCTGGCGCAGACCGCGGGCCTCGCCGCCGCCGGGCTGTGGCTCGGCTGGCGCGCGCTCACGGGTCCGGAGCGCGTCGTCCTGCCGTGGGGGGAGATCGGAGTCGCGACGCTCGCCTGCGCGGCGATGGGGCTCGTCCTCGCCCCGTTCCGCCACCTCCCGCCCGCCACCGCGCTGGCGGTCCTGGTCCCGGCCGGTGTTGCCGCCTACGGCGCCCTGGTCTGGATCTTCGACATCGCGGGCCTGCGGCGGCAGGTCCTCGCCCGCTTCCGCCCGGCGCGGACGGTCGCCGCGGAGTAGGTGCGGACCGCCATGGCGTTCCGCTCCTGTTCTCGCTAAACCGGGCCCATGTCCGAAACCGGCCTGATCGATCACCCCGACGGCTGCCCCCGCTGCTGGTGGGCCGGCCTCGATCCGCTCTACGTCGCCTATCACGATACCGAGTGGGGCGTGCCCGAGCGTGACGGCCGGGCCCTCTACGAGAAGCTGATCCTCGACGGCTTCCAGGCCGGCCTGTCCTGGATCACCATCCTGCGCCGCCGCGAGGGGTTTCGCGACGCCTTCGCGGGATTCGACCCGGAGCGGATCGCCCGCTTCACGGACGAGGACGTGGGCCGGCTGATGGGCGACACCCGCATCATCCGCAACCGCGCCAAGATCCAGGGCACCATCGCGGGCGCTCAGGCCTGGCTGCGGATCGAGGAGCGCGGCCCCGGCTTCGCGCGCTTCCTGTGGGATTTCGTGGACGGGCAGCCGGTGCAGGGCATCGCCCGGAGCCGCGCCGAGATCGCCACGGAGACCCCGATCTCCCGGGCGATCGGCAAGGCCCTCAAGGCCGAGGGCTTCTCGTTCTGCGGGCCGACCATCGTGCACGCCTTCATGCAGGCGGTCGGCATGGTCAACGATCACCTCGTCGGCTGCCATCGGCACGGACCCTGCGCGCGCCTGGGGCAGGCGCGATGAGCGGATCTGCGCCCGATCCGGCGCCGCGCGCGTGGCAGCGGATGCTCTCCGGCCGGCGCCTCGATCTCCTCGATCCCGCGCCCCGCGACATCGAGATCGCCGACATCGCCCACGGCCTCGCCCGGGTCGCCCGCTGGAACGGCCAGACCCGCGGCCCGCACGTCTTCTCGGTGGCCCAGCACAGCCTGCTGGTCGAGGCGGTGGGCCGGCACGTCGCCCCGGCCTGCACCGACCCGGACGGGCTGGAGCTGCTGCTGCACGACGCGCCGGAATACGTGGTCGGCGACATCATCTCGCCGTTGAAGGCCGCGATCGGGGATGCCTATCGCGGCGTCGAGCTGCGCCTGCTGGACGCCATCCGCGGCCGGTTCGGCCTGTCGGCCCCGGCGGCGGCGCTCGTCCGCCTGGTGAAGCAGGCCGACCGGATCGCCGCCCATCTCGAAGCGATCCGCCTCGCCGGCTTCGCGCCGGAGGAGGCCGAGCGCTATTTCGGACCTGCCGCGGACCTGCCGGACCGGGTCCTGGCGCTCGCCGAGCCCTGGCCGACCGCCGAAGCCGAGACGCGGTTCCTCGCGCGCTTCGACGCGCTCCGCTCAAGCTGACACGCGGCTGCCCTCGATCCGTCACGATCGCACGCCAATGGCGCGCTGACCATGCCGAGCCTCCACGTCTGCCCCCTCTCACGCCTGCCCGAGACCGTCGCGGCGACCGGCGCCAGTCACGTGCTCACGCTGATCAATGTCGGCACGCCGCTGGAGCGTCCGGCGGTGATCGACGCCGAGAACCACGCCGTCATCGGCGTCAGCGACATCGCGGCCGCGCGCGACGGACACGTTCTGCCGGCGGAGGAGCACGTGGCGCGGGTTCTCGATTTCGTCCGGGCCTGGCCGCGGGAGAAGCCGCTGGTGATCCATTGCTATGCCGGGATCAGCCGCTCCACCGCCGCGGCCTTCATCGCGGCCTGCGCCCTGACGCCCGAGCGCGACGAGGCGGCGATCGCCGACGCCCTGCGGGCCGCCTCCCCGTCGGCGACGCCCAATCCGCTCTTCGTCGCCATCGCCGACCGGATGCTCGGCCGCGACGGGCGCATGGTCGCGGCCATCGCGCGGATCGGCCGCGGCGCCGACGCGTTCGAGGGCACACCGTTCTGCCTGACGCTCGCGTGACCGCCGTCCGGAACGGGTTCCGTCACGGCCGCCGCTCCCAGTCTGCGACCGAATGGCGGCAATCTCCCGCTCTCTCCAAGTGTGGCGAAAACGCCGCCGCACGCTTCCAAAACGGTGCGGAGCCGGCCGCCAAACCTGTGCCCCGGGTTGTGGCGACGGGGGCTGGCGCCGTAGAAACCCTCCAAAGGAAGTATCTGGGATGAGTGCGAGCAGACCCGAGGTGGCCCCCGCTGCCGGCGACCTGCCCTTCGAGAAGGCGCTGGAACAGCTCGAGGAAATCGTGCGCCGGCTCGAACGGGGCGACGTCCCGCTCGACGAATCGGTGGCGATCTACGAGCGCGGCGAGGTGCTGAAGAAGCATTGCGAGGCGCTGCTGAAGCGGGCCGAGGCGCGGATCCAGCGGATCACCCTCGGCGCCGACGGGCGGCCCGAGGGCGTCGCCCCGCTCGATATGTCCTGAGGCTCGGCGATCAAACCGATCCCATCCGTTAGAGGTTGATGCCGTGGCAATTACCCCCGAGCAGAGCGCGCTTCTCGACCGAATCCCGAATCCTGCGGCGTTGCGCGGGCTTCCGGAATCGGATCTGCCGGCTGTGGCGGACGCGGTGCGCGCCGAGATGATCGACGCGGTGTCGATCACCGGCGGGCATCTCGGCTCGGGGCTCGGCGTGGTCGAGCTCACCGTCGCGCTGCACCACGTGTTCGACACGCCCGACGACCGCATCGTCTGGGACGTCGGCCACCAGTGCTACCCGCACAAGATCCTCACCGAGCGCCGCGACCGCATCCGTACGCTGCGCCAGGGCGGCGGCCTGTCGGGCTTCACCAAGCGGTCCGAGAGCGTCTACGACCCCTTCGGCGCGGCGCATTCCTCGACGTCGATCTCGGCCGCGCTCGGCATGGCGGTCGCCCGCGACCTCGACAACGCCACCGCCAAGCAGAAGGGCGGCGCCCTGAAGCGCCGCAACGCCATCGCGGTGATCGGCGACGGCTCGATGTCGGCCGGCATGGCCTACGAGGCGCTCAACAACGCCGGCGCCCTGCACTCGCGCCTGATCGTCATCCTCAACGACAACGACATGTCGATCGCGCCCCCCGTCGGCGCCATGTCGGCCTACCTCGCCCGGCTCGCCTCGGGCGGCGCCTACCAGTCCCTGCGCGAGACCGCCAAGCAGCTCGGCAAGCTCCTGCCCAAGGCGCTCTACCAGCGCGCGGCCGCGGCCGAGGAATATGCCCGCTCCCTGGTGGTGGGCGGCGGCACCATGTTCGAGGAGATGGGCTTCCACTATGTCGGCCCGGTCGACGGGCACAACCTCGACCACCTGCTGCCGGTGCTCAAGAACGTCCGCGACGCCGAGCACGGCCCGATCCTGCTGCACGTGGTCACCCGCAAGGGCAAGGGCTACGCCCCGGCCGAGGCCAGCGCCGACCGCTACCACGGCGTGGTCAAGTTCGACGTGGTCTCGGGGGTCCAGGCCAAGGCCAAGCCGAACGCGCCGGCCTACACGCGGGTGTTCGGCGAGAGCCTGATCAAGGCGGCCGATGCCGACGACAAGGTCGTGGCGATCACCGCGGCGATGCCGGGCGGGACCGGCATCGACCTGTTCGGCAAGGCGCATCCGGACAAGACCTTCGACGTCGGCATCGCCGAGCAGCACGCGGTGACGTTCGCGGGCGGCCTGGCGACGGAGGGCTACCGGCCGTTCGTGGCGATCTACTCGACCTTCCTGCAGCGGGCCTACGATCAGGTCGTGCACGACGTGGCGCTGCAGAACCTGCCCGTGCGGTTCTGCATGGACCGGGCGGGCTTGGTCGGCGCCGACGGGGCGACGCATGCGGGCGCGTTCGACCTCGCCTACCTGTGCTGCCTGCCGAACATGACCGTGATGGCGGCGTCCGACGAGGCCGAGCTGGTCCACATGGTGGCCACCGCGCACGCGCATGATTCGGGGCCGATCGCGCTGCGCTACCCGCGCGGCGAGGGGGTCGGCATCGAGCTTCCGGAGCGGGGCGAGGTCCTGGCCGTCGGCAAGGGCCGGGTGGTGCGCCGGGACGCGGAGGCGCGGGTGGCGATCCTGTCGCTCGGCACGCGTCTGGCGGAGGCGCTGAAGGCGGCGGACACGCTGTCCGAGCAGGGCGTTGCCGTGACGGTGGCGGATGCGCGCTTCGCCAAGCCGCTGGACGCGGCGCTGATCCTGGAGCTGGCGCGGGACCACGAGGTCCTGATCACGATCGAGGAGGGCTCGCGGGGCGGGTTCGGCGCGATGGTGCTGCATCTCCTCTCGGAGCGGGGCGCGCTGGATGCGGGCCGG
Source organism: Methylobacterium sp. PvR107 (assembly GCF_017833295.1). Lineage (NCBI taxonomy): Bacteria > Pseudomonadati > Pseudomonadota > Alphaproteobacteria > Hyphomicrobiales > Methylobacteriaceae > Methylobacterium > Methylobacterium sp. PvR107. Next base: position 2,883,938 of record NZ_JAFIBW010000001.1, read on the forward strand.
GTCCGGGTGCGGACGATGACGCTGCCGGACAGCTACCAGGACCACGACAGCCCGGAGAAGATGTACGCCGAGGCCGGCCTCGACGCGCAGACCATCGTCCGGACCGCCCTCGACACCCTGCCGGAGGCCGCCGGAAAGGCGGAGCCGGCCAGCAACGTGGTGAGCGTTCGCCGTCGGCCGCGCTGATCCCGGACATTCTGGTCCGCGGCGACCCGCACATCCTGCGCTGCGGCGAAACGAGAAGGGCCAGCCGTCAGGCTGGCCCTTCTGCTTGGTTCGGGAGCGGCCTTATTCGGCCGCCGTCATCTCGGGTGTGTAGTGGCCGCACCAATCCTGTGCGGCGACCACCGGCCAAAGTCCCTTGGACTCCGGCGCGGGCTGGCTGACGGGCGGATTGAAGCGGCACAGGCCGGCATCGTTCTGCGCGACGGCGCCGTTGCCCTTGTGCTCGTCGAAGAACCGGCAGGTCTCGCACTTCGCGTTCATGGTCAGGCTCCTGCGGGATCGGCGGCTCAAGGCCGCCCGACCTGGAACAAACGGACTTGGAACTTAGAAGAGATCCAATCTACCGAGCCAACGGCAGGACGCCCGGCCGGTTCCCTGGCATAAGCCTTCCGGCGAAGCGCGGGTCAGTGCGCCACCATGGCATTGTGGGTCGGCTTGGCCGTCCGGACGGTCGCGTCGGCAACCAGAACCACGAGAACCTCGCGGCCGGGATCGCCTCGATCCTCGAACGGGCCAGTTGGCTCTCGCGGAACAGTAAGTTCTGCCGCCGGTCCGGCGTGGTCACCACCGAGAGGAGGCGTGGCGGCTCGGCCGCAAGGCGCAATCCCCCAACCCGTCCCGTGCCCCCGACTCCTGCCAGGTCTCGCCGTCAGGCTAGGCGAGCTGGCTGTCACCGCCAGCCGGATCGCGACGGATCATGAGAAGGCCGCGATCCACCGGAACGAGAACCACCACGACCCTGGGCAAGTCGTCTGCAGCGGTCACGCGCGGCGCGCGCGCGGCCCCACCGTAAAGCCCGCGAGCAGCTGCTGCAGTTCGTCCTCGTGGACGAGGGTCGCGGCCTCCTCCGGCGCGACCCATCGCAACGTCCGCTGATCCCGCTCCGGCCAGCGTTCGTGCTGCACCTCGACCCGCAGTGGATACACGCGCACCTTGCAGGGGAGCGCGAGGCCGCCATCGAGGCGCTTCTCGTAACGATACCACCCGACCGGACTGGCCGCGATCTGGCCCTTCAGGCCGGCCTCCTCGAACGCCTCCCGCTCGGCCGCCCGGTGCGCCTTGCGGCCCAGCATCGGCCAGCCCTTCGGGATGATCCACCGCCCGGTGTCGCGCGAGGTGATCAGGAGAACCTCGATCCGGCCGTCCGCACCGACGCGGAACGGCAAGGCCGCGACCTGCTTGAGCGGTTTGGCATTCGCCTTCCGCAGCAGCTTCTTGAGGCTGGGACGCTTGGATACCGTCTTCAGTGCTGACCTCGGAACTGTGAGCGATTGGATTTTCTGCGCACCATCCTGCAATCGAAAGTCTCCTCCCGCTTTTACATAGTTGAAGATGGGGGGTTTGCATCCTGGCTAAAGTGTCGGCGAGCCATGCCTGTAACGCGGTGCCCGGAGCCGACTGGCGCGCTTGCCTTGCACCGCTTTGTCCGCGAAAGCTTTCGGGGTCGAACAGCAGCGAGTCGCGGCATGGCGGTCGAGATCGAGCGCAAGTTCATTGCAAGCCCCTCGGTTCTGACCTTGTGTCAATCGGGGACGCCCTTCGTTCAGGGCTATCTCGTCGCCGACGGCACCAACACGATCCGCATCCGCAAAGCCGGCGAGCACATGCTGGTGACCTGGAAAAGTCCGCGGCGCGGGGTCAGCCGCGACGAGATCGAGTTTCCGATCGCGCCCGAGGACGGCGCGGAGCTCCTGGCCCGCCTGCCGCCTGGTCGACGGCTGGAGAAGACGCGCTATTGGGTCGAGCATGCCGGCGCCGTGTGGGATGTCGACGTGTTCGGCGGCGGCCTCGCCGGTCTCATCCTAGCCGAGATCGAGCTCGAGCGGGAAGACCAGCCCGTGGTGCTGCCCCCGTGGGTCGAGCGGGAGGTCACGGCGGACGCGCGCTACCGCAATTCCCGGCTGGCCGCGGGCGCCCTTCCCGAGCAGCTGGCGGCGTGAGAGCGCGACGCGTGAACGCCCGGGCCGCGGCGCCGTTCTAACGGAATGCCCGACAGCCCGACCAACGTACCCACCAAGCGCCTCATCACCTGGACGCAGGATGTAACGGCCGGCGTGCCGCTCCCGCGCTTCGTCGGGCGAGTCGGCGCAGTAGAGGTCGGAATCTGCGAGTACGACGGATCGAGCCGGTTCTGGACGTGGTGGAGCCCCCTCGCCGAGGACATCTGGGGCCATGGCCAGGATGCCGAGGGCGCTCAGCGGGGCTGCGAGGCTTGGCTGCGCGGTTGGATCGAGAATTTCAGGCCGTTCTTCGCCTGACCGCGCCGGAGGTCGGTCAGGCGCAGGATCACCGACAATATTGCGGCAGGCGACGCTTCCAGCGCTCGCCGAGCCGCAGTTCGTTCCCCCGGCGCCAGGAGGGAACGGGTCGCGGCGACGGAGCCTGACCGGGCGGGGCCGGGATCGCGCGGGCGGACGCTTCGGGAGCCTCAGGAGCGACGGCCGGTGCGGGCCGTGGGGAGGCGCGGCGAGGCTTGGCCGCAGGCTCCACCGCGGGGGCGCGGGGTGCGGTCGCCACTGCGGAGGCCTGCTCGACGCGGACCCGCGGACGGCGCACCCGCGGCGTCGCGGCCGGTTCGGCCTCCGATGCGGAGATGGCCTCCGGCTCGGCCGAGATCTCGAACATCGGGACCAGGCTCGGAAGGACGCGCCGGGCCGGCGCCTGCACAGGCCGCTCCTCCTGCCGGGGAGCCGGTGCAGCCTGAAGGGCCGGCTGGGTCGGCTTCACCTCGGCCTCGGCCAGTTCCGGCCACAGGCTCTTGTCGGAGCGTGTCGCGGGATGAGGTGAGGTCAGCGCTGTGCGTGCGGTACGAGTGTGCTTGACTTCGACCATAAACGGTCGCGCGCTGCGGCGCTTCATGCAGAACGATCCTTGGAAGCATTCGGGCCGATACATCAACGGCGCGAACACCCACAGGCTAAGCCTGATCTCCGGAGATGTCCAGAAAGACGAACCCGAACGTGATCGATTTCTTCGGTATTGGGACCAGCTCTCACGGCATCCGAGGGTCGGAACCTCGGAACAGCGCCGGATTTCGGCTTGATCAGGCGGCCTGCGCCTGGGCCGTCGGGACCTGCGCCGCCACCGCGCGGCTGGGCTCGAACAGGGACCGGTACAGAGCCGCCGGCGTCCGGGTCCGACCGCTGCCGTCCATGATCGTCACATCGGCCATGCCGGCGGCGATCAGGCTCATGCCTTGATCCAGAGCGGTCAGGATTGAGGCGTGCTGATAGGCGAACCGGCGCGCGGACAGGCGTGCGGAGACGGTGAAGTTCATGACGATGATCCTGGAAAGCCCCGCCCGCCCTCGGACCTGGAGGACGGCAACGCCGCGCGAGGGCCGGGATCCGGTCCGCTCAATGCGGTGACCGCGGCCTGATGACTTTCAATAAAGTCCTTATATTGACGAAAGCTTGTTATCATCGACCTTTTTAAGGGGTTAAGAGGCTCCAGCCAGTCGCGCCCCGGGGATCGCAGAGGCCGGCCGACGGCGGAGCCGCCCGGCTGCGCGGGTCGTGGCGCTGAGGCAGGCTCATTGGATTCTCGTCGAGGAGCGCGGGATGGGCATTTCGGTCCAGCACACCGTCGCGACGGCCCTGGCCATACATGCCGGAACCGATGCCGCCGAGCGGCTCGCCGTGATGGGTCCAGCCGTGCGCCTGGCCCGCGCCGGACGGTGGCCCTGTCGATGATCCTGCACGAGCTGGCGACCAACGCGACGAAGTATGGCGCCCTCTCCTGCGAGGCGGGGCGCGTGCGGATCGTGTGGCACACGGCCCGTCGCGAGACCGGGCGAACCCTTCATCTGTGCTGGAGCGAGCATGGCGGCCCGCCGGTGACGCCCCCTCCGAACGATGCGGCTTCGGATCCCGGCTGATCGAGCGCACCCTGACCGACACGCCCGGGGGTGAGGTGGCGCTCCGCTTCGCGCCGGACGGCGTCACTTGCCCGATGAAGGCCGCGATCCAGCGCCTGCGGGAGACATGAAGGCGGGCTTGACGGTGTCCGGACACGACCCTGGCGTTCCTTGGCCCGGTGCGTGCTACGATCCGGCGGGACAAATCGGGCGGGCGGGCGGGCATGCTGAACAGACGATCTTTCGTGGCGCTCACGGGCGCCGCGCTCGCTGCTCCGGCGCTGGCGCAGGGCACGGCGTCCCGGACGCTCAAGTTCATCCCGCAGGCCGACCTGACGGTGCTCGATCCGATCTGGACGACCGCCTACGTGACCCGCAATCACGGGCTCGCGGTGTTCGACACGCTCTACGGCACCGATGCCGGCTACGCCGCCCAGCCGCAGATGGTCGCCGGCCACACGGTGGAGAACGACGGCACGCTGTGGCGCCTCACCCTGCGGCCCGGGCTGACCTTCCACGACGGCAGCCCCGTGCTGGCCCGCGACTGCGTGGCCAGCATCGCCCGCTGGGGCAAGCGCGACGCCATGGGTCAGACGCTCATGGCCTACACGGACGAGCTTTCGGCCCCCGATGACCGGACGATCCAGTTCCGCCTGAAGAAGCCCTTCGCGCTCCTGCCGGACGCACTCGGCAAGGTCGGCTCGTCGATCTGCGCGATCATGCCGGAGCGCCTCGCCAAGACCGACCCGTTCACCCAGGTGACCGAGATGGTCGGCAGCGGCCCGTTCCGCTTCAAGGCGGACGAGCGCGTGGTCGGCGCCCGCGTCGTCTATGAGCGCTTTGCCGGCTACGTCCCCCGCGAGGGCGGCGAGCCGCAATGGACGTCCGGTCCCAAGCGCGTCTTCGTCGACCGGGTCGAGTGGACCGTCATCCCCGATCAGGCCACCGCCGCCTCGGCCATGCAGACGGGCGAGATGGATTGGTGGGAGCAGCCCCCGGCCGACCTCGTGCCGACGCTCGGCACTCTGACGACACGGATCACCGACCCGACCGGCCTGATCGGCTGCCTGCGGATGAATGAGCTCCAGCCGCCCTTCGACAATCCGGCGATCCGGCAGGTGCTGCTGAAGGTCGTCGACCAGACCGACTTCATGCAGGCCGTGACCGGCACCGACCCCAAGCTGATTCATGTGCCGACCGGCTTCTTCTGCCCCGGCCTGCCGATGGCGAGCGATGTAGGCCTCGGGGCGCTCACGGGCAAGCGCGACTACGAGGCGGCCAAAAAGGCGCTCGCGGCGGCGGGCTACAAGGGGGAGAAGGTGGTGCTGATGGGCGCTTCCGACTTCCCGAGCCTGAAGGCGCTCGCCGACGTGGCGGCCGACATGCTGACCCGCGCCGGTTTCAACGTCGACTACCAGGTTATGGATTGGGGCTCGGTGGTGCAGCGGCGCGCCAAGAAGGATCCGGTCGCCCAGGGCGGGTGGAGCGCGTTCTGCACCTTCTGGGCGGGGCTCGATCAGGCCAACCCGGCGGTCAGCGCCTTCCTCCGGGGAACGGGACAGAGCGCCGCGATCGGCTGGCCGACCAGCGCGGCGATCGAGGCGCTGCGGGATCGATGGCTCGACGCCCCCGACACCGCCGCGCGCAAGAAGCTCGCGGACGAGCTCCAGCAGCAGGCCTTCACCGACCTGCCCTACCTGCCGCTGGGGCAATATTTCAACCAGACCTCGTTCAAGCCGTCCCTGACGGGGGTGCTCGACGGCGTCCCGGTGTTCTGGAACGTCAAGAAGGGCTGAGGCGGACGGGCCGGCCGGCCCCCTTTCAAAGCGTCGGGCCGAGGGCGCGGGCTCAGCGGCTCCGGGCGCGTGCGCGCGGCCTTTTCCCGGATACCCGGGACGCGGAAAGGGCCGCGTTCCCGCGACAGGGCTCGCGCGGAACCGGCTCCGCGTCTCTGCGCGCGCAGCGAAGCAGTCCAGCGGCGTCAGGCTTGACCGATGTCCCGCATTCCTGGGTTGCTTCGCTGCGCTCGCAACGGCGAACCGGCAACCGGCACCCCTGAAGCCCTCCTCCAAGAGCCTGCTGTATCTCCGGTTCGGCGGCCTTCAACGGTATCCTGCCACACGGATACGCCGTCATGATCAACAGATCCGCTCCGTTGAAGCCCCGGGAGCGCTTCCCAGCCGTGTCGCGAACGGGTTAAGCAGGGTCGGCACAGGTCACCGCCAGAGCTGACCGGCCCGCGAGGAAGCCCGAGACGTCCGTCTCACCGCCATCGCGGCGGTGCATCGACGCCCTCGACACCGCGCGGATTCCACGACGCGACGAGGACACGCCCGATGACAGGCTTGGTGACAGGCTCCCCGGACGACGCCGCGCTGGAACGCTCGGCGATGCGCAGGATAGGCTGGCGGCTCGTGCCGTTCCTGATCCTCGCCTACTTCGTGTCCTTCCTTGACCGGGTAAACGTCGGCTTCGCGGCGATCCAGATGAACCACGATGTCGGCCTGTCCGCCACGGTGTTCGGCTGGGGTGCCGGGATCTTCTTCATCGGCTACTTCCTGATGGAGATCCCCAGCAACCTGATGCTGGAACGCTTCGGTGCGCGGCTCTGGATCGCCCGGATCATGGCGACCTGGGGGCTGATCTCCGCCGCCATGGCCCTGGTGCAGGGGCCCTGGTCGTTCATCGGCCTGCGCTTCCTGCTCGGGCTCGCCGAGGCCGGCTTCTTCCCCGGCGTGATCCTCTATCTCACCTACTGGTTCCCCTCCGCCTACCGGGCGCGGATCATCGGGGTCTTCATGATCTCGATCCCGATCTCGTCGTTCCTCGGCTCGCCGATCTCCGGCGCGCTGCTCAACGTGACCGGATTCGGACTCGCGGGCTGGCAGTGGCTGTTCATCCTCGAGGGCCTGCCGGCGGTGCTGATGGCCGGCGCAGTCCTGTGGCTGCTGCCGAACGGACCGCGGGACGCGGCGTGGCTGCCGGCGGATGAGCGCGACTGGCTGCAGCGGCAGCTCCAGGCCGAAGCGGCGCGCAACACCCGCCGCGGCCAGCCGGCGAAGCCGCCGCTCCGGGAGATCCTGAGCGACCGGCGGCTCGCGCTGTTCGCGGCGATCTATTTCGGCTCGACGGCGAGCAGCTACGGCCTCTCGTTCTGGACGCCGCAGATCGTGAAGAGCTTCGGCCTCGGCAATTTCGAGACGGGCCTGCTGAACAGCATCCCGTACGGCTTCGCCTCGGTCGCCATGATCCTCTGGGGCCGGCACAGCGACCGGACGGCCGAGCGGCGCTGGCACCTCGCGCTCTCCTTCCTGATCCTCGCGCTGGGGCTGGCGGGTGGCACGGTGCTGACGGGGCTCGGCCCGGTCGTCGCGGCGCTGACGGTGGCGGCGGTCGGCGTCTACATGCTCAAGGGTCCGTTCTGGGCGCTGGCGACCGAGCAGATGCCGCCCGCCACGGCGGCGGCGAGCATCGCGGCGATCAACGCGGTCGGAAACCTCGGCGGCTTTCTCGGCCCCTACCTGATCGGCGCGATCAAGGACGGGACCGGCAGCTTCACCCTGAGCCTCGTCCCCCTGGTGGTGTTCGCCCTGCTCTCGGCCGCCCTGTCGCTCGTACCCGGTCGGACCCCGCAGGCCGACCCGAACGCGCGCCGGCCGTCCACCGCCTGAGCGGGCTGGGGAGAACCGGTTCCGGAACCGGGCGGTTAGCCCTGCGCAACGGCCGGACACGTGGGACCCCAGGCATCGGCATGCCGTTCGACGGCAAAGTGGTGATCGTGGCGGGCGCCGGATCCGGGATCGGGGCCGCCACGGCGAGGCGGCTCGCGAAATCAGGCGCGCAGGTCGTCCTGAACGACCGGACGCGGGAACCGCTCGAGGCGGTCGCCGCCGATTTCAACCTCGGCCGGGTCGCGCTTTAGACCGGCGACGTCTCGGACGAGGCAGCGGCCGAAGCGCTGGTCGCCGCGGCGATCGAGCGGTTCCACCGACCCGACGTGCGCGTCAACAATGCCGGTGCCGTGCCCACCGGCCCGATCCTGGAAGCCTCCGTGCAGGATGGGCGCAAGGTCATGGCGGTCGATGTCGACGGCGTGTTCTTCTGTACCCGCGCCGCGCATCCGCATTTGGTTCAGGTTGGCGGCAACATCGTCAACGTCTCGTCGGTCTCGGGCCTCGGCGGCGACGGGAACATGAGCTTCTACGACGCTGCCAGGGAGGCCGGGTCAACGCGGTCAATCCCAGGCTGACCTTCACGGGACTGACGCAGGACATCAAGCGCGATCAGGATCTGATGCGCCGGAGGAGGTTGCCGACGTGATCGCCTTCCTGGCCAGCGGCGCCGCCCGTTACGTCACGGGCGTGAACCTGCCTGTCGTCGGCGACCTCACCGCCTCGAACGGACAGCCGAAGCAGGCCTGAGCGCCGGGATCGCGGATGGGCGCGCGACGTCGAGAGCGGGAGATATCGTGGACTTGAACGACGCCGTGCGCGACGCCATCGTGGCGGAACGGCAGCGCCAGGCGGAGGTAAGGATCTTGCGCCGAAGGTGGATCTGTCCGATCCGGGCTAGGTGCGGATCGACGGGCGGATCGACATCGCGGCGCTGATCATGGTGATCGCGGGCGCGCTCGCCGGCGGCCCGTAAGCCATCCAACCGGGATGGGGCTCCATGCCGAAGCTCAGCGCGGTGCTCGAGCCGGCCCTCTACGTGACGGATCTCGCGCGCGCGGACGCGTTCTACCGCGACATCCTCGGCCTGACCTGCATCCACACCGATGCGCGGATGCGCGCCTTCGACGTCGGCGGCGGCGGTGTCCTGTTGCTCTTTCCGGAAGGCGGATCCCTGCACCCGATCCGGACGCCGGGCGGGGATATTCCGCCCCATGACGGGCGTGGGCCGGCGCATAACGCCTTCTCGATCGACGCCGATGCCCTCCCCGCCTGGGAGGGTCAGCTCGCGGCCGCCGGCATCGCCGTCGAGGGACGCACCTTTTGGCCGCGGGGCGGGACCAGCCTCTGCTTCCGCGATCCGGACACACACCTGCTGGAGCTTGCCACGCCCGGCCTCTGGAAGGGCTATTGAGCCCCGGTCAGACGGCGGGGCCGGTCGCCTCACCCCCGTGACCGAACCCCAGCCCGCCGCCCCGGTTGTCCCCGCACGGGAGGCACCCATGATCAATGGGACGATTACGGTCGGCAGCGCGCATCTCGAACTCGGCGAGAGCTTTCGCGATCAGGCGCAGCGGCGCATCCAGGATGCCGCCGACAAGTATCTCGGCAATCGCGTCACGGCCTCCCTCCACGTGGCGCGGGCGGGCGGAGATTTCCGCTGCTCGGTGAACAAGCAGATGAGTGGCCAGGGCATGATGAGCGCCGAGGCCCTGGGCGAGAGCGTCCCGCGGGCGTTCCGCGCAGCCAACAACAAGGTCGAGAAGCTGTTGCGACGCACGAAGCGCCTGCAGCGCGAGGATCGGGCGCACCAGCCCGACAGGATCATCACGGCCTAGAGCCGGATCCGCGCGGAACGGCAGCAGGCCGGACTTTTGCACCCCCAAGCGCGAACGAGGCCGCCTCCTTTCGGAGACAGCCTCGCGCGATCGTGCGGTACTTGCGAGCCCTGACCCGGCCTGGGACGCGGAACCGCCTCCCAGGCCCGTGCAGGTTCTTAGTACGAGCCGAACTTGTAGTTCAGGCCGGCGCGGACCACGGCGAACTCGTCGTCGCGGCGGCCGATGGCGCTGTAGGCGACCGGGACGAGGTTGGCGGCGTTGACCACCAGGGCGCCCTGGTTGCGGTTGCCGCGCTCGAGGTTCACGTACAGACCTTCGATCTTGAACGTCACCGCCGAGGAGCGGAAGAAGTTCAGGAACGACTCGGTCGGGAGCGCGAACTCCACGCCGCCGCCGACGGCGTAGCCGGTGCGGAAGCTGTCATTGCCGGCATAGCCGCCGAACGAACGGTCGGCGCTGCCCGAGCCGTAGGCGAAGCCGCCGGTGCCGTACACGAGAGTGCGGTCGAAGGCGTAGCCGAGGCGGCCGCGCACGGTGCCGAAGTAGTCGAGGCTCGACAGGCCGCGCGGGTCGGTCACGTAGAAGCCCGGGGCGACGGCGCCGTTGACGAAGGCGTTGTTCCGGTTGCGGCCGAAGTCGAGGTACTGGGCGTCGGCCTCGATGCCGACGACCACGCCCGAGCCCGGGGTGAACTGGTAGTTGTAGCCGACCTGGGCGCCGCCCGAGAAGCCGTCCTGGCTGCGGTCGCGGAAGGTCGCGGTCGTGCCGGGGGCGGCGTAGGGGAAGGGCACGCCGAACACCGAGCTGTTCGAGCGGCTGCTGGCGTCGAAGGCGTAGCCGGCGTTGATACCGAAATAGGCGCCGGTCCAGGTGAAGACCGGGACGGGGGTGAACACCGGCGGCGGCGCAGCGCGGCGCGGCAGGTCGGCGGCCGAGGCGGCGCCGGCCAGGAGAGCCGTGGCGGCGCTGGCGAGAAGAAGCTTCTTGATCATCTGGTCCTCTGTCTCCCGTTAGGCGGGATGTGTGCGGCGCGACAGGACGTCAGGATGGGCCTTGGCGATAGTGCAGCGCTGCAACACCGGTTGGGTACCGTTCGGAACGGATCGGCAGGAAAGTGCGATAAAACACATCATCGCCGTCCAATGGTCAATCGATCGGGAACTATTCTGATACTTCTGCTGCGAAGCTCCGAGCGCCAGACAAATTACATTGTGCTGGCAAGCGGTCGTCTGACGGCGGCGCGCAGATGCTGGCCGCAGCCGAGCAGGCAAGGCGGAAATCCTGTCGCAGGTTACCATCGGCGCATTCATGGGGCCGCTCGAAAAACCCGCGCCGCCGCGCTGAGCGGCCCCGTGCGATGGCAACCCTTCAAGCGTCGCGACCCGGTGTCCTCCCGTCTCCGCGCGAGCGTGGGCCGACCGTCTCAATCCCTGCCGCGATCCGGCATCGGCCCGCGCGGCCGGATTCGGGTTGCGGCAGGGATCGATCATCGGCCCCGACGGTTCCCCGGCCGCTCCCGGCGTGGCCGGGCTCGTACGGAAGCTCAAAGCCCCGCCATGAAGCGCCTTGTCCTCATCGGAATTTTCATTGCCCTGCTGGCCGCCATCGTGGCGATCGCGGCCACGTGGTCGAAGGTCACGCCGGTGAACCCGGCCGTGTCGCCCGATACGTCGGCGACCCCGAATCCCACGAGCCAACGGAAGTAGCGCCCCGCACCGGACAGGGCTGAGCGGGCGCGCAGGCCCGCGCCCAGTTCGGAGGGATCGGTTCCAGGACCGGGTGCGCGCCATCCGGCCTCACTCTGCCTTCGCCTGGCCTCATCGTCGACGAGGACACGCCGTGAGCCTGCCGGTCTCGGCCGGCCCGGCCGACACGCCCCGCTGCCTGAGCAACATTCAGTGCTCGTTTATAATTTGAACACGTTAAAATTTCCGGCAATTCACGCGTTATCGGTCTATATTCGCCGTCTCATCGGACTGTATATTTTGGTTAGTCAATTGAAGTAAGATTTTTTACACGAAGCATCTCACACAAAATCATGCCCCCGTCTTGAGAGTGGAGATTTTTTGCTGATAGCAGGGCTGGCCGAGGACGAATCAAGTGGACTGGCCGCCCCTACCCAGATCTCGCGAAGCATGGGAGCTGCGGACCGACTACGGATCGCGTCTTGATCGGGACAAAAACAATGGGTGTCTGAAGATGGGGTCGATCACGGTTGCTCAGTCGGGCACGAAGCCGCAATACAACTTTGGAACAGCTGCTCTTACGGGTTTTTTGGGCGGGAATTTGTCGAGCTTCGTCAAATGGGGATCCGAGATCCCGTTCCCGCCACGGGAGGCAGGCCGCATCTCGCCGCCCTTCGCCATCCTCAAATGGCTCGGCCTCAACGCCGAGGACATGACCTATGTCTTCACGGGCCACATCATCAATTACGGCGTGGCCCTGATGCATCAGGGCTTCTCGGTCGTTTTCGGTCTGCTCTACTGCCTCCTGGCCGTCGCGATCCCGCGCGTCACCCTGTGGCAGGGACTGGCCTTCGGGCTGGTCGTCACCGTCCTGTTCCACGCCATCCTGCTGCCCCTCGGAGGCTGGGCGCCGCAGATCTGGGACATCTCGGCCCACGAGACGTTCTCGGAGGTGCTCGGCCACCTGCTCTGGGCCTGGACCATCGAGATCGTGCGGCGCGCGATGCTCTGCGCGCGCGAGGCGCATTAATCGTCGGTCCCGCCCGAGGGTGCGCCGCCGGTCGTGAGCGCACCCATCGGCTGCTTGCCTCCTTCACCGGATCGTGAATTTTCCGCGCGGTCCGGAATGAAATGGCATCTCGTTGCGCCAGATCATCCTGAAACTGTGGGGTGGAACCGGCACATGGAGGAAGAATCGGAAGTGCCGATCGCCGCGATGGACGGCTTCAGCGCGCCGCGCGACAGGCTCCGCGCCGCACTGGACGCGTCCTGTGTGGTCGGAACCTGGGATTGGGACATCGCTGGCGGGACCATGGCGTACGATGCCGGAGCGTCGCAACTCCGTCGCTCCGGGAACATGCGCCTGCCTGCCGCCTTGGCCTGTCACACGGCAGGGACGGATCAGGAGGTGGTCGCATGGGACAGGATGTCGATGCAGCGCGCGAAGCGCTCGGGTCGGTCCCGCCGGGACGGCCGGCCGGTCAGGCGAAGCAGATCGACCCTGCAGCCGGAGGCAGCGGGCCGAACGCGCCAGGTCCCGTGGAGCCCGCATCCAGCGACGCACCGGAGAGCGGCGGCTACGACATCCGGCCGCCGGCCGATCAGCCCGATAACCGGAAGGGCGGCTACGGCGCCGGCTGAGGCGACCTGGAATCGGTGCGGGGTCGTCCTGCACCGGCCATCGGGTCTCCGTGGGCTCGATTCAAGAGCAATGGAAGATTTATCTTTGCGCGACAAAGAAGGAGAGCATCGGCGAATGCGACTATAATCGCCTGCGGACAAGTTTTTCTCTTTCAGGAACGTAACGCCCATCTGTCGAATTGGTCATTGTGAAACCGTCGACGGAGTCCATCATGCGTATACCTCTCGCCATCGTCCTCGCGACCCTGCTCGGATCGAGCGCCGTCGCCCAGACCACAGTCACGGGGACGCCTGCCGCGCCCGACGCCAAGACGAGCCAGCAATCCGGCGGCCAGGAAAGCGTGACGCGGCCGAACACCGACAAGATGGCGCCTGGCGGCGGGACCGGCACCGCCGGCACCGTCAAGCTGGAGAAGGGCGCCAACAGCTTCACCGAGGGCGAGGCACGCTCGCGTCTCGCTAAGGCCGGCTACACCGACGCCAAGGACCTCAAGAAGGATGCCGACGGCATCTGGCGCGGCACCGCCACGCATGGCGGCCAGGCGGTGCCGGTCGGCCTCGATTTCAAGGGCAACGTGTCGGCGCAGTGAGCCCCTCGTAACCCGGCAGGAGAATGATCATGGCACAACAGACCATCACGGCCCTCTACGATCGCTATGAAGACGCCAGCGCCGCAGTCGGCGAACTCGAAGGCGCCGGCATCCCGCACAGCGATGTCAGTCTTGTCAGCAACAACGAGGGGGATCGCCATGCCGGCCACCTCACGGGCGGCGCGCACGGGACCGCCGATACCGCCGACAGGGCCAAGGATGGTACCGGCGCCGGTGCGACCCTCGGTACCGTCGTGGGCGGCGCCGCCGGTCTTCTCGCGGGCCTCGGCCTGCTCGCGATCCCCGGGGTCGGGCCAGTGGTGGCCGCCGGCTGGCTCGTCGCCACCCTGACGGGCGCCGGGATCGGTGCGGCCGCGGGCGGCCTGGCCGGCGCGCTTACCGGGGCCGGCGTCAGCGAGACGGATGCCCATGCCTACGGCGAAGGCGTGCGGCGCGGCGGGACCCTCGTCACGGTCCGGATCGCGGAAGCCCGGACGGTTCCGGCCTCGGCCGTGACGGAGATCCTGGAGCGGCACGGCGCGGTCGATCTCGACGAGAAGGCGAGCGCGTGGCGCGCGGACGGCTGGACGGCACCGAACCCCGGCACCGGCGCCGCCGGCTCGACGGCGAACCAGGGCCGGGTCCGGGCCTATCCCGCAACCACCGACCTCTGACCGCACTGCGATCACTGCCGCGCCGGGGCCAATCCCGGTGCGCGGCAGTCCCGCCTGGAAGCGGGATCGATAGTCCACCCGAAGGGCCGTCGGTCCCGCTTCCCGTCTCGAGCCGGATCCCGGCCCCCCCGCCGCGCAGACCCGACGACGCCGCGAAGTCGGCAGACGGGCCGCCCCGACCGCAGGACCGATCGTTGCGTTCGGTGAGACGGCTCGGTCAATCGCGGCAGGTTTGCCGGCCGCCGCTCATCGCGCAGCGCAGCACGGAATATCGCCACATATTCGCAAGATGTTCCGTCAAAATTTACCTCGTATAAACCTTTACTGGCCTCAAACAACAAGAAGATACCACAGGGACCGGAAGACGTCTTATGAACGAAATACCCGACGACACGACCGACACCTTGGCCGTTATCACCGCCGAGCTTGTTGCCGCCTATGTGTCGAACAATCCCGTGCCGGTTGCCGAGCTGCCGGCCCTGATCACGCGCGTGCACGGCGCGATCGCCGGCCTCGTCTCCGGCACCCTGACCGCCGATTCCGGCGCGACCGCGCAGGCCGATGTCGAGAAGCCCAGCGCCGCCCAGATCCGCAAGTCGGTCCGCCCCGACGGGATCGTCAGCTTCATCGACGGCAAGACTTACAAGACGCTCAAGCGCCACCTGACCAGCCACGGCTTCGACCCGCGCAGCTACCGCGACCGCTACGGCCTGCCGGCCGACTACCCGATGGTTGCCCCGAGCTATGCCGAGCAGCGCTCGGCCCTGGCCAAGGCAATCGGCCTCGGACAGCCCGGCGCCATGGCCGAGCGCGAGCGCAAGGGTCGCCGGACCGCCTGAACGGTCCCGCTGACGCACCGACCGGCGCGGATCCTGAAAGCACCATCGCCGGCAGCCGTCGCAGAACGACGCGCCAATCCTTCACGTGGAACGGTCATCCGACCGCGCGAAGGCCTCGCCTGGATGGCCACACTCGGCCCGACCTGAACGCTACGCCTGTTCGGGTCTCGGCAGCCGCGCCGTCCCGGGCGCACCCGTCCGGCCCCGGGCATAGCCGCGCGAGATCAGCTGCCCCTGCCGAGCGATGCACCGCTCCGCCTCAGCGAGATCGACGAGCGCGTCTGCGACCGCCGCGACCAGCGCGTGCCACGCGTCGCCCCGGGCCGCTCGAAGATAGGCCAGGGCGATCGTTTCGGCCTCCCTGAGACACATCTCCACAGGCGCTTCGTCGGGATCTGCGTGCATCGCGGCTCGAATCCGAATAGAACAATTCATGAACAAAGCGCATCGGTCGGGCCGGATCAACCGCCGCGGCGCCGTGTTCTCGGATCGTTGTGGAGCGCTGTGGATTGGTCGAGGAAACGTCAATGCCGATGCGGCTTTACCGCTTCCACTGCACGGACGGCCACGAGCTGGTGACCGACCTGAGGGGCAGCCGGCTTCCGAACGCGGCGGGGATGCGCGTTCATGCCGAGCGCGTGGCGCTCGCTCTCATGGAGCGGGTGGTCGAGCGGTTCGACTGGTCGGCCTGGCAGGTTGAGGTCTACGACGCGCGCGGTCGCCGCGTCTGGATCAGGGCTTTCCCCGACGTGAACGTCGACGCGCGCGCCGCGTGACGGTGAGACCGCAGGCCTCAGGTCGGGCCGGCGCGCCGAGCAAGGAAGGAGACAGCAATGGCGTTCAAGCCGAAATCCGCTGCGGAGACGAAGGCGAAGGATCTGGGCCTCGCCCTCGCCCGGATCGCCGAGGGCGAAGGCCTGCCGGCGCATATCGGGGTCGATCAGCTGCGGCGCGCGAGCCCGCGGCTGACGCCGCTCGCGGTCGGCCAGATGGTGCGCAAGGAGCGGGACACCGTCGCGGCGACGCTGGCCGAGCGCGGCTTGGCGCTCGTGGATTATTCCGATCAGGGTCCCGGCCGCGGGATGGCGTTCACCATCGACGCGGCGGAGTGAACGGCGCGGTCAGGCGGCCGCCGGGCGGCTGCGCAGCAGGCGGCCGGCGAGGCGGAACGGCAGGAGCGGCAGCTTGAACAGCGCCGTGACCACAAGCACCGCGATGACCGTGAGGAGCGCGAGGACAGAGTTCATCATGCGGTCGTTCTCCCAGGACTGGGCAGCCCCGCGGGGCTGATGGCGCCACGAGGCGCCCGGAACACGGCGAGACTATGAACGGGACCGAGCTTATTCCGTCGCAGGCCCCCAGTGGGGCAGGACGCGGATATGATGGCCGGCGCGCTCCGTTACCCCGGCAGCGGACTTCCGCGATCCCGGACGCCCGGAGCGGCGGCCACGGATGATACACGCGAGAGGACACGCGACATGCGCATGCGCTTCGCCGGCGGCTGGGCCGGCCTGGCTTCCACGGCGGCGCTGCTGGCGGCCGGTCCGGCCCGCGCCGAGGTGCAGGTACGCTACGCGTCACCCGAGCGCTTCACCGACGCCGAGAATCGCTTCGCGTCCGGGCAGCCGCTCCGGGTCACCCTCGCCGAGCTGACCCGGATCTTCCAGGATCTCGGCGCGGCCCGGCTCCAGACTGGGGAGCGCCTCGACATCACCGTCCTCGATGTCGACCTCGCCGGTTTCGACCGTCCGGGCTTCTCGACGCCGACGGGCGTCCGGGTCGTGACCGATGCCACACCGCCGCGGATCCGCCTCGCCTACGCCCTGCACCGCGGCGGCCGCATCGTCGCGCAGGGCGCGGACACCATCACCGACATCAACTTCCTGCTGACGTCGAACCCGCGTTTCTCGACCGGCGGCCTGTACTACGAGCGCCAGATCCTGCGCGACTGGTTCACCCGGCGCTTTCCGGCGCATGCCGACCGCGGCTAGGCCGCCTTCGGAACCGGGCCGCCCGCCGCTCCGTCACCAGAGCGACACGCCGTGATCAGGAGCCTTTCGATGAACGAGCCCGACGGTGCCTGAGTGACATCCGGGCCGGCCGGGTGCCGGCTCGGCGCTGCTGACCAACGCTCGGGGTCGCGGTGCTCCCGGTGGCGGCGTTGCCGCCGCTGTCGCCTCGGGTGACGTTGTTGAATCGGCGACCGCTCGGCACCCGGGCGCTGCGCCGCATCCGATGGCGCCGGGCGCGGACGGTCGTCAGCAGGCTGTCCGCGGCGGTGACCGACGGGGGCGGCCCGGCCGGTGTTGCCGAGGCCGTGGAACGCGCCGCGGCTCAGGCCCGCGTGGGGCGGGGCGGCTCTACCAAGGGTTACGGCCCTGTAGTAGCGTCGCGGCCGGGTGGGTTCGGCAGCCGGCCCGGCCAATGGATCCGTGCCGTCGTGGGATCGCCGCCATCTCTCTCAGTCCCGCGCTGGATCGTGCTGGAATCCCGAGATTCGTTGCGGGCATGAACGAGGCATGGCCCCTTCCGGCCGGCTGCGGCGAACTCGGCGATCTCGTCCGGAACCACGATTGGGCGCAGACGCCCCTGGGCCCGATCACGGGCTGGCCGCAATGCCTGATCTTCGCGGTCAGCACTGTGCTGCTCTCGCCGGTGCCGATCGTCCTGCTGTGGGGCGAGGACGGCATCATGATCTACAACGATGCCTATTCGGGCTTCGCCGGCGGCCGGCACCCGCAGCTCCTCGGCTCCAAGGTGCGCGAGGGCTGGCCGGAGGTCGCCGACTTCAACGACAACGTCATGCGCGTGGGGCTCGCCGGCGGCACGCTGTCTTACCGGGACCAGGAACTCACCCTGCACCGCTACGGGCGGCCCGAGCAGGTCTGGATGAACCTCGACTATTCGCCGGTCTTCGACGCGGGCGGGCAGCCCGCCGGCGTCATCGCCATCGTGGTCGAGAGCACCGAGCGCGTGCTCACCGAGCGGCGCCTGCGCGCGAGCGAGGCGCGGTTCCGCACCCTGACCGAGGGCATCCCGCAGCTCGTCTGGCGGGCCGCGCTCGACGGGTCCTGCATCTGGTCGAGCCCGCAATGGCAGGCCTATACCGGCCAGACCGACGTCACGAGCCTCGGCTGGGGCTGGCTGCAAGCGGTCCATCCCGACGATTGGGCGACCGCACAGGCGGCTTGGCGCGAGGCGGCGGAGACCGGCCATCTCTCGTATGAGCACCGGCTCTGCAACGCGCCCGAAAGCCGCCACTGCTGGTTCCAGACCCGCGCGGCTGCGGTTCGCGATGCGCAGGGCCGGATCGTCGAATGGCTCGGCACCTCGACCGACATCGACGACCTGCGCCAGCTCCAGGAGCGTCAGCAGGTCATGGTCGCGGAGCTGCAGCACCGGACCCGCAACCTGCTGGGGGTCGTGCGCTCCATCGCCAAGCAGACCATGGCGCAGACCGGCCCCGGCGAGACGTTCCGGGAGCGGTTCAACGATCGCCTGTCGGCGCTCTCCCGGGTGCAGGGCCTCCTGTCGCGCTCGGACCAGGAGCCGATCACGCTCCGGGCGCTGATCGAGACCGAGCTGGCCGCCCTCGACGCCCCAACCATGCAGGGCCGGATCCGGCTTGACGGGCCGGTTGTGCGGCTGCGCAAGGCGACGGTGCAGACCTTCGCGCTGGCCCTGCACGAGCTCGCCACCAACGCACTGAAATACGGCGCGTTCACCACCCCCCACGGGCGACTCAGCGTGACGTGGCGGACCTGCGCGTCGGAGGACGGGCCCCGGCTGCTGGTCGAGTGGGTCGAGGAGGGCCTCGTCCGCGAGCGGGAGCTTGAGTGCCCGGTGACGCGGGGCGGCTTCGGGCGTGAACTCATCGAGCGGGCGCTGCCCTATGCGCTCAAGGCGAAGACCCGCTATGAACTGGGCGAGACGGCGCTGCACTGCGCGATTGACCTGCCCCTCCCCGCGGGAGAAGCCATCGGGAGTCACGCATGACCCTGCCCAACCAGGCGCTCACCGGCCGGCGTGTCCTGCTGGTCGAGGATGACTACTTCATCGGCGTCGACCTCAAGAGTTGGTTCGAGGAGGGCGGCGCCCAGGTCCTCGGCCCGGTGCCGAGCGTGACCGAGGCGCTGGCCCTGATCGCCAGCACTGACGAGATCGACGCCGCGGTGCTCGACATCAACCTGCAGGACGAGCTCGTCTACCCCGTGGCCGATGCCCTGCACGCGCGGGGCGTGCCGTTCCTGTTCGCCACGGGCTACGATCCGGCCGCCGTGCCGGCGCCCCACAGGGCCGTGGCCCTCTGCCAGAAGCCGATCGACCCGCAGATCGTCGCCCGGACCCTGTTCGGCTGACCCGCCGGGCAACCGGGCAGGGCAAGTGGGCCGGGGAATTTCCGGCCGCGGCGGCGGATCGACCTGCAGCGGCCATCATTGGTCCCAGCATGCGGGTGTCTCGCTTGCCCAGCCCGGCAGATCCTTGAGCGCGTCCCTCGCCTTCGCGCGGCGCCTCGCGTCCGGAACGCCGCTCGCCGACTCCGTCGCCCTCGTCGGGGCCCATGCCGACGATGCGACGCTCTAAGCGGGGACCGCCCTCCCCCGCCCGTCCGGGCTGATCCTGATCCGCCTCACGGACAGCGCGCCCGCCGGCATGGCGGATGCCGCACGGCTGGGCTTCGCGACCCGCGCGGATTACGCCGGCGCCCGGTCGGACGAGCTCGAAGCGGCGCTGGTGATGCTGGACGCCCGGCCCCGCCAGCGGGACGCCGGGTGGTGGATTTCGGCTGCGGCATCGGCCGGGAGGCGGCTGCGCTCGCCGGCGAGGCCGGACGCGTGCTCGGCCTCGACCTCTCCGCCGGCATGGTCGCCGAGGCCCGCCGGCGGGCCGGCGAAGGCAGCAACCTGGCTTTCGGACAGAATGCCGACGGCCTCTGCCCGGTGCTGGGCGGCGCGTTGGATCTCCTGATCGCGATCGACAGCCTGCCCTACGTGGTCCGGGTCGACGGCCTCGACGCCTTCCTGGCGGAAGCCGCGCGGGTGCTGCGGGCGGGCGAGCGCTCGTTCAGGATCGGGGACGGAACGGGATTCCACCGGAGGCGGCGCGCGTGACCCGGCAGGAGCATTGGTCCCTGTGGCGGCGCGACCCGCGCGCCACGCCGTTCCAGTCCACGGCCCGGCTGGAGGCGTGGTGGATGCATCTCGGGAGCGGCGAGCGTCTTGACGCGGCGGTGCGCGACCCGGCCGGCGATCTCGTGGCGGTCCTGCCGCTGTTCGTCTGGCACGAGGCCGGACACAGCGATTGCTGCGATGCCCTGGTCGCGCCCGGCGCGCCGATGGACCGGTTGTGGTCCGCCATTCTGGCGACGGCGGACCGGTGGGACGCGCTCCTGCTGCCGGACCTGCGGGTCGATTCCCCGCTCCTCAGGCCCGTGCCCGAGGGCTGGCAGGCCTGCGACGCCGAAGCGGAAATCTGCCCGGTCCCGACGCTGCTCGGCGCGGGCTCGCCACTCGCCGCCCTCACCGGCACGCAGCGCCGCAAGGTCGTGCATGACCGGCATCGGGCCGCGCGCATCGGCGGCGTCACCGAGGCGCTCGCCACGCCCGCCGAGGTAGGCCCGGCGCTGTTCGCGCTGCACGCGGTCCGCCGAGCGGCAGCGCTCGTGGCCGTGCTCGACGGCCTCGCCGACCCGCGCGCCGGTTATTCCTCCATCAACGCCGCCGACATGAGCGTCCCGGGGCAGAGCTTCGGTACGCTCGCCTTCGCCTGCCTGATCGCGGCGGCCGCGGCGGCGGGGGCGGCGGAGTCCGACTTCCTGCGCGGCGAGGAGCCGTACAAGTACCGCTGGGGCGCCGAGCCGCGCCGGACCGTGCGGCGGGTCGGCGAGCGCATTTTCTGGCGCCGAACCGGTGATCACTTCGGTGGAAACGCTCTATGGATCCCGTTCGAGCAGGCCGGCCACGACGGCCTCGATGTGGTGGGCGATGTCGGCGGCGCCGCTCATCTCGCCGAAGCTGCCGCGGGTCATCGGGCCGAAGGCGTAGAGGCCCGGCTGCGGCGCGCCCGCCGCTCCGAGCACGCGGCTGCAGCGATCGACGGCGAGCCCGAGCCCGACCGCGTCGAGGCGCGCGGTGCCGTCGGCGAGCAGGGCCGCCACCAGCGGGTTTCGCGAGACGTCGCGCTCCGGCCCGGTGCAGAGCACCACCGCGTCGAACAGGTGGCGCGCCGTCGCGCCGCCCGCCCGCAATTCCGCCTCCAGGCGGCCATCGGCGGCCAGCGCCAAGCCGGTCACCGACGCCCGCTGCACTGAGAGCTGCCCCTCGGCCCGGGCCTGCGCGAGGCCGGCCGCGATCTGCGGCGCGATTCGGAACCGGTGCACCTCCCAGAACGGCAGCAGGCGGCGCACGATCCGCCGCTGCTCGACGGGCGGCAGGTCATTCCAGACATCGGGCAGGACCTTGCGGAACGAGTCGAGCACGGGCTGCCAGCCCAGCGCGGGATCGACGGCCGCGACCTGCCGTCGGAGCAGGCGGAGCAGCTCCAGCGCCGTCCGCGGCCGATCCGGCCCCAGCACGTCGAGATTCGTCAGGAAGACGCCGTGCGCCCTGGGCAGGAGGCCGCGGCGCGACACCGCGGTGATCGTCCCGCGATGGCCGCCCGCGCGGAGGCTCGTTATCACGTCGGCCATGGTGAGCCCGGTGCCGACGACCAGGACGGAGTCCTCCGGCTCGACGGCGGCCAGGGAATCGGCCGCCCAGGGATCCGAAACGAAGCGGCGGGACGCGGCGACACCCGGACCGAGGCGAGAGGGTAGAGCCGGCACCGCGTGGCCGAAGCAGAGGGCGACGCGATCCGCCGCGATCCGCTCCCCCGTCTCCGCGTCAACCTCCCAGGCGCCGTTCCGCGGCGTCACCGCGGTGGCCGCCATCCGCAGATGGCGCAGGCGCACCCGATGGCCGGCCGCCGCGCCTGTCCGGGCCAGCAGGTCCCCGACATAGGCCCCGTAGGCGGCGCGTGGCAGGTAGCGCGCCGCCTCGCCCCCGGGCAGGAGGCCGTGCGCGCGAAACCACGCGGTCGCAGCTCCGGAATCTGCGGCGGCGACGTCCATGCGATCGCTCGGCACGTTGATCCGATGGTTCCGGTCCGCCGTGCCGTAGGCCACGCCGCGCCCGAGTTCCGCCCGGGGCTCCAGCACGACGATGTCGAGGGGACCAGCGGCAACCCGCATCGCATGAATGGCGAGCGCCGCCCCGGTGAAGCCGCCGCCGACGATCACGAGCCGGAGGGCGTCCGAGGCGGGCGGTGCGGTCACGCAGCATCTCCGGGAACATCCGCAGGTCGGTCGGACTGGCGCGGTGTCGCGATCATCGTCTCGCGGGTGAGCCCGGCCCGCGGCGATGACAAGACCGGCTCGCGAACCGCCGTGCCGTTTCACACATCATCGTGCAGGCCCTGTGCGGGCCGACGACGCTCCATCCGCACCCGACCGGCGCGAAGGTCCCGATCTCCGATGCGGGCCGAGGCGGCGACTCCTGTCGGGCCGTCGGGCGGTCAGCGTCTCGGGGCGTGCCTTCGTCCGTCTGTCCACGCGAGAGGGAATGCCTGGAGCCATCGACGCGTCGGGAGTGGCCCGATCTCAAGGCGATCGTGATCGGACTCGCGGTGGTTGGGCTCGTCCTCGCGGGTGGCATTGCCGGGTCCTGGACCTGGCAGACGGGGAGCCAGCAGCACACCGCGTCTCAGCAGCGTTCCGGTCGGCCTTGCCGCAGCCCCCCGCTCCGGGTTCAGCCCCCGCACGCTGAACGTCCCGGAAGACGACATCTTGCGGAAGCCCGCAGCTTCCGCCGCCTCAGGCCCGCTCCCTCCGCCGATCGAAGCGGGGTCTCTCGGACGCCGCTGCCCCCTGCACAACGGTCAAAATCGGGCACTCCGGCAGCATGGCCCGTCGTCGATGGAGGCCGGTGGCGCGGAATGTTGCCGATGTCCCGATCGTGCGGCAAGGGCACACCGAACAGTTCGCGGGTGACGAGGGCGTAAGTACTTATCCCATGCCACGATCGCGTGCATCATTTGATGTGGAAGCTAGCCCGTGGGGCGATAGTCTAATAAATGTTCGATTTTATAAGCGTATGAGAATTTTCGTGTCTGAAAATAAGAAGAGCGAGTCGATCCGAGCCGGCCTCAAGACGGGACAAATATATTTCGGCGATCCGAAGGAACGCTGCGGCTGCCTGATTTGGAACCTCAGTAAAGGCGGGGCCCTCATCGAGGTGGCTTCAGATGGACCCTTCCCGCAGAAATTGCGACTGATCTCGGCGGCTCTGGAAGTCGACAAGCTGTGCTACGTCATCTCACACGAGGGCCGTAAGATCAGCCTGAAGTTTGCGCCCTGATGATCGTGCTTGCCCGGAGCCACCCTCCGGCAGGGCCATGTGGCCGGCACCGAGCCGCGCGCAGATGATCCTTCACCGGATAGGCAGCGCGCGGCCCGCGTTTAGGGATCGGAGGAATTGCAGCGCTGCGTGAAAGCGCACTTTTATCAATCGGCACAGCTCCAAAACTGGATAGACAGCCCGCCGAGACACACTCGGCGGGACCCGGCCCATGGAAAACAGCGTCGCGGAAAGCGAGTGGCTTCCTGATGAGGTGCAGGAAGCCAACGGCGTTGCCTTCCTCCTTGCGAGCGCGGCTTACCTCACGCTGTCCGATGCCTACCTGAGGCTGGAGGGCTCCAAGGGCCTCAAGCTGATGGATGAGATCGAGAGGAACCTCACGGAAGCGCTTCGGCGCTTCGTGACCGAGACGCCTCACGGGGTTGCGCGTCCCGACATCATCCTGATCGCCGCGCGTAAGTTGCGTGCCCTCTTGGAAGCTGGGCGCGAAGTGCCGGCAGACATGTGCACGCTCCAATAGAGCCGGAAAACTCGGGCCCCTCGGCGGCCTCGAGGGAGCGCACAGACGACGTCACAGACGCAACACGCGACGCAATCAGCCGGACATCAGGCTTAACCATAAGCCTGTCCCGACGCAGCCGGTCGCCGGCCAGAGGATCGGAAGGGCACGCCATGACCAAGCCAGCGACGAGGACCAGCCGGCTCGTAGACGCCGTCGTGACGGCCGCGATGGCGCTCAGTCTGATCGTGCACGCGCAGTTTCTGATCCTGCCGCCGCACTTCGTTTGAACGCGGTCCCTACGCGCTGGCGGCCGCTATCGGCATCCCGGACCGCACTCCGGCCTGCCCGTTGCCAGCAAGCCGCACGTTGTCTCGACGTCGAAGCAACCAGCCATGTGCCTGAAGCACGGCAGGCCGACCGAACCAGACGACGCACGCTTCCGTGATTTGTACGCGCTTGCATACAAAACTAGCGGTTGAGCCTTCCGAACTGACCTGGGGTTCCGGTCATGGATGACACGGCACAAGCTCTCTCGCAGATCGCCGATGCGCTCGGCATCTCGATCGAGACTCTCCGGGTAGCGAGGCAGCTGAACGACGCGAAGGGCTTGAGCCTGTCGGAGAACGCCGAGTTGATCCGGGCGTTCGAGCAGATCGAGGACGTGGCGGTTCGGCGTCGCGTCATCAGCTACGTGCAGGGTGAAGCCAACCGCGCCAGAGTTCGAGCCGTGAGCCGGACGCTCAGAGGGCCGGCGGCACCTTAGTGGCGTCTGGCGCGCCGCGACCGAGCCGCGTTGAGCCTCGGCTCACACGCGGGTGAGATCGGTCGCTCCCCGCCCCGTGAGCAGATCGGGGGCGGGTGCCATTGCGCCGCGCGCGCACCTCGATGCCGGCGGCGATCACCGTGGCATCGGCCGGACCGCCTGCCGGGGGACACGGTCCGCCGCCTCGGCTGCACGGCTCGAGCGTGCGCCGCCAAACCGGCCCCCGTTCCAGACCAGATAGCCGAGTCCGACCGCCACGCCGGAGAGCGTCGCAACCAGGGCGATCTCGCTCGACATGCCCCCCGCCGCATTGCGCCGCCGGCGCGCCTGAAGAGCCTTCGTCTTCGCGCGCACGAAGGCCCGTGTCGCCGCGGCGACCTCCTCGGGCCCGAGAAGAGCCTGGGCTGCCGGGATCAGCTCGTGAACGTGGCGGTGCAGGTGCTGATCCACCAGGAAGGTGACATCCTCGAACGTGTCGAGCCAGCCGGCCGAGTTTTTCCGCGAGTAGCGGGCGAGCCGCTGGAACTGCCGCCTGAACTCCGCGTGGCCGCGGTGCAAGTCCTCCAGCAGCGCGCGTGTCGGAGGCTCGTGGCTCAAGGGACCGTAGAGGCTTGCATCGAGAGCGATCGCATGCAGGTCCAGCTCGGCCCTGAGATCGGACAGCATCTGCTCTCGGCCGCCGACCGCCCCGGGATCGTTGAGCGCGTAGGGAATCTCGCGGATCAGGCCACCGATGTTCTCGTGGTCGCGCTCGATGAGCTGCCAAATGTCCATGCATGTCTCCCGTGTCGGTGGCGTCGCAACAGCTTCGAACCATCCACTCGTACGGACCGTTCCTGGCCGCCCCTGAAGAAAAGGGGCGGACGCGGAAGCCGCCTCGGCCGTCCTCAGGTGCGGTCTGAGGGTCGGGATCCCTGCCGACGGATCATCGACCGCCCAGACACGGACCAGCGCGGCATCGGCGGACAGCTCGGTCAGAAGCGGATGAGACCGGAGGGGGAACGCGCCTGCGTCCGCGCAGGTTCTTGTTGGCATCAACACCGGGAGCACCAGCATGCGAATTGTCGGACGCGCATCCATCGTCGCCGTTATGGCCCTCATGAGTGTCGGAGCGGCCGAAGCCAAGGGCTGCATCAAGGGCGCGATCATCGGCGGCCTCGCCGGCCATTACCTGGCCGAGCGGGGCGTGGTCGGTGCGGTTGCAGGGTGCTTGACGGGACGTGCTCTGGCCAACCGTCAGGCGCGGCGCGAGATCGATTACGGCGCGCGCGTTCAACCACGTGGAACCGGATACGGGCCGCCCCAGGCCTACCCGCGCCGGGACTACGCCTACTGACCTCGCCTTCGAGGCCGCGCCCTCGGCCGGCGCAATCACCGGGTCACACCCGCGTGGTTTGCGCCGTCGAGCGCCGCGGCCCAGCAGCGTCGTGAGCCGGCGCGGGCATCATACCGTCACCCGGGGACTCGCACGGCATCTGCCCAGGCGCCGATCTGCTGCGCGCGCCCGAAGGGGCGTGCGGACCGGAAGGGGCCGGGCTTTGTGCCTTGACGAGACGCCACCAAACGGTGTCAAAGTCGCCTCCGACGCACGGAAACCGCTAAATTCCTCAATGGTTTCAGTGCGCCTGCCGGTGTAGCACAGCGGTAGTGCAGCGGTTTTGTAAACCGAAGGTCGGGAGTTCGATCCTCTCCACCGGCACCAATTATCACACGGACTTAGCTTCATTTCGCATCTGCCGAGCGCTTCGTTTTGTCAGTTGGGGCAACGGCCGCACCATTTTGCCCAAGCTGCGGCCGCCCGCGCCGGAGGCGCGAGCGGCGTTCGTGAGGGCGGTTCAGGCTTTCCAACTCTAAGACGAAACTTCGTGATCCTCCGCACCGTAGGTGACGCCTCAACGCGTAGTGGAGGCGTGGCATTGACCGTTATCTCGTTGGCCTGCTTGGTGGCTGGTGCAGCGTCCGCCGCGGCATCGTTGCTGAGCGTTCGGCGTAAAGTGATCCTCGAGCTGACGGGCGGTGTCCTCTTCGTTGCAGGCCTTTGCATCCTTGGCGCACGCACGCCGTTGTTCCGATAGGCCGCAACCCTTTGCCTCGAATGGGGCACACCTGATGCGCGAGCGGCGTTCGTGGGACGTGGCGGATGCGTCACAGGGACGTCATCAGCAGCTTCTGTGTAAGGCTGCCGGTGTCGGCGGCAGGATGGGTCGCCGACCTTCCACGCTCGCCCGCAAACTTGTCCCCCAAGGCAGACGGGCGGGCGTGGACGCTCTCAGTCTGAATTGAAACGTTGTCCGAATATTGCATTGCGTGTGCGTCGACACGGTTCGACCTTTACGCTCGCCCGAAGGGTCGAGAGGGCTCTATCGAGCGAGCCTAGATGCATTTTTGCGCAGCCGCCCGCTGGTGTGACTAGGTTCGTAGGCAACGGTTGAACCGACCAGCCGGCCAGTTGTACTGGCTTTGCGCCGGCTCGCGCGTACCATCCAAGCCCGCCCACCGCATTCCCCTCACCGAAGCGGACGGGCGTGGATGCTCAGATCAGTGTTCAACGCATCGCTGCCGGCGAAGGCAGGCCGCACGCTGGCCTACAGGGTCGGGATGATGTTTCAGGAGCGTTAGGAGCCTCAGAAATTCTGAGAAACAGGATGTGTTTCCCAGGCGAACCGGGGCGACCTCCTAACGCTGCCCCCCCCTCGCGACGGTTGCAGGTGCGCGCGAGGGGGCATCGAACCGCAGGCTATCGGAACCACTTCAGGCGTCTCAGGGTTTGTGCCGATACGCCCGATCCAGACCACCTATTTGGACAGAGTGCCCATGAGTGCGCCTGTAAAGCCGTTTCTTGGCCTGATCGCCGCCTTCGCGGGTGGGGTTGCTGCAACCGTCGCTCTCATTGGCCGTCCGTCCATCGAACCGGAATCCGCAGCAGCGTCCAGGCCTGCAAAGATCGCTACGCTTGAGAACCCATCACGCCATTCTGATGAACTTCCTGCGACAGGCACTCAGCCGCCGTCAGATTCGAATGGCTGGGTCGATCCGATCAAGCGAAGCTCGGAGGCACCCTCCACACGTGCATCTCTGCCTCCGCTTGTGTTCCATCTGGATGAGAAGGCGGATCCCACGAAGAGCGCCGCGTCACAGGAGGGCGAGAAGGTCGGAGCGCGACAGGCTCAGCGTTCTATCGTGGCCCAGGTTTCCCCACCGTCTCGGCCATCCACATCCGAGCTTAAGGCAAAGCCGGACTCACCGAGTCGCCCAATCCTCGCCGCAAAGCCGATCGAGCGGCCTGCATCATCGAAGCCCTCAGACGATTTGGCAGCCCGCAAGACACAATCCCACCCGCTCACGGCAAGGCTGAGCCATAAGCCTGAAACGGCGCGCGTAGCCTCAAACGACGACGCCGAGGATGATGAGAGCCCCGCAGTCGAGCGGCCGCTTCGCCGTGTCTATGTTCCGGGTCGGAGCTATGGCTATCCGGCAGGACAGCCTTATGGTCACCGGTATGTCGAACTCTCTGACCGTTACGAGCGCGAGACAGGGGATCAGCCAAGGCAGTACCGGAGGGAGGCCACGTCCACCCAGCCTGTAGGCGTCATGCGGTGGCTTGTGGAACGTTGAAGCTCCTCAATTCGCAACGGGCGGGGACCTGTATGGCATACTGCAAGAAACTGCTGATTGGCGCAGTCGCCTTCATGTCTGTATCGCCCTCATACGCCGTGAGTCCTCAAGAAATGAAGGATCGCACCGCGTTCATAGCCAGTCGCTACTTGCAGATTTGGTCCTCCAACAACGTCAGCCCGGTTGCAGGGGTACCTTACATGTATGGGCGAACGGTCCTGTTCTACGGGAAATCATACACCCAGGCGGACCTTCAGGCGGAGAAGCAGCGCGCCATCGCACAATGGCCCGTCAGGCACTATGCCCATCGCCCTGGCACCCTGCGGGTGGTCTGCAACGCTGCTGCTCGGAAGTGCGCAGCCCGCTCCACCATCGATTTCGCCGTGGCTAATCCCAACCGTGGGACACGTAAGAGCGGATCGGCGAAGTTCGACCTTGGCGTCAGCTTCGCGGGCCCACACCCGGTCATCCTCTACGAGGGCGGCAGCCTGAACAAGCGCCACTCTTACCAGAACGCAGAGGGCAACGGCTAATCGCCCCACGTGCAGCATCGGATGTATCAAACGCCTTCAGCGTCGACCTGCACAGTTATAAATCAACCACTTCGGGCACCCTGTTGAGCCCGTTGCCCTCCCGGCACCAGCCTTCCGCACGGCC
Organism: Methylobacterium sp. PvR107; assembly: GCF_017833295.1. NCBI lineage: Bacteria > Pseudomonadati > Pseudomonadota > Alphaproteobacteria > Hyphomicrobiales > Methylobacteriaceae > Methylobacterium > Methylobacterium sp. PvR107. The sequence goes on from NZ_JAFIBW010000001.1 coordinate 2,912,890, forward strand.
GCGGGAAGTGCGGCGCACCTGTCCATCGATCACGCCCGATACGCGCCTTTGCTCCGGCGCGTGGGGCGAGGGCGTGCGGCAGGCCGAGCGCGCGCAAACAGGCGCCTTTGACGCACACCCGGGCGGGCTGGCGCTCAGCCCCCGTTCAGACGGATCCCGCGATAACCGTAACGGCCAAGCTATAGATAAGTATTTCTGATTTGTAACCAAGGTAATTCTGGTCGATATCGCATCAAGCGCGGCCGCTATTAGATTAAGATTAGATGAATGCGCAATTCAGAGGCGATTAAATCCGCCGCGCCTACCAGCGCCACCGGAAGGCGATGACGCATGTCCGCGCAATGCCCGGTCGATGACCGGAGCGGCGGACCGCACTGCCCCTCGGGGGGCGCATCGCGCACGATAGGGGCGCGGCCATGATGGCGAACGAGGACGAGCGGCCGATCAGAGGCTCTGCCGGGACGGTCGAAGCCGGCGATCGCGCCGCCGCGCCGCCGCGCCGGGCGAAGCAGGGCGGCGCGCAGAGCCGCCCGATCGATGCGGCGGCGCGGGACCGGATCGGGCGCGGCCTGCGGCTGCACTACGCGGCCGTCCTGGCCCAGCCGATCCCCGACCGGCTCCGGGCGCTGCTCGACGACCTCGCCGCCTGCGCCGAGACGGAGGCCCAGCCATGACACTGATGTTGCAAGCCGCTCCCGCGGGGAACGAGCCCGGCCCCACGCCGGCCGGCGCCGATGCCGAGATGCGCGACCTGCTGCTCGGGGCGATCCCGGCCCTGCGCGCCTTCGCGTTCTCGCTGACCTACGACTTCGACCGCTCGGACGACCTCGTCCAAGACACGCTGGTGCGCGCCTGGATCAACGCCGCCAGCTTCCGCCGGGGGACCAACCTGACCGCGTGGCTGTTCACGATCCTGCGCAACCTGTTCTACTCGGAGCAGCGCAAGCGCAAGCGCGAGGTGGAGGACGCCGACGGCGTCCATGCCGGCCGGCTGACCGCCCTGCCCGAGCAGGAGGTCCGGATCGAGATGGCGCAGTTCGAGAGCGCCCTGAACCGCCTGCCGGCCGCCCAGCGCGAGGCGCTGGTCCTCGTGGGCGCCCAGAGTTTCACCTACGAGGAGGCCGCGGCGATCTGCGGCGTCGCGGTCGGGACGATCAAGAGCCGGGTCAGCCGCGCGCGCATGCGCCTGATCGAGGTGCTGGGCATGGCAGGCACGGACGATATCGGCCCCGACGCCCAGACCCGGGCGGTCCTGGGCGGGAGCTGAGGCGCCGCGCCCGCGGCGCGCCGCTCACTTGATGAGCCGGACCACGTCGCAGAACCGCCTGTGCCGGGCGGTGCCGAGCCACTCGAACACCACCATCTCGGTGGTGACGATCTCGGCGCCGTGGGCCGCCATGCGCACAAGTGCCGCGTCCCGGTTCTCGATCCGGCGGGAGCCGACCGCATCGCCGACCACGCAGACGCGTCGCCCGGCCTCCAGCAAGCCGAGCGCGGTCTGAAGCACGCAGATATGCGCCTCGCAGCCGGCCACCACGAGGTCGCGCTCCGCGGGCAGGCGGTCGAGGAAGCCCGGGGCCTGCGCGGCACCGAAGCTCATCTTCGGGAAGGCCATCCCGGGCTCCGGCGCGAGTTCCGGCACCGTCGGCCCGAGGCCTCCGGCATTCTGCTCGGTGAACAGGACCGGCACCTCGAGAAGCTTCGCGGCCGCGGCAAGGCGGCCCGTGTTGGCGAGCACCCCGTCGCCCTCGGCGATCGCCGGCATCAGCCGGACCTGAACGTCGATGACGAGGAGGAGCGTCCGGGCGGGATCGATCAGCGGCATTCGGTTCGGGTCTCCGGTCTCGCGCACGGGCATGCCGCATCGGCGTGCGGCCCGATGTCTAATCCGCTCCTGTGGCGGTCCGGCAGACCTCCAGCCGGAGGGGTGAGCCGCGGGCCATGCGCACGGCTTCCGCACGTCCGTCGCGACGGCCATCCTTGGCGGTCCGCTTCCCCTCTGTCGCGCAGCCGGCGGGCTTATTGAGGCGCCTCCGCGTGCCGGCTTTCGGCGGTGATTTGTGAATGAATCGTCGCGTCTTCTGTGTCATACGGCCCGTTCATTTTCCGTATTATATTATCTAATCGGAACTTGATAGTGGTACTTTGTTTCAATTTTAGGCATTTTCCTCTCATAATGATCCAGGATATCAATTCCATGAGCCAGGATCTGACAAACAGTAGCTTCGGTTGACCTAAAAAATCTTCATCCTTGCACGCGAGGGGATACGATGGCGGCCAGTTCAACCATTGGCACGCCGGAGCAGGGCGAGAACTCCAATCGTGCGCCGCGATTCGGCCGATCCACCCGACCGGTCACGCGGCTATCGACCGGCGCGGACGGACTGGCGGCCAGTCGACCGGCCGCCACCGGTTCGCGGAAGCCAGCTTCAGGAAGGCCAGCGGCGCTAAACTGCGCATCCCGGAGAAAGAGCCAGACTGCCATGTCCCAGTTCATCGTCCCGCAACAGCCCCAGGACCCTGTCGCCGCTCTCGTGGGGACACAGATCGACGCCTTGCTGGCGGAGCTGTATCGGAAACGGGCCGAGCTCACGGAACAGAGGACTGGCGTGGATCGCCGCGGGCCGACCGGGGATGCTCAGATCGACAGGCTCAACGTCGAACTCGGCGTGCAGATCAGCGACGGCTTGGCGACGATCAACCAGCTCATCGACGAGATCGAGACGTTCGCCCTCGACATGACGCGGGGCCTGCCGGTGGCGTGAGCCCGGCTGACTGATCCCGAGGGGGGTTTCAGGAAACCGGTTTGCGCGCGCCCGCCTCAGGCTCCAGATGCCGCGGTCTTCGACGCCGCCGGGGAGGATCCGATGGGTCCTTCGGCAGGCAGCCCGGTGTCGCGGCCGTGCTCGGCTGGCCGACGCTCGAGGGCGGCGGCTGAGGCCGTTTCCGTTTAAACATCTCGGTTGCGGTGCCCCTCTGTCGTCGCGCGCGCAGCGACGCTACCGAAGGCAGCGCGACCACTGAGATCGTGGCGCCGCATGGATGGCCTTGCTCCGCGCGCGACGAAAGCGGGGCCGACCTCATCATCCGGAACCGGTCTCAGTAGGTGGCGAACAGGCGCGCCACCGCGTCCGGCTCGTGCGTGACGGTCAGCGCCAGCGCGAGCAGGATCCGGGCCTTCTGCGGCGTCAGGTTGTCGGCGCTGAGGATGCCGCGGCTGCGCAAGCGGGTGGTGAGGGGCACCACGCCGCTCCCGGCCCGGGTCGACATCACCACCACGATCCCCCCGGCGGCCGCCGCCTCCAGGGCCTCCGCCTCGGCGGGCGGGGTCATGCCCGGGGCGAGCCCGGCCGACACGAGGCCGCGGGCGCCCGCCGCCAGGAACGCCCGCACGGCGGTGCCGTCGGCATCGGCGTAACCGTAGGCGATGTCGACCCGCGGAAGCGCCGGACGGTCGCGGATGTCGAATGGCGTGCCCGGCGCGGTCGCGCGCTCGGAGCGGCGGTAATAGCGGACGGTGTCGCCGTCCACGTGGCCGAGCACACCGAAATCCGGGGTCCGGAAGGTCTGAAGGCGGGCCACCGAGGTCTTGGTGACCTCGCGGGCCGCCTGGATCTCGTCGTTGAGCACCACGAGGACGCCGCGCCCGCGGGATTCCGGCGCCGCCGCCGTGCGCATGGCGGCCACGAGATTGAGCTTGGCATCGGTGGACAGCGCGCTCATGGGCCGCTGCGAGCCCACCAGCACCACCGGCAGATCGACCGTCAGGGTCAGGCTGAGGGCGTAGGCGGTCTCTTCCAGGGTGGCGGTTCCGTGCCCGATCACGATCCCCGCGAGGTCCGGGTGCTCGTCCGCGAGGCGCGCGCACAGTTTGACGAGGTCGCGCCACTCGGCAAAGCCGATCGCCGGGCTCGGGACCGCCCGGAACGGGACCGGAACCACGGATGCCACCGTCGCCAGCTCGGGAACGGAATCCAGGATCGCACCGGCGTCGAGGCGCCGGTCGGTGGCGGTGTAGTCGAGGATGTCGAGGGCGTCGCGCCCCAGCGACGAGATCGTCCCGCCGGTGCCGATGAACGCGACCTTGGGCAATCCGGCCCCGTGCCCTGCTGCCGTTCCTGCCGCCATTGCCATGCCTCCCGGCCGTCCTCGGCCGCGCGAATGCGAGGGCACCGTGATGCCGCGTCGCGCAGCGAGGGTCGACCCCACCCGGCGCATTCGGGCGATGCGCCGGACGACGGACGCAGTCGCTCCGGCGGGACGCGTCTCGGTCTCAGCTCTGGAAGTCGAACAGCAGGGCCGAGATATGGGTGCCGGTGTTGGTCCCGCCCGCCCCGTAGCCCGCGCCGCCTGACTGGCTGCTCTGAAGCTGCTGGATGAAGGTGGAGAGCAAATCATCCGTCGACGCGGCGCCGGACCCGCTCGACGTGGCGGACGAAGCCCGGTCCGTGGTGCCGCCGGATCCGGAGGCGCCCGGCGGACCGGGAGGCGGGACGCCGACGCCGGAGAGGCTGCCGTCATTCGACGCGGCGTCGGATGTCTGCGTGCTCCGGCCGTGGCTGGAGAACAGGTTCTTCAGCTCGGTGGCCTGGTCGCTGGTCAGCGCGCCGCTGCTGACCTGATCGGAGATCAGGCTGTCGATCCGGTCCTTCATGGAGGACGGATCGAGCTTCGCCGGAGTGGAGGTGCTGCTCGAGGCGGTCCGGTCCGCCGACAGACTCGAGTCGATCGACGACAGGGCGTTCGTCAGTGCTGTGGCGTCGGTGCCGCTGAGTGTCCCGGCCGACAGCGCGCTGCTGATCGTGTCGGACATCTGCGTCTTGGGGTTGTTCTGGCCGGACCATCGCGGCGCGTGGAGCTGCGATGTCGTGGTCGATGAGACGGTACTCATGAAGTCGCTCGGGGCACGGATCTGCCGGAATCGCCCGGCGGCGGGTCCGTGTGCAAATTACCCACGCTGTTCTTAAGGCCGCGTTTCAGCCGGGTTGGTAATCCGACCCGTCGATGCCGATACCGTCCTGCCCCCCCTCCGGCAGGCCGGATCCCGAGGCCCGGCACGATGACCCGGAGCCGCCTTTTGTGGGATCGGCCGACGCGTCACACCACCATGAATGAACAGTCTCGACGGTCCCGTCTTCGCGAGCGAAGCGAAGCGATCCAGCAGCGTCACCCTCCCCAGGGTCGCGCCATCCAGGGCCGCCGCGCTCCGCGCGCGATGACGGTGCGGCCCACGTCGGCCGAAGTCGTCAGCCGCGCCCCGGGTCAGACACCCGCGGCGACGCGCAGCGGCGGCATCGTCTCGGCCAGGCGCGCCGCGGGAGCCGCGTGACTGTAGAGACCGCGATGCTTCGGATGTGGCGACAGCCGGTCGGTCAGGCCGATCACCGTCTCCGCCGCGCCGAGCAGCAGCGCGCCATCGGGCGCGAGCTGGGCAGCGAGCCGCGCCAGCACGTCCGATTTTGTCGGGGCGTCGAAGTAGATCAGCACGTTGCGGCAGTAGATCACATCGAACTGGCCGAGCGACGCGAAGCTGTGCAGCAAATTGAGCTGGCGGTAATCGACCATGCTGCGCAGGCTCTGGGCGATCTGCCACTGCTCCCCGACCTGGGTGAAGTACTTGATCAGCCACTGCACCGGAAGCCCGCGCTGGACTTCGAAATGGCTGTAGAGGCCGAGCTTCGCCTTCTCGATCACCTCGGTGGACAGGTCGGTCGCCACGATCTCGACCTGCCAGCCGGCGAGCCGGGGCGCCGCCTCCTGCAGGAGCATGGCGAGCGAGTAGGGCTCTTGCCCGGTGGAGGAGGCCGCGCACCAGATCCGCAGCTTGCGCCGTCCGGCATTGCGCGCCAGGGCCTCCGGAAGGAGCGTGTCGCGGAACAGGTCGAACGGCAGCCGGTCGCGGAAGAAGAAGGTCTCGTTGGTGGTCATCGCCTCGACCACCGCCCGCTCGATCGCGCCGTTCTGGGCGAGCTTGAGGGCCCCGATCAGGTCGCCGAGGCTGGCGAGGCTGAAGCGGCGGCAGACGGGGGTCAGCCGGCTCTCCACGAGGTAGCGCTTCTCGGGCGTCAGCGCGAGGCCGGAACGCTGCTTGAGGAAGCTGCGCAGGTATTCGAATTCGAGTTCGGTCATGCCGGCTGCCCCGTGATCAGAGCGCGCAGCGCCGTGGCGAGTTCGGGCAGCGGCAGCACGGCCTCGGCGAGGCCCGCCCGCGCGACGCTACCCGGCATCCCCCAGACGGTGCTGGTGGCCTCGTCCTGGGCGAGCACCGGGCCGCCGGCCTCGGTGAGCGCCCGGGCGCCGTTGGTGCCGTCGGATCCCATGCCGGTCAGGATGACGGTCGCGGTGGCCGCGCCGAACACGATTGCCGCGTCCTTGAACAGCACGTCGACCGCGGGGCGGCAGAAATTCACCGGCGGCCCGTCCGTGAGCTTGATGATCGGCCCGCTCGGCCCCGCCGCGAGGCCCATGTGGCGACCGCCCGGGGCCACGTAGATCCGGCCGGCCTCGACCCGCTCGTCGGCCTTGCCCTCGGCGGCCGGAAGGCCGGTGCGGGTGGACAGGTGCTCGGCGAACACCGCCGTGAAGATCGGCGGCATGTGCTGCACGATCAGCACCGGCAGGCGGCGGAGCGCGGCCGCCCCGATCCCCTCCAGCATCTCGCCCACCGCCCGCGGACCGCCCGTGGAGGAGCCGATCAGCAGGGCGCGGGGCGCCGTGCGACTGCGCACCTTCGGCCGCAGGGTGAAGGGCGTCGGTGCGCGCGGCGCGGCCGGCGCCGGATGCGCCGTCACGGGGGCGGCGGGGGCCGGGTGGGCCGCCGGCGCGAGGGCGGAGGCCGGCCGCCGGGTCCGGGCCCGGGCCGCACCGAAGACGCGCACGCGCTCGATCAGCTCGGCCCGGAACACGTCCGAGGTGGTGACGCCGCGGCTGCTCTCGGGCTTGGCGATGTAGTCGACCGCACCGAGGGCGAGGCATTTCAGCGAGATGTCGGCGTTGCGCGTGGTCAGGGTCGACATCATCACGACCTGCACGCTCGGGCTCATGGCGAGCATGCGCGGCAGCGCCGTGGTGCCGTCGAGTTCCGGCATCTCGATATCGAGCAGGACCACGTCCGGATCGTGCTTGGCCATCAGCTCCAGCGCGATGCGGCCATTCGAGGCCGTGGCGACGAGCTCGAATCCGGCCTCGCCGATCCAGCGGGCGACGAGGCCGCGCACCACGGCGGAATCATCGGCCACCAGCACGCGGATCGCCGAGGCCGACGCGGTCGTGCTGGGGGTGGATGGGCTGCGAAGCGGCGCGACCGCGGGACTCAGGGCCATGATGCTTGCCTCGGCTACTCAGTCGCGGATGCGGAAACGTGTGTTGGGCGTGGGCTCAGGCCGCGTCGGCGACGAGGCCGACCTGCTCGAGCTTGGCCGTCAGGATGTCGCGGTCGAAGGGCTTCATGATGTATTCGTCCGCCCCGGCCCGGAGGGCCCGGGCGATCGCCCCGACGTCGTTCTCGGTGGTGCAGAACAGGACCTTCGGCACATCGCCGCCCTCGCTCTGGCGCAGGGCCTGGAGGAACGCGTAGCCGTCCATGTTCGGCATGTTCCAATCGAGCAGAATCACGTCCGGCATGCCCGCCGCGCAGGCTTCGAGGGCGGCGCTCCCGTCCTCGGCCTCGCTGACGTTGATGCCGAGATCCTCGATGATCCGCCGGGCGACCTTCCGGATCACCGCGGAATCGTCCACCACCAGGCAAGTGATCTCGTGCGGCGCCTTCATGATCGTCTCCTCAAGCCGCCTTGGCGCCGGCGGCCGTGAAGCCCAGGAGCGCGTCCACGTCGAGGATCACCAGGAGGCGCCCGTCGAGGCGGTGGACGCAGGTGGCGAGGTCGCGGAAGCGGGAATCCAGGTTGATCGGCACCGCCTCGCGGCTGTCGGCCCCGAGCTTGAGCACCTCGCCGACACCGTCGACCACGAGCGCGAAGGTCTCGCCGGCCTGCTCAAGGCCGATCGCCATCTTCGGGCTGGCCTTGGCGCCGTCGGCCTCCGCTTCGGGCAGCCCGAGGCGACGGCGCAGGCTCATGGCCGTGACCACGCGGCCGCGCAGGTTGAGGAGGCCGACGATCTCGGCCGGCGCCAGGGGCACCGGCGTCACGCCCGAGGGAACGAACACGTCGTGGACCCGCTCGATCGCCAGACCGAACAGGGTCTCGCCGACATAGACCGTGACGAAGTCATCGGTGGCACCGGTCTCGGTGCTGGTGGCGTTGGCGTTGGCGTTGGCAGCCTGCATCGGAACTCTCCGGATTCGATCGTCGATCGTCTCGATCGTATCGATTGTCTTGGGGCGGACGGCGCGGGGATCAGGCGGCCTTCGCCACCGTCCCGGCGCCGATCTCGGCGAGCGCCGCGATCAGGCCGCTGCGGTCGAACTTCGCCACGAGGTCGTTGATCGCCAGGGTCCGGGCCCGCTCCACCGCGTCGGCACCGATGGCGCCGGTGAGGCCGACCACCGGAAGGGCCGCGAGACGGGGCTCGGCCCGGCGCATCGCCGCGACGAGGTCGAAGCCGCTGCGGCCCGGCATCTCCAGGTCGGTGACCACCACTTCGATCTTCGGATCGGACTGAAGGGCCGCCAGCGCCGCATCCGCGCTCGCCGCCGTGACCACCTGGTAGCCCGCCGCCTTGAGCACCGGGCTCAGCATGTCGCGGAAGAAGGCCGAATCGTCGACCAGCAGAACCGTGGAGATCTGCTCGGGCCGCTTCAGGCCGCGCGCCCAATCGTCGTAGGCCAGCGGCAGGAAGTGCGCGATGTTGATGATGTCGGTCGCCCGGCCCCGCAGCACCGCCGAGCCGATCAGGTCCGAACGCTCGGCCGCGATCTCGATGTCGAGGCGTTCCTCGACGATGTCGACGATCTCGTCGACCACGAGGCCCATGGCGCGCTCGCCGTCGGAGAATACCACCAGGGCCTGCGTGCCTTCCGACTTGATGGTGATCGCCGAGTCGGCCGGGACCAGAGGCATCAGGCGCCCGCGGTACTGGATCAGCGCGCGGCCGCCGAGCCACTCGACCTTGGCGCACTCGATCTCCTCGAGGCGGGTGACCAGCGACAGCGGCACCGCCTTGAAGCTGCCCTGGCCGCCCTTGAACACCAGGAGCGTCGTCTTGGTGTCGGCCATCTCGACCGCCTCGTCGGCGTCGGAATCGATGTGGCCGCCGCTGCCCTGGACGCCCTGCGCCACCTGGCGGGCCACGCCGTTGGGATCGACGATCAGCACCACGGCGCCGTCGCCCAGGATCGTGTTGCCGGCAAACATCGGGATGTGCCGCAGCTTCACCGACATCGGCTTCACGACGATCTCCTCCGTGTGGAAGACCTCGTCGACGAGGATGCCGAAGCGCTCGCGCCCGACCTGGGCGACCACCACGAAGCCGGCCTGCTCGGCCTCGGTGCCCGGGGTCGACTGGCCGAGCAGGCCGGTGAGCGAGACGATCGGCAGGAGCCGCTCGCGCAGGCGCAGCACCGGCGCGCCGTTGATGTGCTCGACCCGCTGCGCCCCGGCATCGACCCGGACCAGCTCCAGCACGGCCACCTGCGGCAGGGCGAAGCGGTGCTCGCCGGCCCGCACGATCAGGGCCGCCACGATGGCGAGCGTCAGCGGGATCTTGATGGTGAAGGTGGTGCCGCGGCCCGCCGTGGTGGCGATGTCGATCAGGCCGCCAATGGTCTCGATGTTGGTCTTGACCACGTCCATGCCGACGCCGCGGCCCGAGACCGAGGTCACCGCCGCGGCCGTCGAGAAGCCGGCGTGGAAGATGAACTTGGCGACCTGCGCGTCGGTCATCCGCTCGACATCGGCCTGGGAGGCCAGCCCGCGCTGCACCGCCTTCTGCCGGATCGCCGCGAGGTTCAGGCCCTTGCCGTCGTCGGCGATCTCGATCGTGATCGTGCCGCCCTCGTGATAGGCGGCGAGCCGGATCGTGCCGCGGGCGGGCTTGCCGGCCGCGATGCGCTCGGCCGTCGATTCGAGGCCGTGATCGGCCGAGTTGCGGACCATGTGGGTCAGCGGGTCCTTGATGACCTCAAGGACCTGCCGGTCGAGTTCGGTCTCGTTGCCGACCATCACCAGGTCGATCTGCTTGCCGAGTTCGGCCGAGAGGTCGCGCACGACCCGCGGCAGCTTCTGCCACGCATTGCCGATCGGCTGCATGCGCGTCTTCATGACGCCTTCCTGCAGCTCGGCGGTGACGTGCGACAGGCGCTGCAGCGGGACCTTGTAGCTCGAATCCTCGTGCCGGCGGGCGATCTCCAGGAGCTGGTTGCGGGTCAGCACCAGTTCCGAGACCATGGTCATCAGGTGCTCGAGCGTATCGACGTTCACCCGGATCGTCTGGTTCTTGGCGGCGGCGGTCGTCTCGCCCTCGGCGCCTTCGGCCTTCTCGGCCCGGACCGGCTCGGCCTTGTCGGCCTCGATCGCTTCGGGCTTGGCGGCCGCAGGTTTGGCGGCTTCGGCCCGGGCGGGCTCGCTCTTCGCCTTCGGCGCCTCGCTCGCGACCGGCACGGGGGCAGGCGGCGGGAGAACGAAATCCGATTCCTCCGGTCCCGGCGCCGCCAGGAACGCCGCCTCAAGGTCGTCGAGAGAGACTTCGCCGGGCTTCAGCTCGCGGACCACCGGATCGGGCAGCACCGGCTCGGGCGGGGCCGCCTGCACAGGCGCCTCGGCCACCACGTCGGCCATGCGCTCAAGGGCGGAGATGAGGTCGTCGTCCGAGCCGGACGGCTCGGTGCCGGTGGCCTCGAGGTCGGCGAGAATCGCCTTCAGCCGGTCGAGCGTCAGAAGAATCAGCGTGACCGAGTCCGAGGTGGCGGGCAGCCCGTCGCGGAACCGGCCCATCAAGGTTTCCGCGGCATGCGCCAAGGCTTCGAGCCGCGGAAGACCGAGGAAACCGCACGTTCCCTTGATGGTATGCACCAAGCGGAAGATGTTCCGTAGAATCGTCTCGTTATTCGGGTCCTGCTCGAACCGCACCAGTTCTGCATCGACCGTGTCGAGATGCTCCCCGCTCTCGGTCAGAAACTCGCGAAGCAGGTCGTCCATAGTCGCTACTCGTTACGCGGAGAAGGTCTCGCGCAACCTACTTACTCGCGCGGGGTTAGGGAAGGGTTTCCAGCCCGCCCCCGCGCCGATGTTTTTCAGCTCTTCACGCGAGCGCCGAGTCCGAAGCTTCGCCCTCAGCAGCATCGGGCGCGTCGATCACTGTGGATTCGGCGGTGATCGTCACTTCGTCATCCTGGATGGCGAAGCGAACAGCCATGCTGGCGGCCCGCGCCACGAGGCCGGCATAGAACGGCAGGATGCCGTGGGCGTCGACCGTCCCGCTCTCGGGGCTGCCGGCCATGAGTTCCTCCACGTGCGGGGGAATGCGGGCATGCGGGCCCTTGGCCTTGAACACGAAGGTCGGCGCCTCGCCGTCGCCGGTGACGGTCACGTCGATCACGCCGCCGCGCGGGATCGCCGAGGTCGCGATCATCACGAGGTTCAGGAGCAGCTTGACCTTGTTCTTCGGGAACAGGGCCTGCGGCGCGCTCCAGGTCAGCTTGGTCTTCTCGTCGGAGAACATGCCCTTGGCCACGCTCTCGGCATCGGCCACGTCGATCGAGGCGCCGGCAGACCCGGCCGCTCCGAAGGCGATCCGGGCGAATTTCAGGCGCGCCGAGGCCTGCCGGGCGCTCTTGCCGATCAGCTCCAGCGCGAAGGTGCGCATCGATTCGTCCTGGTCGTCCTCCAGGACCTCCAGCCCGTTCACGATCGCGCCGACGGGACTGATCACGTCGTGGCAGACGCGGGAGCAGAGCAGAGCCGCGAGGTCGAGGCCGTCGAGGGTCAGGGTGGGCGAGTTCGGGGAGGACATGGCGCGCTCCGGGCGGGCGGATCTGGAATTCGGACGTCTGCGGGCCGGGATCCCGAACGGGATCTCCGGTTCTCGGCCGCCCGATGCGGCGATCGCGTCGCCCGAAGGGAGCCCGCACGGCCGCAGGTCGAACCGGGGGCGACGACCGGTCCGCACGGATAGACGCCACGGCCGCCTTTGAAAAGCGTTACCGGCTGGGATGATGGCACGGGACGGCCCCGGATTCGGAGGCCGCGCCGCGGCCGTGACGCGGCACCGGACAGGATCGGGGCGGATCGGGTACGATGCCCGATCCGTCGGGCCAGGGAGGATGCGCCATGAGACGTGAGACCGGCATCCGCACCACGGCGGCCGGGGGCCCGCCGCACCCGCGCGGGACCGGCGCGCCCCGCCGCGGCTTCGATCGCCGCTGAGCCACCCCCATTGAGCCACCCCCATGCCGCCCGCCAGCATGCCGCCCGCCCCCACCCTGCGCGAGAGCCTGAGCCCCCGCCTCCGCGTCGCCGATCCGGAGGCCGCGCGCACCCGGCTTGCCGAGATCGTGCCGGCCCTTCCGGCCGGCTTCCTGACAGCGCCCTGCCGCGACCTGCTGCTCGGGATCGCCGAACATTCGCCGTTCCTCTGGCGGGCGATCGCGCGCGCGCCGGACCGCCTCGTCGCCCTGCTGGAGCAACCGCCGGACGCGGCCAGCCGGGCGATCATCGCGCGGCAACGCGCGGTCGGAGGCGCGTGCGGCGACGCTCCGGACCTCGCCGCGGTGAGCCGCCGGCTCCGCGAGAATCGGGAAACGCACGCCCTGCTGGTCGCCCTGGCCGATCTCGGCGGCTGCTGGGACCTCGCCGCAGTGACCCGGGCCCTGTCCGACTTCGCCGACGCGTCGGTGAGCGCCGCGACCGAGGCGCTGCTCCGGCAGGGCATGGCGGCCGGGCGCTTCCGGCCGCCGGACACGGCAGCGCCGCAGGACGGCTCCGGGCTGATCGTGCTCGGCCTCGGCAAGCTGGGCGGCGGCGAGCTGAACTATTCGAGCGACATCGACCTCGTGGTCTTCTACGAGGCCGAGCCCGCCACGGCCGCGACCGGCGGGGACCCCAAGGCGTTCTTCGTCAAGCTCGCGCAGGGCCTGGTGAAGCTCCTGGCCGACCGGAATGCCGACGGCTACGTCCACCGGATCGACTACCGGCTGCGGCCGGATCCGGGCTCCACCGCGGTGGCGCTCTCCACCGTCTTCGCCTTCGACTATTATCAGACGCTCGGTCAGAACTGGGAGCGCGCCGCCTTCATCAAGGCCCGGCCGATCGCCGGCGACATCCCGGTCGGCGAGGCGTTCCTCGCGGAACTGGCGCCGTTCATCTGGCGGCGGCATTTCGACTTCCCGGCCATCGCCGAGATCCACGCCCTGAAACGGCAGATCCACATGGTCCGCGGCCACGAGACCATCGCGGTCGCCGGCCACGACATCAAGATCGGCCGCGGCGGCATCCGGGAGATCGAGTTCTTCGTCCAGACGCAGCAGCTGGTCTTCGGCGGCCGCAAGCCGGCCCTGCGCGGCCGCCGCACCGTCGCGATGCTCAGCCGTCTCGTCGCGGAAGGCTGGATCGACGCCAAGGCCCGGGACGAGCTGAGTGCCGCCTACGACTTCCTGCGCACCCTGGAGCACCGGATCCAGATGGTCCGGGACGAGCAGACCCAGCGCCTGCCCACCGGGACCGAGGCGCTGACCGGGCTCGCCCTGTTCTCGGGCTTCCCCGACCTGCCGGCCTTCGAGGCCGCGCTGCTCCACCATGCCGGCCGGGTCCAGGCCCATTACGCCCTGCTGTTCGAGGCGGAGGCGGCGGAGGACGACGCGCTGGTCTTCGGCGAGACCGAGCCGGAGCCCGAGACCCTCGCCCGGCTCGGCGCTTTCGGCTTCCGCGATCCACCGCGGGCCTGGGAAACCGTGCAGGGCTGGCATCTCGGGCGTCGCCCGGCCCTACGGACCGGCCGCGCGCGCGAGATCCTCGCCGAGATGCTCCCGGCCCTGCTGCGGGCGCTCGGCGGCACCGCCGATCCGGACGCGGCGCTGCTCGCCCTCGACCGGGCCTTCGCGCAGATGCCGGCGGTCGCCGAGCTGCTCGCGATCCTGCGCTCGCACGAGCGGCTGCGCCTTCTGTTCGCCGACATCCTCGGCACGGCGCCCCGCCTCGCCGACACGGTGGGCTTGAGCCCGCACGTCCTCGATACCGTGCTCGACGCGGATTTCGTCGTGCCGACCACCGATCCCGGGGCTGTCCGGACCCAGTATCGGGCCCTGGTCGGACAGCCGGCGAGCCACGAGGAATTCCTCGACCGCTGCCGGGACGCGACGCGCCAGATGGTGTTCGTCACGGGCGCGCGCCTCCTTTCCGGCATCCTCACCCCGCGCCAGGCTGGCGAAGCCTACACGGCGATCGCCGAGGCGACGGTGGCGCTGAGCCTGGAGGCGGAGGAACGCCGCTTCGAACGCGATCATGGCGCGGTGCCGAAGGGGCGGTGCTGCGTCCTCGCCTTCGGCCGGCTCGGATCGCGGCAGCTCAGCGCCGAATCCGACCTCGACCTCGTGTTCCTCTACGATTTCGATCCGGAGAACCGCACCAGCGACGGCCGGCGCCCCCTCGACGCCGTGGTGGCCTACAACCGTCTGGCGCAGCGCCTGTTCGCGGCGCTCACCACCGCCACCCGGCGCGGCCGGCTCTACGCGGTCGACCTGCGGCTGCGGCCCTACGGCAGCCACAGCCCGCCGGCCGTCCAGCTCTCCGGCTTCGCCGCCTACCACCGGGACGAGGCCGAGCCCTGGGAGCACATGGCGCTCGCTCGCGCCCGGGTCGTGGCGGGCGACGCGGATCTGGGCGCGGCGGTCACGGCGGAGATCGCCCGGATCCTCGGGCACCCGCGCGACCCGGCCACGGTCTGCGCCGAGGCGGGCGCGATGCGGGCCCTGGTCGCCCGCGAGCGCGGCGATGCCGGTCCGTTCGACCTGAAGCTCGCGCCGGGCGCCTTGTTCGACCTCGACTTCCTGGCCCAGGCGACCGTGCTCAGCCACGCGGGGGACTGGCCGGGCTGCCTCGGCCTCGGCGCGGAGGACCTGTTCCGCGGCGCCGCGGCGCGCGGCCTTGTGCCGGCGACGACGGCCGAGGCCCTCGCCGAGACCTACGGCTTCCTCGACGCGGTCTATCACTGGCAGCGGCTGGTGATGGCGGATCCGGCCGCCGAACCGGCCGAGACCGCGTCCCGGCAGATCGCCAAGGCCGTGGGCCTGCCGGACGCGCGCAGCCTCGCGGCGGAGCTGCGCCGCCACCGCCGCCGGAGCCAGGCCCTGCTGGCGCGGATCCGGCGCGCGGTGCGGGGGCCGCGCGGTGCCTAGGGCGGACGATCCGCTCCGGAAACCGTCGACATTGCCGGCCCGCTCGGGCATTCAGGGCGGTCTTCGAAGGAACGTCTTGGGAGGGACCATGACGGGCGCGGCGACGATTTCGGGGCCTGAGCGCGAGCGGATTGCCGCCGTGCTCGCCGAGATCGCCTGCGCGGCGGGCGAGATCCTGCGCCGCTATCATCGGGGTCCCTGCCCGCATGCCCTGAAGGCCGACGGCTCCCCCTCGAGCGCCGCCGATGTCGAGGCCGAGGACCTGATCGTCGCCGCCCTCGCCGGGCAATTCCCGGGCATCGCGGTGGTCGCGGAGGAGCGCGCGCAGGGCGGCGAGCCCGCGGGACGGCCGGCCGAAACCTTCTTCCTGGTCGATCCCCTGGACGGCACCCGCGACTTCCTCGCCGGGACGCCGGATTACTCGGTCAACATCGCCCTGGTGGCGGGCGAGCGTCCCGTGGCGGCGGCCCTCGCGGCACCGGGCCTCGGCCGGGTCTGGTGGGCGGGCCCGCGCGCCCTCGAGGCGCCGGTGCTCGAAGGGCGGCCGGGCGCGGCGCGGCCCGTCCACGTGCGCGCGGCGCCGGAGGCCGGCCTGCTCGCCCTGGGCAGCCGCCGCCACGGCGACGCCGCCTCGGACCTCTGCCTCGCCGCCCTGCCGGTGCTGGAGACGCGTCAGGTCGGCTCCGCCGTCAAGTTCGGCCTGATCGCGGCCGGCGAGGCCGACATCTATGTGCGCTGCGGCCCGACCATGGCTTGGGACACCGCCGCGGGCGATCACCTCGTCGCGGCCGCCGGGGGCTGCGTGGTGGTGCCGGGCGGCGGCCCGATCCGCTACGGGCGGCAGGGGTCCGACCACCGCAACGGCCCGTTCGCGGCGCTCGGCGACCCGACCCTGGCGCCCCGGCTCGCCCTTCCCGCCCGCGCGGCCGGCCCAGCCGCGGTCCCGCAGCTCAGCGCGGCGCGTCCCTAGGCGGGACGTCCTGCAGGCTGCGCAAGGCCGGCCAGGCCGCCTCCGCCTGCCGGGCGAGGTCCGGATCCGTCAGGAAGCGGCCCCGGCGCTCGGCATCGCGGAACAGGTAGAGGCGCTCGCCGATCACCGCAAAGACCAGGGGATCGGACTCCACCAGCCGGCCCTCCAGGATCCCGGCGGCGTCGAAGCCCCCGAGCCTCGGCGCGTAGACCGCCGGCTCGTCGCGGAACGCCGCCCGGTTGGCGCCGCTGGCGAAGCGCCAGACCCGCCCGCCCCAGGTCAGCTCGAACCGCGCCGCCCCGGCGAGAGGGCCGCCCTCCAGGAAGTAGCTGACCGGGTCGAAGCCGTTGAGGGTCAGCAGCTCGATCCGCGTCCCGACGGGCTCCGCCCGTCCCGGCGCGGGGAGGGCCAAGGCTGCGGCCAAGGCGGCGGCCAAGGCGGCGATCGGCGCGATCGTGCGGGCCAGCCCCCGCCTGCGCGGCGCGCCGGGTGCGGGGTCGGGACGCGTTAACCACATCTTGCGAATTCCCTCAGAAGCTGGTCCGAGTCCTCCACCCGGGCCTCGGCGGGACCGAGCCTGGCCGGATGACAGTGCCCGGGCCGCTGTCGGCGCGCTGGGGCAGGAGCGACACAGGTCCATCGCACGAACCGTTAATCGAACCGGGCGAGGAGACAACGATGACGGCACGAGACGTTCGCGGCACCGACCGCCGCCACCTGCTGCGCACGGGCCTCGCCCTGGCGCTCGGCACCCCGCTCGCCGGCCTCGGTACCGTGGGCGCGGCCCTGGCGGCCGGTGAGGATCTCGACACGCCCGAGACCTTCCGCCCCGGCGAGGTGGTGGAATCGGGCCACCGCTTCTTCGGCAGCGTGTCGCGCGGGCTCGCGCTCACGGTCGAGGAGGCGGGCCGGCGCTGGGGCGAGCCGAACGGCTACATCCTCGGCCAGGAGGGCGGCGGCGCGGTGGTGGCCGGTGTCCGCTACGGCGAGGGTACTCTCTACACCCGGAACGCCGGCAAGCGCCGCATCTACTGGCAGGGCCCGTCCCTTGGCTTCGACGTCGGCGGCGACGGCGCGCGCACCATGATGCTGGTCTACAACCTGCCGAACGTCCGCGACCTGTACCGCCGCTTCGCCGGCGTCGACGGCTCGGCCTATCTGGTCGGCGGCTTCGGCATGACCGCGGTGGTCAGCGACCGGATCATCGTGGTGCCGATCCGCAGCGGCGTCGGCGCGCGCCTCGGCATCAATGTCGGCTATCTCAAGTTCACCCGCGAACCGACCTGGAACCCGTTCTGAGGGATCGGCAGGGCGGGATTTCACCCTTGCGGCCGACCTGGGCTAGACTGAGGACGGGCCGGGTCTTCCGGCCGGATACGCGGGCTGTTCCCTCGTGATCGAAACGGTAATGATCTTCGCGCTGGGTTTCCTGGCGGCGAGCCTGTGCGGCCTTCTGCTGCTGCCGGCCCTCAACGCGCGCGCCGCGCGGCTGGAGCGGCGGCGGGCGGAGGCACGCCTGCCCCTGTCGCCGGCCGAGATCGCCGCCGAGCGCGATTTCCTGCGCGCGCAATTCGCCGTGCAGCAGCGCCGTCTGGAGCGCCGGGTCGAGACCGTGGAGTCCAAGCGCCAGGCCGATATGGCGGCGATCGGCGCGGGGACCATGCGGGTCGCGGCCCTCGCCCGGGACGTCGCGGCGCGCGACGCCGAGATCGCCCAGGCGCAGGCCAAGACCCGGGAACTCGAGACCGAACTGGCCGTGGCGCGCGAGGACGGCACCGCGAGCCTCGCCACGCTCCAGGCCCTGGAAGACGCCCACGCCGATCTGCTCGACAGCCTTCTGGCACTGCGGCACCGTCCAACCCCGCCGGCCGATCAGGACGCTGCAGTGCTGGCCGCCGAGCGCGACGATCTGCGCGCGAGCCTGAAGGCGGCCGAGGAAGCTCTGGCCCTGACGGTGGCCGGCCGGCAGGGCGAGCAGCACGCCGGGATCGAGCGGGAGAACGCCGATCTGCGTCGGCGGATCACCGAGGTCGCCGATGCCCTCACCGGCCCGGGCCTGATGCCCAGGGCCGCATACCCGGTCCCGCAACCGCAACCCGAACGGGTCTGACCGAGTTCGCATCCCGGCACCGGGCTTCGCCTCGCGGTCCGGCCCGAAAACCCGTGCGGTTGGCCTTGTTTCGACCACGCAAAGACGCCATCGCAACCCGGACTTGTCCCGCGAACTTTTTCCTCAACAGATGGTACGGATACCCATGCGCCTGAAGCCGATCATCCTCGCCGTCACGGCGGCTTGTGCCCTGACGCTGCCGGCAGCGGCGCAGCAGTCGAAGCGGGGCAATGAGACCCTGAAGAAGTACTGCACCGGCGATTACCTCACCTATTGCGGCAACTTGGCGCCCGACGATCCGGCGACCGATGCCTGCTTCCAGAAGAACTGGAAGAAGCTCAGCGAGAACTGCCGCCGCGCGATCGACGCCTACGAGGCCCAGCAGGAGCAGAGCGCGCCGGCCAAGGGGCGGCAGGGCTCGCAGGGCGGCCGGGAGCGTCGGGGCTGAGCATCGGACCAGGCCTGTAGCGGCGCCGCGCTCGCGCCGGAGCGCGGCAACGGCTAAGGTGGCGCTCCCGCCGGCCTCCGCGTGCCGGCGCCGAGCCCGCCGGACCCTCGCGCGATGTTGTCGAATTCCGCCCTGAAGCTCCTCGCCGCGTCCGGTCTCGTGGCCCTGGCGGTCTCCGCCTGCGGCCGACGCGGGGCGCTCGAGCCGCCCCAGACCTCGGCGCCCGCTGCGCCGGCCTCCGCGCAGGCGGGCTCGGACACGGTGAGCGGGCGCAGGACCCTGCCGGTCTCGGTGGGCCTCGGCGGCGGCGCGCCCGAACCGGACCCGGCCTCGGTGCGCGCGGGCGACGAACTCTCCCTGTCGGCGGTGCCGCCGGGCGGGACCGAAGCGCCGGTGGAGACCAGCCGCGGCGCGCGGCGCGGCTACCGTGTGCCGAAGGAACCTTTCATTCTGGATCCGCTGCTGTAGACGGCGGTGGCCGGAGCGCCGCTCCGATTCGGTGACCCGTCGTCGGAGCGCGTCCGCCTCGTCCCGCGGCCGGGTGTTTCACGGGAAACAGCCTCCGCTCCGGCGCGCAGACGAGACACGGCCGAGATGCACCATTTCCACTACCGCGACGGGCGCCTGCACGCCGAGGATGTCGACCTGACCAACCTCGCCGCGGAGGTCGGCACGCCGTTCTACTGCTACAGCACCGCCACCCTGGAGCGGCACTATCGCGTGTTCGCGGAGGCCTTCGCGGGCGACGATGCGCTCGTCTGCTTCGCCATGAAGGCGAACTCCAACCAGGCCGTGCTGCGCACGCTCGCGGCGCGGGGCGCCGGGATGGACATCGTCTCCGGGGGCGAATTGCATCGGGCGCTGGCCGCCGGGGTCGATCCCGGCAAGATCGTGTTCTCCGGCGTCGGCAAGACCCGCGCCGAGATGGAGGCGGCGCTCAAGGCCGGGATCTACTGCTTCAACGTCGAGAGCGAGCCGGAACTCGCGCTTCTCTCGGAGACGGCTTCGGGGCTCGGCCTGAGGGCGCCGATCTCGATCCGGGTCAATCCCGACGTCGATGCCGGCACCCACGCCAAGATCTCGACCGGCAAGTACGAGAACAAGTTCGGCATCCCGATCACCCGGGCCCCGGCCGTCTACGCCGCCGCGGCGGCGCTGCCGGGCATCGCGGTGCACGGGGTCGACATGCATATCGGCAGCCAGATCACCGATCTGGCCCCGTTCGCCGACGCGGCGCGGCTCCTCGCCGGCCTTGCCCGGGAGCTGATGGCGGCGGGCCATCCCCTGAGCCACATCGATTTCGGCGGCGGCCTCGGGATCCCCTATCGCGACGACAACGCCCCCCCGCCGGACCCGGCCGCGCTGGCCGCGACCCTGCGGCCCCATTTCGCCCCGCTCGGCCTGCGGCCGGTCTTCGAGATCGGGCGGATGATCGTCGGCAATGCCGGGATCCTGGTCACCCGGGTGCTCTACGTGAAGCACAGCGAGGGGCGCACTTTCGTGATCGTGGACGCCGCGATGAACGACTTGATCCGCCCAACCCTCTACGAGGCCTATCACGGCTTGCGCCCCGTCCTTGAGCCGCGGCCCGACACGCCGCGCCGCGTCGCCGACGTGGTCGGCCCGGTCTGCGAGAGCGGCGACTATCTCGCCCTCAACCGCGAGATGCCGGAGGTGCAGGCCGGCGACCTGATCGCCGTGATGAGCGCCGGCGCCTACGGGGCGGTCCAGTCCTGCACCTACAACACCCGGCCGCTGGTGCCGGAAGTGCTGGTTCGGGATGATCGTGCGGCGATCGTGCGTCCGCGCGTCGAGGTCGCGGCGCTCGTCGCCCTCGACCGCGTGCCGGATTGGCTGGCGTGAGTAAGACCCCGATGGGCGCCGCTCCGGCCGCGCCGGCGGCGGAACCGGCCGGCCGCCTGCCCCTGTCGGTCTTCATCATCGCCCGCAACGAGGCGGACCGGCTGGGTGCGACGATCCGGGCGGTGCGCGACCTGGCCGACGACATCGTGGTGGTCGATTCGGGCTCCACCGACGGCACGCAGGCGCTCGCCGCCGCGCTCGGCGCGCGGGTGATCCACAATCCCTGGCCGGGCTATGGCCCGCAGAAGCGCTTCGCCGAGGCGCAGTGCCGGCACATCTGGCTCTTGAATCTCGACGCCGACGAGGTGGTGCCGGAGGATCTGGCCCGGGAGATCCGCACCCTGTTCGCGGCGGGCGAGCCGCGCCGGCCGGCGTGGCGGATCGCGATCGCCGAGATCTTCCCCGGCGAGGGCCGCCCGCATCCGCTCGCCTACACGCTGACCCCGGTGCGGCTCTACCGCCGGGACCGGGGTCGCTACTCGGCCTCGCCGGTGCATGACCGCGTGGTGCTGGAGCCCGGGGTGACGCCCGGCCGGCTCAAGGGCGCGATCCACCATTTCTCGGTGCGCTCGCTGGGTGACCAGCTGGACAAGCTCAACCGCTACTCGGACCAGCAGGCCGACGACCTCGAGGCGCGGGGCATCGTAATCCCGACCTGGCGGGTCTTCGTCGAATTGCCGGGCAACTTCCTGAAGGCTTATCTCGGCCGCCGCCACATCGTGCGCGGCACCTACGGCTTCCTCACCGCCATGAACTACGCCATCTCCCGGCATCTACGCGTCGCCAAGCACGTCGAGCGCCGCCGTTTGGCCGCGGCCCGCCGGGATCGGGTTGACCCGCTCGATCCGACCTTCTAGAGCCAGGGCGCCGGAGACGTGGCCGAGCGGCTGAAGGCACTCGTTTGCTAAATGAGCATACCCAGAAATGGGTATCGAGGGTTCGAATCCCTCCGTCTCCGCCATTTGGCCCTAAAGTGTTGTAAAAAAAGGGTTTTTCTCGCTTCGTCCGACCAGCTTTGGTGACACAGTGTCACCGTAGCCGTGAAGGGATGGGGCTAACGGTGCGGCGCGCCGACCATCTGCAATGCCGCCGTGGGCGCTGGTCCGTGCGACTCAGGGTACCCGCCCACCTTGTCGCCGCGGTCGGCCAGACCCACCTCGTTCGATCTCTCGACACGGTAAGCGAGACTGTTGCGCGGGAGCGACGGTGGATCGCGCTGGCGCTGCTCTGGGAGTGGATCGGTGCGCAAACCGTGTCGGACGGTTGGGAGCCCGCCTGGGCGGCTGCCCTGACCGGTTCAGGACGGTCCCGTGACGATACCGGGCGAGAGTGCCCGGACCCTACTCCTCATTCTCCTCCCCAGAGACGATCCCGACGGAGTGGCCAGGATCATGCTCACCCAGCGGGCTCATCGCGCCAGACCACGATCCTCACGACGATGGATCGCTGGTTGAAGGAGATCGAAGGGGTCCAGACAAAGCAATCGCGGATGCAACACGCCCTCGCCGTGCGGGAGTTCGCTCAAACGCAGCCGCTAAGCTGTACTGTCCGCAGGGTGGATCGACGCGCCGCAGGTGAGTTCGTCAGCAACGTACTCCTGCGGAGTGGAGCTTCCCAGGCCACGGTCAATCGGAAGATCGCCTCGCTCTCTTCGATGTGGCAGTGGCTCCTCAAGCGTGGCTACGTCAGCGACAATCCGTGGCAGGGCCAGGGTAGCTTCGCGAATGGATCGAAGCATGAACCAACGAAGCGCGCCTATACCGCTGATGAGCTTATCACGTTGCTCGCGGCCGACCCTGTCGCGATCATGGGCCAACGGTACGGAACGGTACTGTTCGACCTGATGCGGGTCGGTCTGCTGACCGGCTGCCGCATCAGCGAGCTTTGCCAGTTACGGGTTTCCGATGTGATGGTCGAGGAGCGGGCGTTCCGCATCTCCCACGGGAAGACAGAGAATGCGCGGCGCATAGTGCCAGTTCATGCGTTGGCTTGGCCCGTCATGCAGCGTCGGTTGGCAAGCTCATTCGATGGCTGGGTGTTCTCGGGCCTCACTCCCTCAGGACCAGACGGGAAGCGAAGCTGGATCGTGGTGAAGCGATTTGCGACCTTCCGGCAGAAGGTGCTTGGACCAAACAAGGAAGTCGATTTCCATAGCTTCCGGCGGTGCTTCGCGACGTACCTTGAACGGGCCTCCACTCACACGATGGCGGTGAACAGCAGCGTCATTGCTGAGCTAATGGGGCACGCCAAGCCAACGCTCGCCCTCGCCGTCTACTCATCCGGGCTTGTGCCCGAGCAACTCCGGGCCGCCATCGATGCTCTGGATCGCGTGATCGAGCCTCAAGTGCTCAAGCACCTCGTAGCTAAGCTCTAACGCTCAGTGCCCACCTGAATGTCGGTAGTGGATCGGGAGCGCAGGATTGTGCGGTATGCCTCCTGGCGGGAAGCTTTCAAGCTCGGCTGGTCTGGACCGAATAGGTTCCGCTCCAGCCCTAGCGGGCAGCACAGGTGAAGGTGGAAGTGCGACATGGCTTCAGCCCACCGGCACGGAGGGGTACGCGGGAGAGGTGCAGGTAGTCCGGCTTGAACTCGCAGAAGGCCGCGAGGCGATCTGGGTTCGGCAAGCCTATTCTGCGGCGCTCCACCACAACCAGCTTCTCGTCGCGCAGCAGCCGCAGCGAGCGGTTGACGTGAACGTTCGTCAAGCCTGTCAGGTCGGCCAGATCATCTTGCCTCAGTGGCCAAGCAAGGCCGCCCTCGACAGGCTCACCCACGGCCCTGCAACCGGGCTCGCACCTCACAAATCAGGTGGGCAATGCGCAGAACCGCCATGCGCCGTCCGTTGTTGATGAGCGCCTGACGCAGGATACTGTCGGTCTGAAGCAATGACCAACGCAGGGCTCGCGCGATGTTGGGCGAGCGCTCCAGCGCCTCCAAGATTTCTGTGAAATCAATCTCGGCAACAACGCCTCTGGTCAGCGCAGTCACGGAATGATCCGCGTAGCCGAGCAGGTTTGCTTGCCAGTGGTTCATGTCACCGGGCAGGAGCAGGTCGGTGATCAGGCGATGGCCGCTGGTGAGGAGCTTGGAGCAAAAGGCCCACCCCTCCAGCATGACGAACACCCGTGGGGTGCCCTCGTCCTCGGCCACGAGACACTGGCGCGGTTCGACGGCACGGGTGCGACGGATCAGGTTGGTTAGGCAGGCGCGATCACCTTCCGTGAGGTCCGCACCGTAGGCCAACTTGCGAATGAAGCGGTTCGGCATGATACGGCCTCCCTCAAGCTTCCGGCCACCGTTAGGCTCTCGGTTAACTTAAATTGGGTTGGCAGCGTTCCTGTCGAGAGTTACCGTTACGTCCGATTTCGTACTTTGTAGCGGACAATGCGAAGGTCCGCGAAGTGGCTAAAACAGACCTTCCGCATGACCGCTGATGCGCGTCTGGTCCAGCGTCATATTCGATGATCCGGAACGGCTCTGGCGGGTTTGCACGGTGGGGGGTTCAGTCTCACCACGTCCGACCAACGCCTTGGTTCTACTTCCGCCTGCGCTCCCCGAAAGGATTGGAGCGAGATGATTTCGGATTGAAGTTCCCAAGCGTCGAAGCGGCAGCTTCCAAGAGTCTGGACCCCTTCGATCTCCTTCAACCAGCGATCCATCGTCGTGAGGATCGTGGTCTGGCGCGATGAGCCCGCTGGGTGAGCATGATCCTGGCCACTCCGTCGGGATCGTCTCTGGGGAGGAGAATGAGGAGTAGGGTCCGGGCACTCTCGCCCGGTATCGTCACGGGACCGTCCTGAACCGGTCAGGGCAGCCGCCCAGGCGGGCTCCCAACCGTCCGACACGGTTTGCGCACCGATCCACTCCCAGAGCAGCGCCAGCGCGATCCACCGTCGCTCCCGCGCAACAGTCTCGCTTACCGTGTCGAGAGATCGAACGAGGTGGGTCTGGCCGACCGCGGCGACAAGGTGGGCGGGTACCCTGAGTCGCACGGACCAGCGCCCACGGCGGCATTGCAGATGGTCGGCGCGCCGCACCGTTAGCCCCATCCCTTCACGGCTACGGTGACACTGTGTCACCAAAGCTGGTCGGACGAAGCGAGAAAAACCCTTTTTTTACAACACTTTAGGGCCAAATGGCGGAGACGGAGGGATGAGCCGCCAGCGGCCAATTCTCCTGCTACGCCAACGATCTCGCTTCCCTCTGCTGGGGTAGCACCGTGCTGGCAGCCGTCAAGCTTCGTCTTCGCATGGGGATCGTCGTTGGTCGAATATGGTCGTCGTAGATCAGGCTGGCTGACCGAATAATTTTGACCTCAGTCAGGGTGGCCTTGGATAAGTACTCCCAGAGCGCGTTCGGCGCTCAGGCCCCTGGCGGGGGACGGCGTAAGCCTGCGACGATAAATACACCGACCGGGCAATACTCTGCCCGGCACGCTGTCGCAGGCGTCCGCAATCCCATGACCCGCGAGGTGCCGCCACCCCTCGCGGGTTGTTCATTAAAGGGATTGCAAAATGACCATCCATTACTTCGACGCGCTGGCGGGCGCCGGCAAAACCCGAGCACTGGCTCGATATGCTGACCGCTGCGCCCGGCGCGGCCTCAAGGTTCTCATCGTCCAGCCGACCCAGCACCTCATCGACAAGACGCTCTCCGACGAGCTTCTGCCCCTCGACCCGACCTATCCCTGCCGTGCCATCCACGGTGGCACGGTGCTCCGCGGTGCCTCGCCGGTCGGGGCGATCGTCGCCCACTTCCGGGATGCCGAGCCGGGCCAGGGTGAGGTCCTGCTCATCACGCACGCCGCGCTGATGCGTGCCCCCTACCTGCACAAGAAGGGTGACTGGCACCTCACCATGGACGAGGTCCCGCAGGTGGACGTGTTCGAGGACTTGCCGCTGCCAGACACGGGGCACCTGTTCCTGCCCCACCTCGACTTCCTGCCCGAGGGGCCGGTCTACGGTCGCCTCGACCCGTTCATCGCGGATCGGGCCACGATCGAGGAGGTCGCGTGATGAGCCTCGATAAGATCGCTCGCAACCAGTACGGAGACGCTCTCTACGCTGTCCTCGGGCCGCTCGCCCACCGGATCGCCTCCGAGGACTGGGATGTCTACGCCAAGCAGGCCGAGTTCGAGCGCCTGCGCCGAGGTGAGAAGACCGACGCCTCCCTCGTCACCTACTCGCTGCTCAAACCCTCGCTTCTGAGCGGCTTCGCCACGGTCACGATCGCCTCGGCCTGTATGACGGAGACGACTCTGTTCCGGCTGTGGTCGGCGATGGGAGCCACGATGAAGCCGGTGGGTGCGGGTCTGCGCAAGGATCTGCGCTACACCGAGCACGAGCACGGCGACCGGATCACCATCTACTTCGCCAGCCACGAGGCGTGGTCGAAGCGCTTCCGCGATCGTGCCGTGGAGGATGCGACGGGCGCCGAGGTGCGGATCCTGGACCGGATCCGGCAGGCGATCGCCAATCTGATTGGGGACGAGCCCTTCGTCTGGATGGGCAACAAAGACCTCGATGACGGCTTCTTCGGGCTGGCCAAGGCCGAGCGCTTGCCCAACACGCCCCATGGCCTGAACACCTACCAGGGCTACCACGCCGTCGTGGTGCTCTCTGCCCTCAACCCGCCGCCCGCGCACTTCCACTTCATGGAAGCGCATGGCGTCTCCGGCGAGGAGTTGCGCACCGGCTGCTATCGGACGGCCGTCTATCAGGCGGTGATGCGCTGCTCGATCCGCAACCCGGCCGATACGACGCCCAAGCGGGTCGTCGTCATGGATCGGGATACGGCCGAGTGGTTGGGGGCCCTGTTCCCCGGCGCCGCGGTGGTGCCGCTGCCGGGGCTCGGAGCGCTGCCGAGCAAGGGCAAAGCCGGGCGCCCGCGCCAGCACGCCGACGCCGCGGCCAAGACCAGGGCATACCGGGACGTGCAGGCGCGCAAGCTCTTGGCGCAACTCGACTTGATCAACGGGACGTCGCTCATCTGCGCGAGCTACCCGCTCCTTGCCGAGCAGGTCCGAGGCGAGATGCGTGAGTTCGTGCGTGACGATATCCCCTCTAAGGAAGGGGAATACGTCACGCCGTTGCCTGCGGCTTCGGCCACGACGTGCGGCACGGCCTACCTGTCGAAGTACGACTCGATGCCGTTCGAGCACTTCATCCACTACGACGACGACGGCTTCATCGCGGAACTGCGGGACCTGCATGACCGGCGGGTCCTCAAGGAGGAATCGGGCATGTTCTCCCCGGCCCACTTCGATCCGTCGAAGGCGGCCGACAACGGCCGCGGGCTGGACAACATCGTCCACCTGCGCGGCATCTGGCTCGACAACGACGGCGGCGACCTCACTCATGCCGCCTTCGCCGACCTGTTCCCGTACCTGCGCATCGTGGTCTGGAACACGGCCTCGTCCACGGCGGCGGCGCCGCGCTGGCGCGCGTTCATCCCGACGACCTACGCCTACTCGCTCGACGTGTTGGCGCTGATCATGGCGCAGATCGTCAAGGTGCTGAACCGGGAGGGCTACTGGGGCAAGAAGCAGTTGGAGAAGCAGGCCAAGCGCTCGAACACCAAGCCGGGCCTCTGCCACGGCTTCGACGAGGGCAAGTTCAACGGCGCCGCGATGTTCTACCTGCCTGTCCAGGCCCGGGTCGCGGAGGACTCGTTCTTCATCGACTACGGCGCGGACAATCCGAAGCGCGGCCCCCTCGATCTGCATGCCTGGATCGAGCACTGCATCCTCGACCTTCGCCCGGAGCCCGAACCGGTGCGATCGGAGAAGGTCATCGCCCTGCCGGTGCCCGCGATCGCCCCTGCCCAGACGTCCGCGCCGGCCGTCAAGAAGCGTCAGGTCAGCGTTAAGCTCCAGGCTGCGCGCGATGCCATTGCTGCTCGGGACGCACATCTCGGTGCCGATCGTCGCGCGGCCCTGATCGAGAAGGCAGTCCAAGACTGGCGAATGACCCCACGGGGCTCGGGGCATGCGGCCTTCTTCAAGCTCGCCGCGGCCCTCAATCGGGCTGGTGTCGACCTGGGTGGGATCCAGGACAAGCTCTGGGAGGAAGCTGCCTACGGCAACTCGCCCCGGGAGCGTCGGGGTGAGATCAAGGACATCCTGAAGAGCCTTGGCCGTCGTGGGACCCTGGCGGGTGGATCTGCCCGGTCGAACCACTGGTGGAACTGACCCTGCCGGCATGAACATCGGCGACGGTCCGGAGGATGATCTCCGGACCGTCATCAAGCTGCGGCGGTGATCGTCTTCGGATCCTGGGGAGCGGTCATCGCCGCATGCACGCGCTGAACGGTCGAAACGCCTATGCCGGTCCGGCGTGCCGTCTCCCGGATCCCGACCCCGGCTGCCAGCATCGCGCGGATCGCCTCGGCCTTCCCGGCTTCCAGTGGAGGCCGCCCGAGGCGGGTGCCCTTGGCCCTGGTGCGTTCGAGCCCGGCCATGACGCGCGAGCGGATCAGCGACCGCTCGAACTCCGCAAACACCCCCAGCATCTGGAACATCATCCGCCCGCCCGGCGTGCTCGTGTCGAGGGCCTGCTGGTGCAGGAACAGATCGACGCCCCGTCCCTGAAGCTCACCCAGCAGGTTGATGAGGTTCGGCAGGGACCGCCCCAACCGGTCGACGCTCCAGGCAGCAACCAGATCGACCTCGCGCCGGGTCACCGCCTTGAGCAGCGCGTCGAGCCCCGGCCTACGATCCCGACCCTTGGACCCGGAGATGCCGTCGTCGCTGAAGATCGCCGTGACGTTCCACCCTGACCGGGCAGCGACCTCGTGGAGCGCGCGGATCTGGTTCTCCGTGGTCTGGCCATCGGCCGTGGAGACCCGGACGTAGAAGGCGACGCGCTTCATCCCCTCGACGGTGCCACAGGCCGCCGAGCCGTCAAGCGAAGGGTGATCCAGAACCAGATGGTTCCGGGACAGGCTGGAATGAGAGCCGCGCCGAAGGGGAAATGAGGGTCGGAAACGAGAGGGTTTTTGGGACAGGGGGGTGAGGGTGAGGAACGGTAGGGGCGAAGAGCCGTGGGAAGGCCGAGGTCGGAACGGTGACAGACGACGGGTTCATCGTCACCGGCAAGGTCAGACGCAGCGCCGACGGTGCGGACCTGCCCGGGAGCCACGTTCAACCGTTGAACATCGGAAGCCCTTCAGCCGTGCCATCTGAGGCGGAAGTGCACTTCGTCCTTGGCCGACGGAAGATCCACGATGGCCATTCCCGTAGGTTTCGCTACCGACTTAAGCTCGTGAAGCTCTCCTCCGTGCTCGTCGAGCCACTCCTTGATCTCGCCTATAACCGATAAAGCGGGCGCCAGTGGGAAAGCGACGATATGAGTACCAATGCCGTCTGGCTTCCTCCGCGAAAGTGATCGCTTCCCTGTCGCGATCTCCTGTGGCGAGAAAGCCATTGTATCAACGTAAGCAGGTGTGCTCCGCTGCTCGGCGGCAAATCTCTCCAAAAACTCGCTACCCGTTCGCGCCGGATAGTTGCCACTTCCGGTCCATCCGCATGCTTTTGCTACTTTTGTAAGCAGCGTTCGGCCCTTGTCGGAAAGAAAATACAGCTTCCTTGTGCCGTGTCTTGGGTCTACAATGTCTTCGATCAAATTGAGGCCCGGCTTCCCAAACCTATCAGTCCGACCAAGACCTAGAAGTATACGCTGAGCACTTGACGTTCGTAGTCCGCTCGCACGCTCAATCGCGGAAAGCGGCTGAGCTTCCTGCTCCGCCACGCAGAGCAGAACCTGCACCCAACTCGCCGACAAATCCATCACCCCCGTCTCCGCTCGCAGCACCTCGTTTGCTCGACGCAGGGCTGCGACCCTCGCTTTGGGCTCCTCTTCGAGGATGGCGGTCATGCTCACTCTCCCGATCGCAATTGCTAACCTGCAACGCCTGTTGACGTAGCCAAAAAACAGCCCTAACACAAGCTCGTCCCTGGCGGCTGCCGGCTGACCTGCGGCGCAGACCTTCTACAGAATAGCTTCCAAAAGCCTTCTGCCGAGAGCGGCGGAAGTGCCTCCTCTATTGAGTGAGCCCGACGCTATGGCCGACCAACTTACCCAGGAAGCAGCTTTCTCCATCGAACACGCCTCGATTAACCATCATGTCAACGCCGACAGCGCCGCGACCTCAGCGAGTCTCATCGCGGAGGCAGACAAACTGTGGAGCGATTTGCTTGCGATGCAGGAGAATCAGCCTGAGCAGAGGGCTGACTGTGCCAAGCGGCTGATTGGGACGATTTACGAATTGCACCGCAATATCAGTCCGCATCGAGATCTTTACAGGGTTTTCCTGAATGAGCGCGGCGTCGAAGCCAGCAAGAGTCTGAACCCGTATCACGCGACAGCACGAGCGGTCATGGAGCGGAATGGCGCCAAGAAGGTACGGTCGCTCTGCACCCATTACGCTCAGGCCTGCCATGTGCTGGATGGAGCAGCGGTCAAGCCCGGCGCCGCTGTTCAATGGTTGAACGAACCGTTCGATACAGGAACCGGCGGCCGTTCTCTGACTGGGCTTGGGAAGACGAAGCATCTTTGGAGCTTGACGCCTCAGGGTAAGAAGCAGCGTCAGGATAAGAGATCGAAGATGCTTAGCAATGCCGCAAATTTTTTGACCAACACCGTGGAGTCGGGCAAAGGCCGACTGGACGAGGCTATGTTTGCAGTTGATGATACTGCCATCGCTGAGGGCGCCAGGGCAGTTGCCCTAGTCGAAATCGCTGACGGCTCGGTCACAGTCCTGAACGTCTTGACTACAGACTTGGTCAAGGCCGCTGCGGCGGTCCGGGTGTGCCAAAAACCGACCGGGAAAGAAGCTCATCGGGCAAAATGAGTGAGTCGCGGCTTAAACCCTTCGTAGTCGAGGCTCGATCCGAACGGCGCAAACGGATGAGCGGGGTCGGATTGTCGGAGAACGGGCGCGAGAAACTGGCCGAGTAGATCGGCTCGAAAAACGCCAGCATCCTTATCGACCCGAAAGTAGACGACGTTGATCGAATCTATCGCACCGCAGAGAACGGAAGAGCTACAGGCGATGCTCATCTATATTTCGAGAACCGCCTATGACATACTGTGCAGGGAAGGATATGGAAACATTTACAGTGCTGCCCAATTTATCGACCCATTGAATTTCCTTGTTCAGGACAATTCAGACAAAAGCGCAGATGAACTTCAGAGAATTGCTTCCACCCTCACACCGGGTAGTCTGCACAACAATGATTTCCTTTATCGCATAGCTATGTCGGTGATTGATTCTCCATGTTCGAAGCTGCGGGCCGCAATCATCGCCAGAACTTGGGGCGGCGGTAAGTTTGGATTTCAGCACATGCCTGATCCAAAGAC
Organism: Methylobacterium sp. PvR107; assembly: GCF_017833295.1. NCBI lineage: Bacteria > Pseudomonadati > Pseudomonadota > Alphaproteobacteria > Hyphomicrobiales > Methylobacteriaceae > Methylobacterium > Methylobacterium sp. PvR107. Next base: position 2,943,925 of record NZ_JAFIBW010000001.1, read on the forward strand.
CACGAACGAAGATGACTATGAATTTGAAGGCGATATGTTGCTCTACAATCTTGGCAAAGTTCGACCCGAAGATGTTCTGGTCGGCAAAGATCGCGCGTTCTATGATGCGCTGCCTGAGCGCTTCACGGTATATCGCGGTGGTTACGGGGTCCCGCCAAACATGATCGGCCTCGGCGTCTGCTGGACCACAAGTAGAGATGTAGCGGAATGGTTTGCCCGTAGAGGAGTCGGGCGCGACGATGCTCCTATCATTCTGTCCGCAAGGGTTCGGAAGAGCGATGTCCTCTTAGCTTTCGCTACTGAGCATGAGGTTGCGCTCAGGCCTGCGCGGTGGCGTCAATTAAGATGCCGGAGGCAGACAAACCGGAATTGCCGGCCTCAGTTCGACTGGCAGCCTGCCAATCCCGCTTAGGCGTGCGAGCCTTGGCGGCCGAGTTCGAAATCCTGCCAACCCAGCGGGCCGAGATCACGATCAGACTACCAGCAGAAGTCGCGCCGATCGTCTGCGTGTATCAGAGTCCCAGCATAGTGGTGCACGATTGACGCGCCGTCGTCCGCACTCCTGGCCATGGCCGTATGGGCTACAATTTGGGGTGGGGGTGTCTCATATGGATAGTGATTATCATCGATAATCAGATGTTTGGTGAACAAGGCCAATAGACAGGGCGTCGCAGGGTGCCGGCAAATAAGGCAAAGTCCACTCAAGTTTAAGACGTGTCACCTTCCTACAATGCCTTGAGCCACTCATTCACGGCAGCAACGATGGCATTGTCGTCGCCGTACTGCTCGCGGTCGTCCCAGTACCGCTCGATGCAGTTGTGGACCGCCTTAGGCTCGAATAGCCGCCCGAGGCGCCACACTGCGCGCCCGGCGAACGACCACCCCTGTTCCGGATGCTCGACAAGGTAACGCACCGGCCGTGCGTCAGCCGGAATCCCGGTTCGGCGTCGGGCGTCTTGGACGGTGATGGATGCCCCCTCGACCGTCCAGGTCGTTTCCCCGTTGTGGAGACAGAGGTACTGCGACACGAGGTGCTGGAAGCCGGCGCTGTTCGCCGTTTCGACAAGTTCGTACATTTTCATCTTTCGCCTTTCCGCCGTAACGCGACGTAAGGAAGATAACTTCTTCCAGAGGTATTTACTCAAGGCGGCACGAATGTACGGCACACACCTTCTTCGCAAATTCTGGGTCTTGCGCGATCTGGGTCTCGTCCGATGCAAGCGCGACTTCTCGCGTCGTTGGCTCGGCCGCGGAGAGACCTACCTGATGGACTACGAGTTCAGGGATCGCGGTTGGCGGCAAGTGAACGGTGTGACGACGGCACGGCTACGCGAAAATCTCGTCCGTGTTGCCGCGCGTGTGCCCCGCAACGTTGCAGACGAGATCCGCCGGGTGCTCGCGGCGATCGATCGGGACGAGCACGTCGCTGCGACGATGATCGCCTGGGGGGGTAGAAGTTGACGACGGCTCCAGAGCAGCCGGTATGGTTGACGCCTGCTGTGGGCGTGGGCTGAAGCGATCATTGAGCCCTTCCACCCAAACGGTGCAGGAGGCTGACCGGGGATGACGATGAACCGCCGACGCGTGCTGACGTGCCTCTCCGCTCTCGGAATAGCCGCGCCGCTATCGCGCAGCTTTGCCGAAACGCAGCCAACCCAGAACCCGTCCAACACCTACGTGCTCGTGCACGGAGCGTATGGAGGCGGTTGGATCTGGCGCGATGTCGCTTCGGAATTGCGGCGGCAGGGTCATCAGGTCTGGACACCGACGCAGACCGGGCTCGGCGACCGCAGTCATCTCCTATCGCGCGAGATCACGGTCGATACGCATGTTCAGGACGTGGCGAATCTCATCGAGATGGAGGACCTGCACGACATCGTTCTCGTGGGCCACTCCTATGGCGGCATGGCGGTCACCGGGATCGCAGACCGTATGACAGACCGGATCAGTCGGATCGTCTACCTTGATGCGCTGATCCCGGAGAACGGAGACAGCGCGTTCGCGCTCCTGCCCGATGGCATGGCGAATGCGCGGCGCAAGGCGGCTTTCGAACAGGGTGCGGGCGTGGCACTGCCGGTGCCTGGGCCGGATGCATTTCCAATCCCCGCAGGCCCGTCCAAGGATTGGTTCATGCAGCGGCTGCGGCCGCATCCAATCGGCACCTACGAGAGTCCGCTTAGGCTGAGCAAGCCTGCGGGCGCCGGCTTGCCGGTCACCTACGTCGCCTACACAAACCCGGCGCTCGCCTCGATTGAGCCGAGCCGGCAACGGGCTCGATCGAAGGCTGGCTGGCACTACCGGGAGCTTCCGGTGCCGCACGATGTGGAGGTGGCAAACCCCGAGAAAGTCGTTGCGGTGCTCTTGGACAGAGCTTGATCTCTGGGTCTTCGCTGGGACGGCTGGCGAAGGCCCGTACGTGAAAGGGCCCAAGGAGATCCTGTGGACGCGCGACGAGCAGGAGATGCTGCTCGACGTGTTTCTGCACGCAATGGACACAACGTCATCCGCGACCTTGGCCGAAGCTGCCTGAGCCAGTAGTTCGAGGAGTGGACGTAGCCTCAGGCGCCAGCCGCCCGCCGTCAGGCGGGAACGACCTTCACAATAGGAGCCGCAGGTTGAGCGACGAGATCACCCCGAGCCGGAACAGCACCGTCCCGATGGGTGCCGGCGCACAGGTGCTCCAAAAGGTCGGCGTGCTGGGTGCGAAGGCGGCCTTGAGCACCATCCCGTGGGCAGCCTTGGTCTTCGACCTCGGTCAGGCCGCCGTCGATTACGGGAATGCGCGGCTGACGGACCGCCTGCTAGGCGATCTCGGCAAACGCATCGATCGGATGGAAGCCGGAACCCGTGAGCGGCTAAAGGCGGACGAGATCTACCAACTCTCGGCGCAGGCTGCGATCCGGCGGATGCTGACGGAGACCAACCCGCACATGGCCGACGCTCTGGCGAGGGCGGTCGCGGAGTTGGGGGCGTCCAAATTACTTCCGGCCGAGCGGCTGGAAATCGCCCGCGCGCTCGATGTCCTGACCGAACCGTCGCTGCACCTGTTGCAGACCATCTACCGGGCTCAGAACGACCACCTCACCCCTCAGGAGATGGGCTTGGTCGAGGACGACGTGCGCAAGACCTACCACTTCACGAAGCTGATGTACGCCACGATGCCGCTCAGTTCCTGGATAGCCCCCGCGAACGAGCTTGAGCGGGCTGGCATGGTCGTGGCGACGCTCGACGACGGCTGGTACGACCCGGCGGAACAGGCAGCCGCGGAGCCCTTGGGCCTCACCGTCCATCTGCGCGAGATCTACCCGCTGGGCGAGCGCGTCGTCAGGATGTGCTTCGACGATCCCGCGATCCCGGCGTTCGGTCTCTACGCGGCGGAGAAGATAGACCCCGAAAGCCATCGCGTTCGCTGCTAAGCTTGTCGGCGTGAGCCGCGCCCGCATTGATCCCAGCACCCTGTCGGACCTCGTCGTGTATGCCGATGAGAGGGGTGACCACGGCCTCCACGATCGACGCGGGCTACCCCATCTTCGCGCTCGCCTTCATCGTCATGACCCGTGATGAGTACGTTGGTACGGTGACGCCTGCCCTCCAGCGGCTCAAGTTCGCCTACTGGGGCCATGATCAGGTCGTGTTTCACGAGCGCGACATCCGGAAGAAGATCGGTACCTTCGCGATGCTGAAGCCAAGGATCTCCAGCGGCCCTTGGCCGATGATGCCCTGGTCGTCGTAGCCCGTGGCACTCGCCGGGACGGTCCCGCCGACGATAGAGATTAGGTGCCAATCTAGCTTTTAGCTGCGTCATCCCTCGGTCGATCTGTTCCACGCCGCGCGCTATTTTCAGATCTGGTCAATCGCCTCGAAGGGGATGCCGAGAACCGATGCCCCAGTGCATATTCTGCGATGCCGAGATGGCGCCCGACACCAAGCCGGAGCACATCTTGCTGGACGCGTTCGGGGGCCGGAAGACCACGAGGAAAATCGTCTGCTCTGCCTGCAACTCAGCGTTCGGCAGAACGACCGACGACGCACTCGCTAAGCAGACCCTTCATATTCGCAACCTGTTTCAACTTCGGTCGGGCTCGGGCGGCGAGGCGCCGATGCTGCGGAGCGTTGAGGCAGGTGACGACAAGATCAACATCAAGGGCGACGGCACGATGCGGCTCGTACTCAAGCCGTTCGAAATCACCTACGGGGATGACGGCAAGGCCAACGTCCAGTTCAACGTCAACACGCTTGAGGAGGTATTCCGGCACATCCCGAACGTAGCCGCCGCTCTCAAGCTCCCTGAGGAGCAGGTGCGCGAGCAGATCCTGAGTACGACCGCTCGATCTATTGAGCGACGCCCCGACGTGGCGAACTTCACCTACGAATTCGGTGGCCCGGACGCGCTCCGGTCGATGGCCAAGGCTTGCTTGGTGCTCTGGGCGACGCATGTTGGCAGCGACGAGGTGAGGCGAGCGCCCTACAATAAGGTCCGGAGTTTTGTGCTTCGAGGCTCCGACGACTTCGCGCGCGATTACCGCTTGCTCGACTCCCGAGAGATCTATGACAGTGCGGAGGTGATGCGGCGGTACGGTCCCATCTTCAATGCGATCTACGTCTCAAGCGATGCCAACGGCCGCGTTGTCGGCCACTACACGCTCTACAACCTTCTGGGCTTCCGCATCGTCCTTGCTGAGAGCGGTGGCACACCCTCGCGGCAGACGGGCCTTATCTCGAACCCCCTCGAACCAGCAGTCTGGACTGATAAGGCGGCCGAGGAACTGCCAATCCCGTTCGCGTGGCTCGACGCGCCCGAATACCCTGACGACCTGCACATGGCTCGCGAGCGTATCAACGACATGGGCCGTCTCTATGAGAGGCTGATGACGCCGAAGCAATTCAGCCGGATCACCGATGCTGTGATCGCGAAGCACGGCATCGTCAGCGGCAGCGCCTCGGCAACTCAGGAGGTGAAGGATCAGATCATCAGGGAAGTGGCGGGCCGCCTTGCGGCACACCAACTTGATCTGCCGCACGAGGAGACCGTTTCCGCGGAGGAGATGCGCGCGCTCTGGACGGCGTGGGCCGAGAAGCGAGGTCGCTGAGCTTCGAGAGGCGATCGGCTTCTGGGTCGGCGCTCATCCCTGGACCGGGAAGTTCATGATGACGGCGGTCATCACCATCGTGCGGCGCAGGCTGGGCGTGGTGGCCTCGTCCTTCAGGTAGGCGGCCATCGCCGGCTCGATCTCCTCGTTCGTCAACCTTGGGCTTGCGGCGCAGGTCGCCGACGCTGAGGATCTCTTTGGCCAAGCCTCGAAACTATCGACGCGCCTCTTCGTCCGCCACCGCCTCGACGGCAGCGATCACGTTCTCAAGCTCAACGGCTTGAGGCAGGGCGCTACCGGCGGCTATCCCGTCGTGCCCGATCATCGCCAGGATGTAGATCGCGATAGGGTGGAGCTTCGTCACGGGTTGAGCAGGAACGCCGCCAGCACATTGCCGCGGGCGACTACGAGTCTGCGAGCGTCGCGTGTTGTGCCTTCCCGTGGATCAAAGGTCCCGACGAACAGGCCCCGCGCATCCCGGGCAACGATCTTGCCGGTGAAGCGCTGCTCCTCCAGCCGGCCAACGATGACGCCGCGTCGATCCCGCAGGATCTGGACGGGGGCGGGTTGATGGTGCGCCGTGTCCAGTTAGCTGGTCAGGTCACAGTGATTGGGAGCCCCAGCGGCGAGGCTGGGGAGGGCCAATCAATCCGCAAGCTTCAGCCGAAGTGAAATTCGCGCTTGAGGATCTCGAACAGTTCGAGGGCCCCTTCGCGATCGAGTTGTAGCGTCTGGCTCTTCTTGCCGGGCATCTCTCGCTCGGCCCGGCCATAGCTGTCGATCTGAAGGAGGACGCGGCCGTCACGCTCGAACACGCTGTAGGTCGCGTCGATCTCATCGTGGAGCGCGTTGCGGTCCATCTCCTTGCGCTCGAAGTGCCGGATCAGCGCCATCACCATCCCCGCCAACTAGCCGTGCGTGACCACTCACGGCTCCGGTAGGCGTCATTATCACAGCCCAGGACGGCCACAGCAAGGACCGTCATGCTCGTATGAATAATTTTTTCATTTTGCCTCTTGTGGGCGCGCAGGACTCGAGTATGTTGCTTTATGAATTTGTGATTCATGAGGTCGCCGAATGCCCCCGTTCGCTAAGGACGAGATGCTCACGGAACTCCGGACCATCCTGCTCTACGAGGCAGACCACATCCGGGCGGCCGCGAATGACGAGATCGCCGCCGAGTTCATCGGGTTTTCGAGATGGACCACCGATGACAGCATCTTAGAAGGCGAGGGCGAACAAAGTTCAGATTTTGAGTATGAGGAAGAAGAATACAGCGCTATGGATCCGCAGAAAGTAGATTTAGAAAGATTTTCTATCACCAGGACGTTGATAAAATGCTTCGAATTTGCCTTTAGCCCAAGCTTGTCTCACGAATTATACGACACGAATATAAAGCAGATTACATTCTTCACGCAGGGTATCCCGCGCGTCGGCACGTTTGGTGAGACACGTCCATTCATGACGCCGGATGGTTGCTGTCAGATCGTATCTGAGGTCGCGGCAGCACGCTGGCGCCTGGAGGTCGAGGAGGAGGGAACCTTCACGGCACGTGAACTGGCGCTGTTGGCCAATATGACGGAAGGGGCCGTGCGCAACGCCATGACCGGCAAGGGCGAGGGTAGCCTCAAGACGGTTCCCGGCAAGAAGCCTATGCAGGTTGAGTGGGCTGAAGCCGAGCGTTGGCTCAAAGGTCGGCGCGGCTTCGTGCGAACTCCGGCTCGTCCGAGCCAAGATCAGGTTTTGAGAGATCGGCTCAAGGCCATCAAAACGGCCCAGGAACTCGGCGCCCTAATCTGGCTGCATAGCGATCTGCTCGAAGCCCCTGGCCCACACAGCGACTTCATCGAGCGTACTCCCGCCAAGGTGGATCGGAGCGCGGGAGGTGCTGCATCTCTGAACTGGTCCCACGAGGAGGTCATGGCATGGAAGCTGGGCACGTTCACGTTCGATGCGGCGAAGGCACAGGCCCTCGCGCAGGCTCTGGACTTCGACGTGCCGGATTTCGTCGGCAAAGCGCTTGAAGTCTCCCTGCGCCGTGATGCGAGCGGGGGGGATCAGCGGTGAGCTATCTCGGCGGACACACCTTCTTCCGTCTTGAAGGCGATCCCACCGGCACTTGGCTGGACCGCCACGTTCGACATCGTCCGCAACGGGAGCCGGTGAGCGGGCTTCCGACCGGCCCCTCCGAGCAGGTCCTCCGCGAGATCGCGCAGATGGACCGGGAAGTCACCGCCAAGCTCGCGGCTCGCCGCTTCGAACAGCGTTCGCCCGCGCGGCGGCCGATGAAGCATCTCGCCAGGAGGCCCGCATGATCGCGAGAACGATGACCATTCACGCTCAGGAACGCCTCCAGCAGCGGGCGATCCCGCCCCTCGTGATCGAGCTTCTGGAGGAATTCGGATCCCCGGAGCGCTGCGGTCAGGCCGAGCGCCTGATCTTCGACAAGGCCGCCAAGCGCCGCCTTGCGCGCCACCTCGGCGGCGAGCGTGGCCTGCGCATGGTCGAACCCTGGCTCCACGTTTACGCGGTCCTTGCCGACGATGGGCACCTCGTTACCGCAGCCCATCGGCGCCGCCGTCACCGGAGGTCGTGACAAGGTCCAACACCGAGGTGTGAGATCTCCAACTTATTACTGATATCAGAAGACAGATTTCTGACACTTGACGTGTGTGGAAACGCTGCTACGTTCCTGACATCCGATGCATCACATCGGATGTCAGGAGCAAGAAGCATGAGCGCTACCACCCTCTCCGAACTTAAGGCTCTCGCCGAGGACGCCCGCGCCCTGGAGGACGCCGCTCGCAAGCACGCAGAGCGCGCCGAGCGTCTCATCCAGATTGTCGAGCGGGAGACCACGAAATCCGGTGACGCCGCTCTCAAGCGCGAGGATGGGCGCCTGACCGAGGCGGGCATCGCCGCCGTCAACGCCGCCTTCGCTTCAGGAGCCACTGTCACTGAGGTCGCCAAGCAATTCGACATTCATGTCTCGGCCGCCTCGAACCGTCGCACGATCTGGCTCGGCAAGCATGGCGGGGCACAAGCCCTGAAGGCGATGAAGGAGGGCGCGCGGCCCCGCGCTCTGGAAGCCATGAAGAACCCGAAGGCGTGATCCGCCCTCCTGTCTCCTCATCCGCCACGGAGCCAACTCTATGTCCATCGATCTGAAGACCTGCTCGACCACCGGCCTGACCACGATTATGAGCAACGCCCGCCGGAAGGGCGGCCCGGAGGCGCAGGCAGCCCGCCTCGCCGCGGCCCTGGAGCTTCAAGACCGGGAGCGGCGCACGCACGCTGACCCAGTCGCCGGGGCCTGCCTGGGGACGATCCTACTGATGGACCAGTGCAGACTGGAGGAGACCGGACAAGGCCGGAAGTCGAACCGCAGCCGTCAGGCGATCCGTAACCACGGCGAGATCGGGTTCATGACCTTGGTCGCCCGCGGCCAAAGCGCGGGCTCGGGCTTCGAGCTTCTGCTCGCGGGCGGCCTGGGCGTCTGCACCATTGAGTATCTGGTGGTGGCGCATTTCGACCGCTTCCCAGACGACGCCGTCGAGGCCGCCAAGGCGCGCCTTAATGCCCACGGCATCCCACTCCCGAATGGATGCATTACGGATACGCAGCTTCTATCGACGCTTTGATCAATGGGATTAGTTCTCGAATGCGCATCGGGACGTGGAACGTCGAGTACGCGGCTACCCGTGAGAAGAATGTTCGACGCCTTGCCCTGCTTGAGGAACAGGACTGCGACGTGTGGGTACTCACGGAAACCCACGACGACCTCGACCTGTCGATGCAGCATGCGGCTGTCCGCAGCGCGCAGCGTCCGACTGGACGGAACGGCGGCCGCTGGGTGACGATCTGGACTCGCTTTCCGATCGTAAGAACCATCCCGCTGATTGATCCACGGCGCACTGTTGCCGCCCTAATCGGTGCTCCGACTGGCCCGCTGCTCGTCTACGGCACGGTGATGCCATGGGCGAGCGACCGTGGCGACAACACGTCTGACGAGCCCGTTAGGAACTGGTCCGAGCACCACCGGATCGTTGTCCAACAGGGTGAGGAATGGGCTGATCTGCGCTGCCAGTATCCGAACATCGACCTGTGCGTCGCGGGCGATCTCAACATGAACCTCGGCGGTCCGCACTACTACGGCACCACACAGGGCCGCCGCCTACTACGCGCGGCTATGGCCGAATCCGATCTGTTCTGCGCCACTGCGACGGAGCGCATCCCGCCCGGCGCCCTGTCGCACCCACCCATCGATCACGTACTACTGCCAATGGTGTGGGAAAGTCGCTCAACAGTTGCAAGCACCTGGGAGGGGCGCGTCGGAACAGGACCTCGCCTGAGCGATCACAGCGGTTTGGCCGTGGCAGTCACGCTGTAGATCGTGCACCAAAGGGCGCGGCCATGTTGCTCCTCTGGCTGGCCTGTCCTGACGCCGCGCCGATTGCGCAGGATCTGGACGAGTGCGGGTTGACGGCGCGCCGTGTCCATCAGGCGGCCACCTCGGCCTCGAATGCTTCCAGCAGTTCATCGGCTTCGTCGACGGCTTGCGGGTGCAGGGCGTCTTCGAGGGCGGCGTAGCGATAGATGCCCAGGAGATTAGCGAGGCTTTTCGAATATGGTCCACCGATCGCCGGCCCGGGGATGATCGCGCCCAGGGCTTGCAGGCGCATCAGGACATCACGAAGGGCTTCCTTAGACGGACGCCTATTTTTGGCGCCGCTGACTTCGGAGACCGTCCAGCGGCCGTCGGAGATCGGCGTGAGCGACGCCGCGAAGACCATCTCGGATCCGTCTTCCGTCCGATGGGTCACCTCGACGACAACAAGTAGCCCGAGGGCGACTTCGCCGATCTTCGTCGCCGCACAATTGCGCAGCTTGGTGCCAATCTCGCGGTAATCCGCAGCGGTCCGAAGCGGCCTGACGCCTTCAGCCGCAGGGATTGGCGTCGGCAGTCGATCCGCACTGTCGAGGGCCTTCTTGGCGAATGCTTCCAGGACACCGAGGCTCTTGAACGACTGCCGCATTGCCGTAACGAGTGATCGCTCGTCCACCGAGGTGTGGGAATCCCGGATGAGCCTGATCATCGAGTTCGCCGCTTCAACCCGTTGCGGCGTCCCGGTGACGGCGAGGATCTCAGGCCAGAGCAGCAGCGGATCCAGCGTCGTGGCCGCGTCGATGGTGCTCGACTTCAACTTTTCGCAGTACCGCAGCGCCTGCGCCCTTCGACTGTTTCGCTGGCCGACGAGGATGTCGAACAGACGACGGTACGTGGCCGGGTCATTGAACGGCTGGAACCCGGGCTCATCAGCGCGCGTCTCCTGGACTTTCGCGAGCGCTCGCAGGAACCCAGTGGGTACGTTGTCGGGATCAAGGTCATAGGCGGCCCCGATAATCTGACGGGCACGTCTCAGGCGGAGCGCGAGCCCGATGCCTTCGGCGCCATCCACTTGGATGTCGAGCCGCTTTAGGAAGGCACCGGGCACATCAAGATCGACGGCGGCGAGTAGGACGAACGCAGCCTGCCTCGTGAGCACGCCCGCGAACGTCAGGTCGGCGACGAGGCCACGAGCACCGCTCCGATCAAGCCGGGCGAGTGCTGCCAGCGGCCAACCGGTGATCGGCACTGATGTGCGGTCGGGATCGGTGTCGTGATCAATGCGGCTGTCATCGAGGTGAACGGCCATGACACGCTCCATGGAGAGCGTCGCCGTGGTCACCGCAGGTAGCGCCTGCGTACCCGTCTCGACGGTTGTGTTTGCTGCTTAATATATAGCACTGATCTGAGAAACGGCTACATCTTACAGTGAGATAGCTGCTGCCGAGCCCCTTCGGGCTCTCCATTGTTCATCGAACCGAGCCGAATTTTGGCTTGTACAAAGCCGGCGGCGTGTTCTGATGGGTGGATGGGCATACGTTCACCAACCTCGTCTGACGTGGATGGCGCGGCGATCTTAAGTGGGATTTGGTCCCGGAATGCTCTTCGGCGTGAGGCGAGATTGCCGCTCTGGCCGGTTCGAGAGACGTTCGAGCGCGAACTGAGGGCAGCGCGCTGGCAAGCCCACATCGGAGCGAACTACGAAGCGACTCGAACTCGGGTACTCGGTGAGCTTCGGGCTCGTCATGGAGAAGGCTTCGGGCTCTCGGCGGGTGGACGCTGGGTCATCGAGGCTTTGACCTCGCAGGCGTTGCGCGCTTCGTTCCGGCCACTGTGAAACGCTGTCCTGGCTTAGCGACCAGCGCCGCACGTCATGCGTGGGGATGCCAGCTTGTCCTTCGACGCGGCGTTGTGGAAGAAGCGGACCTATGGCCAAGATCGAGCCTCTGCCCGCATGGTCGCTTCTAGCTCGGTCTAGCGTGACCGAACTTCTCGCACGACCGGACGGCGGTCCACCCTCGGTGATCCGGCTCGGTTTGGGCCTCGATGCGATCAGCACTTCCAAGATGCCGTTGCTGGTGACGCTGAGGCTCATGCTCGTTCGAGCCCAGGCGACCGGCGGGCTGACGCTGACCGCCACCCATGCCGTATCCCGCGCCGATACGCGTGCCCTGTTCGATGCGCTCGACTGGCCGGACTACGACAAGGCCCAGGTGCTGGCAGCCAACAAGGTACTTAACGAGGCCGACGTAATGCCGGTCGAGACCACCCGCCTCATCGCGCAGGCGGCAAAGTTCCTCCGCCGTCGCGAACGCAAGCTGCTCACGACGAAGGTCGGGAAAGATTTGGCGGTAGAGAACCATGCCCTCGAACTCTTCCAGCGGCTGTTCGCTCTGGTGTTCTGGCGGATCGACCTCGGCTCGCTTGACCGCGTGCCGATCGACCGCTGGCCACAGGATCACGTCGGGCTCGTGCTCTGGTGCTTGTCGGTCGCAGCGCGCGAGTGGAGCAGCATCGGAGGCCTGCTGCCGGTCTGCACGGTGATCGATGCGGCGGCGGAAGCGGCCGCACCTGACTTTCTAGCCTTCGCGTTCGAATGCCGGATCCTGCGGCCACTCACGTGGTTCGGCCTCCTGGAGACACGCCGGGTCGGCGAGCCGGGATCGTTTTCGTGGCGCTATGTGCGCGAGTACCGCACGACCTCGCTGTTCGACCGGGCGCTCACATTCGAGGTCGAAATCGCGCAGCCGAGCGGACTGAGGCACTGAAAGTTGGCGTTCAAGCCGTGCACGTCTCGGCGCATGGACCGTCACTTGCGGCACGCATCGCGATTGCGGCCTCGACCACCGCGATATCGTCTTCCAGTATGGTCCGCAGGCGCACGAGCACATCGCGCTGGTGCTGATGAAGTGCCGGCGTCGCGAGTCGCTCGTCGATCGCGTTGAGCAGATCGAAAGTGTCCGCTTCCGACATCACCCACGGCTGGCGCCGCATCGCCAATCTCCTGCTTAGCTCACGACGGCGAGGAGATGAGGTAGTCGATCTAGGCGCGCAAGGGCGACGAATTGAAGTTCGTGTCGATGCCGAAGCTAGCCAGGACCGAGAGCGAGCGCCATGCTCCCTCCGCTTCGAGGCGCCCGGTCAGGCGGGCGAGGCGTGCCGATCAGCGCGGTCCGCCTTTCGAACCAGCCACTCGGCAAGCTTGGTGTACCGCCTTCGCGAACCACCGCGTACAGCCATGCCGATCGCCTTGCGCTGACCGATCAGCACCACCAGCCGCTTGCCTCGCGTCACTCCCGTGTAGAGGAGGTTGCGCGCCAGCATCGTAAAGTGCTGGGTCACGATCGGGATCACCACCGCCGGGTACTCGGAGCCCTGGCTCTTGTGGATGGTGGTCGCGAACGCGGGCACCAGCGTGTCGAGTTCGCCAAACGGGTAGATCACCTCCCGGCCATCGAAATTCACGATGAGCGCGCCTTCCTCGTCGTCGATGCGCGCTACCATGCCGAGATCGCCGTTGAAGACCTCCCGATCGTAGTCGTTCTGCGTTTCCATCACCCTGTCGCCGGGCGCGAACCGCCACCCGAACCGCTCGACCTGTTGGGGTGGGTTCGGATTGAGCACGGACTGGAGTTCGTGGTTGAGGTTGCGCGCGCCGAGCGAGCCGCGCTGCATCGGGGTGAGCACCTGCACGTCTTTGACGGGATCGAGCCCGAACGAGCGCGGGATACGGCGGGTCACGACTTCGATCAGTTTGGCCACCCCGACCTCCGGATCGTCGATCTCGATCAAGTAGAAGTCGGCCTTCTCGCCCGACTGAGGTCGCTCGGGCATCTGTCCGGCGTTGATGCGGTGGGCATTGACGACGATCCGGCTCTCGGCAGCCTGCCGGAACACCTCTGTCAGCCGCGCCACGGGCACGGCGCCGGAGGCGATCACGTCGGCAAGCACCTGCCCCGGTCCGACCGAGGGAAGCTGATCGACATCGCCGACCAACAGCAGCCCCGCGTGCTCCGGCACTGCCTTGGTCAAGGCGTTCATCAGCGGCACGTCGATCATCGAGCACTCGTCGAGAACGAGCAGGTCGCAGGCCAGCGGACTCTCCTCATTGCGCGAGAAGCCGCCGTGCTTGGGGTCGATCTCCAAGAGGCGGTGGATCGTCTTGGCCTCCAAGCCGGTCTGCTCGGTCATGCGCTTGGCCGCCCGGCCGGTGGGCGCGGCGAGCAGCACCCGCACGCCCTTGGCGCCCAGGATGCGCAGTAGGCTGTCGAGGGTCGAGGTCTTGCCCACGCCCGGGCCGCCGGTCATCACGCCGAGCTTGGAGGCCAGCAAAACCTGGATCGCTTCCGCCTGGGACGGCGAGAGCGTCTTACCCGTCTTGGCCTCGACCCACGGCCGCGCCTTGTCGAAGGCGATGGTGGGCCAGGGCGGCGATCCGGAAGTACGTCCCAGCAGGCGCTCCGCGATGCCGCGTTCGGCTGCATGAAGCCCGCGAAGGAAGACGCAGTCTTCGCCATTCACCGTGTCTGCGATCACGTCCTCGGCGCGGGCGAGTTCCTCGACAATTGCAGACCGGATCAGCGCGGGCTCGACCTCCAACAGCTTCTGCGCCAACGTCGCCAGCCGCTCGATCGGCAAGGCGCAGTGACCTTCGTCGGTGGCCGTCTGCAATGCGAATGAGACGCCCGCCCGGAGCCGCTGGGGTGCCTCCTTCGTCAATCCGAGCTTCATCGCGATGGCGTCTGCCGTCTTGAAGCCGATGCCGCGGATGTCCCGGGCCAGCCGATAGGGGTCCTCGGTCATCACCCGGATCGCGTCATGCTGGTAGGTTTTGAAGATTCGCACCGCCCGAGCCGTCCCGACGCCGTGGGCGTGAAGAAACAGCATGATCTCGCGCACGGCCTTCTGCTCGGCCCAGCCGGAGACAATACGTGCGGCGCGCTTCGGTCCGATGCCGCCCACCTCGGTCAAGCGGTCCGGCTCGGCCTCGATAATCTCGAAGGTGCCCTCGCCGAAGAGCGCGACAATCCGCTTGGCCATGGCGGGTCCGATGCCGCGCATGTAGCCGGAAGCCAAATACTTCTCGATGCCGTCCACCCCGGTGGGTGGGGTGACCTTCAGCGTGTCGGCCTTGAACTGGAGCCCGTGCTGTCGATCGGTGAACCAGATCCCGGTCGCCGTGATCCACTCGCCCGCGCCGATCGCAGGAGCGTGGCCGATGACAGGCACGAGGTCGCGCTTGCCCCGCGCCTGGACCTTAAGCACGCAGAAGCCCGTCTCGGCGTTGTGGAAGGTGACGCGCTCGATCGTCCCGGCGAGGGCCTCGACGGGCTGGCCTCGTTCAGACTCCTGAGATCTGGTTCGCTGCCCCACGCCCGGTCCCGTTTCGCGTCCCCAGCCGTTCGATGACCCTCTGCATAGCGACAGCAGTGAGGCAATTCGACCGTTACAGAGAAGCCTCGCCGGACCTCCAAAAGCCCCGAGCGAGCCAACTACACGTTGAGCATGCTGGACCCCAACCCTACGGTGCGGCGAGGATCATGAACGGCGTCGGGGCTCGATGGCCAGCACCGCCAATTTCGGCTTCATGGGCGGGTACGGGCAGAACCTTGAGGCGCTGCCCGCGCTCGCGGAGAGTTATTTCCGGACGGATCCCTCAACGGCCCTGATCAAGCTGCGGCAGTTCGCCGAACTCCTCGCCAAGGAGGTCGCCGCCCGCCAAGGCTTCTACCAGCCCGAGCGTCGCGACAGCTTCGAGACGATCCTGTCGCGCCTGTCCTACGAGCGGGTCTTGCCCCGCGAGACGGCGGACCTTTTCCACGGCCTACGCAAGCTCGGCAACGAGGCCGCCCACGAGGCTAAAGGCACACACGCCGAGGCGCTCTCGGGGCTGAAGTTTGCCCGTCAGATCGCGATCTGGTTCCACCGAACCTATGGCAAGCAGCCCGACTTCAGGCCCGGTCCGTTTCTACCGCCGCCGCCGCCGGTCGATGCCTCGGCGACCTTGCGCGAGGAGATCGCCGCGCTTCGGCTGAGCCTCGCCAACAGCGAGGGGATGGCCGAAGCAGCGCGGCTGCTCGCTGAGCAGGAAGCGCGAGAGCGGGAGAGCCTGTCCGAGCGCCTGCGTCGTGAGAGCGAGGACCGCGCGATCTGGGAGGCGCTCGCCCAGGAGGGCGAGATCGAGAAGGCCGCGTTGGCCTCCAGACTCGCGGCCCTTCAGGCACAGGCGGAGAGGACACCGGTCGCCGCCCTCCAGGCTCTCGTCACATCCGGCGAGAAGGCGGCCGAGAAGATCGACCTCGACGAGGCTGACACCCGTGCGCTGATCGACAGGCAACTACGGGACAACGGCTGGGAGGCCGACACGCGAGTATTGCGCTGGAGCGAGGGCGCCCGACCACTCAAAGGCCGCAACATGGCCATCGCCGAGTGGCCTGTTGCCAAGGGGCGTGCCGACTACGCGCTGTTCGTCGGCCTTACCCTCGTGGGGGTAGTCGAGGCGAAGCGCAAGAACATCAGTGTGTCGAGCGCCATCGATCAGGCGGAGCGTTACGCTCGCGACATCCAAGAGATCAGCGGGATCACGTTCGCCGAGGGCGCACCCTGGCAGGATGGACCTCACGCCTACCGCGTGCCCTTCGTGTTCGCCGCAAACGGTCGCGTGTACCTCCGGCAGATCGAGACGCAGAGCGGCGTGTGGTTCCGCGACGTTCGCCGCTCCACCAACCTGCGCCGCGCGCTCGTGGACTGGCCGACGCCAGACGGCTTGCTGGATAAGCTGAGCGTCGATGTCGAGGCGGCGACCCAGGCGCTCAAGGACCAGCCGATGACGTTTGGCTTCCCGTTGCGCGACTACCAGAAGGCCGCCGTCGCCGCGGTCGAGGAGAACCTGGAGGCGGGCCGCCGCACGATGCTGGTGGCGATGGCGACCGGCTCGGGCAAGACCAAGCTCGC
Source organism: Methylobacterium sp. PvR107 (assembly GCF_017833295.1). Lineage (NCBI taxonomy): Bacteria > Pseudomonadati > Pseudomonadota > Alphaproteobacteria > Hyphomicrobiales > Methylobacteriaceae > Methylobacterium > Methylobacterium sp. PvR107. The sequence goes on from NZ_JAFIBW010000001.1 coordinate 2,960,356, forward strand.
CATCGCGCTGCTCTACCGCCTGCTGTCCACCAAGCGCTTTCGCCGCGTCTGCTTTGTCGTGGACCGTTCGGCACTGGGCGACCAGACCGAAGGCGAGTTCTCGACGACCAAGGTCGTCACCGGCAAAACCTTCGCCGATATCTTCGGCCTCAAGGGTCTCCGGGATGTGGTGCCGGACGCCGAGACGCGGCTGCACATCTGCACGATCCAGGGGCTGGTGAAGCGGGTCCTCCTCACCGACGACCCGGCGCAGGCCCCCGCCATCGACCAGTACGACCTGATCGTCGTGGACGAGTGCCATCGCGGCTACCTGCTCGACCGTGAACTCTCCGACGCCGAGTTGAGCTTCCGCGACGAGGCCGACTACGTCTCGAAGTACCGACGCGTGCTCGACTACTTCGATGCGGTGAAGGTCGGCCTGACCGCTACACCCGCCTTGCACACCACCGAGATCTTCGGCGAGCCGATCTTCACCTACTCGTATCGCGACGCGGTGATCGACGGCCATCTCAACGACCACGAGCCGCCGGTCCGGATCGAGACCGAGTTGGCGCGCTACGGCATCGAGTTCGCCCAGTCCGACCAGTTGGAGTTCTTCAATCCCCAGACGGGTGAGATCGACCTCGCGCACGCGCCCGACGCCCTGCGCTTCGAGGTCGAGCAGTTCAACAAGCGGGTGGTCACCGAGAACTTCAACAAGGTCGTGGCCGAGGAACTCGCGCGGCACATCGATCCGAGCCTGCCGGGGAAGACCCTGATCTTCGCCGCCTCGAACGACCACGCCGACATCGTGGTGAAGCAGGTCAAAGATGCTTTCCAGGCCGCCTACGGCGAGATCGACGACTCCGCGGTGAAGAAGATCACCGGCAAGGTGGACAAGGTCGGCGACCTGATCCGTGCCTTCCGGAATGACGCCAACCCGAAGATCGCCGTCACGGTAGATCTCCTGACCACCGGCATCGACGTGCCGTCGATCACCAACCTCGTGTTCTTGCGGCGGGTGAACTCCCGGATCCTCTACGAGCAGATGATCGGCCGGGCGACGCGGTTGTGCCCGGACATCGGCAAGGACGTGTTCCGGATCTTCGACGCGGTGGATCTCTACCCCCATCTCCAGAAGATCACCGACATGAAGCCGATCGTGGTCTCGCCCTCGATCGGGTTCGAGCAACTGGTCGCGGAACTCGCCTCTGCCGACGATGAGCGGCAGCGTGAGACCGTGCGGGCGCAGTTGGTGGTCAAGCTGCGGCGTCGGCTCAAGACCATGTCCGAGGAGGTGCGCAGACGCTTCGAGGCGGTCGCGGGCGAGACACCCGAGGCGACGTTGGCGCGATTGCACACGGCGCCCGGCGAGGACCTCGTCACCTGGGTGCGCGCGCATCAGGCCATCGGAGCGGTGCTCGATGCGTCCAGAGGCGACGGTGAGCCCGACCGCAAGCCGATCTCCCACCACCCGGATGCGGTGATCAGCGTGACGCGCGGCTACGGGACGGCCGAGAAGCCCGAGGACTTCCTCGACGGGTTCGCCACTTTCGTGAACGAGAACGTCAACACCCTCGCGGCCTTGAAGGTGGTGGTGCAGCGTCCGCGCGATCTCACCCGTGCGCAGCTACGCGAACTCCGTGCTGAACTCGACCGCGCAGGCTTCCCCGAGGCGACGCTCAAGCGCGCCTGGAAAGACGCGAAGAACGAGGACATCGCCGCATCGATCATCGGGTACGTCCGCCAAGCCGCACTGGGTGATCCGCTCCTGCCCTACGAGGAGCGCGTCGCCGCCGCGATGAAGCGGATCATGGCGCGCCAGCCCTGGACGGATCCCCAGCGTGGGTGGTTGAAACGCATCGGCGAGCAGATCGTGCGTGAGGTCGTCGTCGATCGCGAGGCGCTCGACCGCGAGCCCTTCCGGGCAGACGGCGGCTACAACCGCCTCAACAAGATTTTCAGCGGCGGCGTGGAGACGCTCCTCGCCGACGTGAACGAGGAACTCTGGAAGCAGGCAGGCTAATGGAAGCGGTCACCCCCACCACACGCGACATCGTCGCCAAGCTCTGGTCGCTCTGCCACGTGCTGCGCGACGACGGCGTCGGCTACAACGAGTACGTCACCGAGATCACCTACCTGCTGTTCCTGAAGATGCTCGCCGAGACCGGCGGCGAGGGGCGCCTGCCCGCGCAGTACCGCTGGGCGGGGCTCGCCGGGCGCGAGGGCCTCGATCAACTCGACCACTACAAGCGCCTGCTGCTCGACCTCGGCAACCCGAAGATCGAGACCGACCACCTCGTGCTCGCGATCTTTACGGACGCGCAGACTCGGCTGACCCGGCCGACGAACCTGAAGGCGCTCACGAGTGCGATCGACAAGCTCGACTGGTTCTCAGCGCGCGAGGAGGGTCTGGGCAACCTCTACGAGGGCCTGCTGGAGAAGAACGCGGCGGAGAAGAAATCTGGGGCGGGCCAGTATTTCACGCCACGCCCGCTGATCGACTGCATCGTGCGGCTGATGCAGCCGCAGCCCGGCGAGGTGATCCAGGACCCGGCCGCGGGCACGGCGGGCTTCCTCGTGGCCGCCGATCACCACATCAAGGACAAGACCGACAACCTCTACAAGCTGCCGGAGTCGCAGGCGTTCTTCCAGCGCAACGGCGCCTATCATGGCGCCGAACTCGTCCATGACACGCACCGTCTCTGCCTCATGAACCTGATGCTGCACGGCATCGAGGGGGGCGTCGAGCACGTGGACACGCTGTCACCGGACGGGGAGGCCCTCGGCAAGGCCGACCTGATCCTGACCAATCCGCCGTTTGGGACAAAGAAAGGCGGCGGACGCCCAACGCGGAACGACTTCTCGGTTACGGCCGAGACCTCGAACAAGCAGTTGGCGTTCGTGGAGCATATTGTGCGCGCGCTGAAGCCCGGCGGCCGGGCAGCCGTCGTGGTTCCCGACAACGTCCTGTTCGAAGACAACACCGGTCGTCGACTGCGCACATGGCTCATGGAGTTATGCAACCTGCACACGATCCTACGCCTTCCGACCGGCATTTTTTACGCTATCGGCGTGAAGACGAACGTGCTGTTCTTCCAACGCGGGAACACGGATAGGGGCAATACGAAGGCCGTGTGGGTGTACGACCTGCGCGCAGACATGCCCGCCTTCGGCAAGACACGCCCGCTGACCGTCGTGGATTTTGCGGACTTCGAGAACGTCTATGGTGCCGATCCGAACGGCGGGGCTGAGCGCCAGGACCAGGGCGAGACTGGGCGCTTCCGGTGTTTCAATCGCGAAGAGGTGTCGGCGCGCAATGACAGTCTCGACATATCGTGGTTGCGCGACACCGAGGCGGACGCCGAGGAAGGGCTGACCGATCCCGAGGACATCGCTGGGGCCATCATCGGCCACCTTCGGGCGGCACTAGAGGACATCGAGACATTGCAGGAGGAATTGGAGCCGGATGCGACCGAGTCGGTTTTGCTCCGGGAGGCAGCGGAGTGAGCAAGTTGCCCGTAGGATGGAGCGCCGTTCGACTCGGCGACGTTTGCGAACTCATAAACGGTCGTGCCTACAAACAAGACGAGCTTCTTGAGAGCGGCAAGTACCCGGTTTTGAGAGTGGGAAATTTTTTTTCAAATAAGAGTTGGTATTATTCTAATCTTGAACTCGAACAAGACAAATATTGCGACGATGGTGATCTGCTGTATGCGTGGTCGGCATCGTTCGGGCCGCGTATTTGGGAAGGCGGAAAAACAATTTTCCACTATCATATCTGGAAGACGCGCTGTGCAGAGCATGCGCTGCACAAGCAGTTTTTATATTATTGGTTCGATTGGGATAAAAAAAATATTCAAGCGGATCATGGCACAGGATCGACAATGATTCATGTCACGAAGGGAGATATGGAAGCTCGGTCTCTAAGTCTACCGCCCCTACCCGAGCAGAGACGGATCGTCTCTAAGATTGACACACTCTCTGCAAACTCGAAGCGCGTCCGCAGCCATCTCAGTCATGTGCCTAGACTCGTAGAATTGTACAAAAAAAGTGTTGTCGACTTTGCGTTGAGAGGTGACTTGACGCGCACCTGGAGAGCCAATTTAAGCGACCACGGTAAATGGAAAACACTGCCTGCGGCCGAGCTATTTCGCTGGTCAAGCGGGAAAAATTTGACGGCTAAAGCGATGAGGCCCGGAGCGATTCCGGTTCTAGGTGGAAATGGGATCAATGGCTATCATGATACCGCGCTGGTTGACTTTCCCACCATCGTGATTGGTCGAGTGGGCGCTCAGTGCGGGAACGTACACCTATCGCGAGCACCTGCCTGGATAACCGACAACGCAATTTACGCTTCAAGTTTTTCTCAGAAAATCATAAGCCTAGATTATGCGGTTATGGTATTTCGCCACGCTGACTTGAACGCGCGTGCCGGTGGAAGCGGACAGCCGTATGTAAATCAATCAGTTTTGAACGCGGTTAATATTTCTCTGCCGACAATTAAGGAGCAAGCTGAGTTAATTCGACGTGTCGAGAAAATGTTTGCCTGGATCGACCGGCTCGCCGCCGAGGCGACCAGCGCCAGCAAGCTCATCGACCGCCTCGATCAAGCCATCCTCTCGAAGGCGTTCCGCGGCGAGCTTGTACCGCAGGATCCGGATGATGAACCCGCAAGCGTGCTGCTGGAGCGGATCAAGGCTGAACGGACGGGGGTAACACCTGCTCGTCGAGGACGTGGTCGCCCACGTCTCTCCGCAGCGATTTGATGTCCATTCCCGACTTCCAGACCCTGATGCTGCCGGTGTTGCGCGAGGCAGCCACTGGCGAGAAGCGTATCAGCGATGTGGTTGAGCACCTCGCTGATGAATTTGGGCTTAGCCCTGAGGACCGCTCCCACCTCCTGCCATCGGGCCGCCAGACAACCTTCGCCAACCGCGTCCACTGGGCCAAGAGCTACCTTGGCAAGTCTGGTCTCGTGGAACTTACCCGCCGAGCACACTTCCAGATCACGCCTCGTGGGCGAGAGATCCTCGCACAAGAGCCTGATCGCATCGACATCAAGTTTCTGACCCGGTTTCCGGAGTTCCAGTCTTTTCGATTCGCCCAGGACGGCGCAGAGGAACAGGCCGAGGCAGCCGTCCAAGCCGCCAACGCCACGGCGAGCCTGACGCCAGACGAGGTTATGCGCGCGGCGGGTCGCCAACTTGAGGCGGCGCTGGCCAGCGAGTTGCTCCAGCGCGTTGTGACGGGCGCGCCTGCGTTCTTCGAAAGCCTCGTCGTGCGCTTACTGATCGCGATGGGCTATGGCGGTTCGGTCAATGACCTTGATCGCGCCCTTGTCGGCAAGTCGGGCGACGGCGGCGTGGACGGCGTTATCGACCAGGATCCTCTCGGGCTCGACCGCATCTACGTCCAAGCCAAGCGCTACTCCGCCGACAACACGGTTGGCGCCTCGGCCATCCGTGACTTCTTCGGGAGTCTCGACCGCTTCAAAGCGACGAAGGGGCTGTTCGTGACGACCTCGTCGTTCACGTCCTCGGCCCGCGAGACGGCAGAGATGCTGAGCAAGCGCATCGTGCTGATCGACGGTCCGCAACTTGCGCGGCTGATGATCCGCCACGAGGTCGGCTGCCGGATTGAGGAGCGGCTTACTATCAAGAAACTCGACGAAGAATTTTTCGACGGGTAACTCAGGCGCAAGTTAGAGAAATTAAGGACACATAAATGTCATCCATTTTCGCACTCGTTAATGACATAGAAACGGGCGAAATCGTACTACCTGCAATTCAGAGAAACTTCGTCTGGGATACATCACGCATCGAGAAATTGTTCGACTCTTTGATGCGTGGCTACCCTGTTGGGATAGTTCTTTTGTGGGAAACGTACGAACGCATTCAATATAGAAATTTTACAAGAAACCATCGGAACGACGAACAATATATCTATGCTGAAAACGATGATCGAAAGCGTCTCAGGTACGTTTTGGATGGCCAGCAGCGGCTTACCTCCATCAATATAGCCCTTAACGGCTCCTTCCAGGGGAAAACATTTTTCTTCGATTTATTGAGCGGATCAAGCAATGACGACACAAGCGAAGAGAAATATTCGTTCAAATTTGCCGACCAGAAAGATGTCGATGCCGAAAACTCGGCTATATCTGCTGCTATACAGCCCGATGGATCGCCGTGTTACTGGTACTCTCTGCCTAAACTTTTAAAAATGACACCCATCGAAACTATGAAGCTGAAATCGGAAATCCAGCAGCTTGATCTTTTGTCTGACGATGCAAAGCTTAAGTTGGAAGAAAATCTATTCCAAATCAAGTACGTTTTTACCGAAAACTCGGAATGTCTCAAGACGCAAATTATAGACGCTAGCCTACCCGCAGACTATAAGGGTCGAAAAACAATATTCGACATACTTGAGATATTCGTGCGCATAAACAGCCAAGGCGTACGCTTGAGTCGTTCAGACCTTATCATCAGTATGCTGCGACTTTATTGGCCCGAGATTAGCACGCTTCTACCGGAGTTCCTTGCTGAAATAAATGCTGGATCTGACCTTAAGATAGATAACGACTTTGTGATACGGTGCCTATTTTCTACGTCAGGAATAGGAACACGATTGGATTTCGATCTCCTCCGCAAGAAATCTAATGTTGACGCAATACGAGGCTGCTACAACGGTTGCTTGAACGCAATTCGGCAAACCGTAGATTTTGTAAGAATTTCATGTCAAATTGATTCTTCGAGGCTGATCGGCGGCCTGAACACACTGATCCCCTTTGTGCATTTCGCGTTTCTAAACAAGGCCGACGTATTTTCTACCGACGGGAGTGCCGCGCGAAAAGCACTTTATATTTTCGCCTTCTCTAAAGTTTTTACTCAACATTCGGATAGTAGGACCGGTGCCTTCATCCGTGATTTCGTCAACGAAGGCAGCGTTGTCTTTCCTGTTGAAGGCGCTGCGCAGTTTGTCAATTGGAAGACCGGCTTCAACGCCATTGATAGTAGTCTCATTTCATATAATGTAGAGCTAGCCTTAAGCATCTTACAACAAAGAAGCGGCGGCAAAGTCTATTTTAGCAAAAACTTGCCTGAGATCGATCACATATTTCCGCGATCCAAAATGGAGGAGCGCTACGACAGCGCCTTGGTAAACGATATAGGAAACCTATGGATCCTACAGCAGGTCGCTAACAGGAATAAAAGCGCCAAGGATCCTCGCGAGTTTCTGTCGGCTGTAGATAAAAAATTGCTTAAGAATGCGCTTATCGATATAGACTCTTTAGATCAGAGAAGATTTAGATCATTCGTTTCAGAAAGGAGAGAAAAAATATTTGAAATTGTTTCGCGGATAACCGAGCTAGATGATCCCGCGCTTTCGGCGGCGTTATCTGGCGAGGCCGGAGAGGACGAAATCTAATCGCGCAATTCACCAGGACTGCATCGGCGCATTACCAAGCAAATTTTGCCGACAATGCACCGATGCGTTGCTGACGGGTACAAAGTTCCGAAGAGACCGAAACCTATACTCATTGAATTGTCTTTGTAGTCTACGATTATAGTTCAGACGATCCTGGTCCGAGATCGTCGCCGACTCGCAAGGCACACCATCGGTTCACCTTTGCTCCGACCCTCTTGATCTGTCCGCCATGAACCTGCGGTGGTACCCGGTCCACCGAGTTCGTCTTGACGCTGGATGCGATTGTCCAGGATGCCCAATCGTCCAGGATGTCTAATCATCCAAGATGCCCGATCGTCCGTCGCGATGGGCTGGACCGTGATCATCACGTTGTTGAGCATCCCGGTGAACGGGTTGTCGAGTGCCGGCCGAACGAAGCTACGGCGGATCGGCCGCGCTGATCCTCGACGTCAGGGACATCCAGCCCGACCGTTGGGCGCGACGCTGCGAAAACGGCCCTCTCTCATGTTCACCGTGGTCCACGGGATCTGGTCCTCTGACGTTCAACGGTTGAACGTCGCCCTTCTGAAGCGCTGCGCAGGGTCAGCCTTGTCTCCGATCCGGCCGGTGACGATGAACCCGTCGTCTGTCACCGTTCCGACCTCGGCCTTCCCACGGCTCTTCGCCCCTACCGTTCCTCACCCTCACCCCCCTGTCCCAAAAACCCTCTCGTTTCCGACCCTCATTTCCCCTTCGGCGCGGCTCTCATTCCAGCCTGTCCCGGAACCATCTGGTTCTGGATCACCCTTCGCTTGACGGCTCGGCGGCCTGTGGCACCGTCGAGGGGATGAAGCGCGTCGCCTTCTACGTCCGGGTCTCCACGGCCGATGGCCAGACCACGGAGAACCAGATCCGCGCGCTCCACGAGGTCGCTGCCCGGTCAGGGTGGAACGTCACGGCGATCTTCAGCGACGACGGCATCTCCGGGTCCAAGGGTCGGGATCGTAGGCCGGGGCTCGACGCGCTGCTCAAGGCGGTGACCCGGCGCGAGGTCGATCTGGTTGCTGCCTGGAGCGTCGACCGGTTGGGGCGGTCCCTGCCGAACCTCATCAACCTGCTGGGTGAGCTTCAGGGACGGGGCGTCGATCTGTTCCTGCACCAGCAGGCCCTCGACACGAGCACGCCGGGCGGGCGGATGATGTTCCAGATGCTGGGGGTGTTTGCGGAGTTCGAGCGGTCGCTGATCCGCTCGCGCGTCATGGCCGGGCTCGAACGCACCAGGGCCAAGGGCACCCGCCTCGGGCGGCCTCCACTGGAAGCCGGGAAGGCCGAGGCGATCCGCGCGATGCTGGCAGCCGGGGTCGGGATCCGGGAGACGGCACGCCGGACCGGCATAGGCGTTTCGACCGTTCAGCGCGTGCATGCGGCGATGACCGCTCCCCAGGATCCGAAGACGATCACCGCCGCAGCTTGATGACGGTCCGGAGATCATCCTCCGGACCGTCGCCGATGTTCATGCCGGCAGGGTCAGTTCCACCAGTGGTTCGACCGGGCAGATCCACCCGCCAGGGTCCCACGACGGCCAAGGCTCTTCAGGATGTCCTTGATCTCACCCCGACGCTCCCGGGGCGAGTTGCCGTAGGCAGCTTCCTCCCAGAGCTTGTCCTGGATCCCACCCAGGTCGACACCAGCCCGATTGAGGGCCGCGGCGAGCTTGAAGAAGGCCGCATGCCCCGAGCCCCGTGGGGTCATTCGCCAGTCTTGGACTGCCTTCTCGATCAGGGCCGCGCGACGATCGGCACCGAGATGTGCGTCCCGAGCAGCAATGGCATCGCGCGCAGCCTGGAGCTTAACGCTGACCTGACGCTTCTTGACGGCCGGCGCGGACGTCTGGGCAGGGGCGATCGCGGGCACCGGCAGGGCGATGACCTTCTCCGATCGCACCGGTTCGGGCTCCGGGCGAAGGTCGAGGATGCAGTGCTCGATCCAGGCATGCAGATCGAGGGGGCCGCGCTTCGGATTGTCCGCGCCGTAGTCGATGAAGAACGAGTCCTCCGCGACCCGGGCCTGGACAGGCAGGTAGAACATCGCGGCGCCGTTGAACTTGCCCTCGTCGAAGCCGTGGCAGAGGCCCGGCTTGGTGTTCGAGCGCTTGGCCTGCTTCTCCAACTGCTTCTTGCCCCAGTAGCCCTCCCGGTTCAGCACCTTGACGATCTGCGCCATGATCAGCGCCAACACGTCGAGTGAACTGCCCCGGGATTTTCGGAGGCTCCAACTCTTGAGAGGATGGAGCCATGACGAAGCGCAGCACACCCTTTTCGCCTGAGGTCCGCGAACGCGCGGTCCGGATGGTGTTCGACCACCAGGGCGAGCACGGCTCGCAATATGGGGCGATCCGCTCGATCGCAGCCAAGATCGGCTGCTCGGGCGAGACGCTGCGGAACTGGGTCCGGCAAGCCGAGCGGGACCAGGGCCAGCGACCCGGACCAACGACGGACGAGCGCGAGCGGATCAAAGCACTGGAGCGCGAGAACCGCGAGCTTCGGCAGGCCAACGAGATCCTGAGGAAGGCGTCGGCCTATTTTGCGATGGCGGAGCTCGACCGCCGGTCGCGGACATGATCGCCTTCGTCGACGATCACCGGGAGGCCTACGGGGTCGAGCCGATCTGCCGCGTGCTGCCGATCGCCCCGTCAACCTATCACGCCCATGCCGCGCGGCGGGCCGATCCCGGCAAGCTGCCGGCTCGGGCTCGTTCGGACGCGGCGCTAATGGTCGAGATCCGGCGCGTGTTCGAGGAGAACTTCCACGTCTACGGGGTGCGGAAGGTCTGGCGGCAACTCGGTCGAGAAGGGATCGCGGTTGCCCGCTGTACGGTCGCCCGGCTGATGCGGGTCATGGGGCTGCAGGGCATCGTGCGGGGCAAGAAGGTTCGCACCACTATCCCGGACCCGGCCGCGGCCTGCCCGCTCGACCGGGTGAACCGCCAGTTCAAGGCGCCGCGTCCCAACGCCTTGTGGGTCAGCGACTTCACCTACGTCGCGACCTGGGCCGGCTTCATCTACGTCGCGTTCGTGATCGACGCCTATGCCCGGCGCATCGTCGGTTGGCGGGTCTCCCGCACGGCTCACGCCGCCTTCGTGCTCGATGCTCTTGAGCAGGCTCTGCACGAACGTCGTCCCCCCTGGGGCGGCGGGCTCGTGCACCATAGCGACAGGGGCTCGCAATACCTCGCCCTGCGCTACACGGAGCGGCTGGCGGAGGCGGGGGTCGAGCCCTCGGTTGGCAGCGTCGGGGACAGCTACGACAACGCCCTGGCCGAGACGATCAACGGTCTGTTCAAAGCCGAGGTGATCCATCGCCGTGGGCCGTGGCGATCCCTCGAGGCCGTCGAGTTCGCCACTCTCGAATGGGTCGATTGGTTCAACACCCGCCGCTTGCTCGAACCTATCGGCAACGTGCCTCCCGCCGAGGCTGAGGCGCGCTACTTTGCTCGGGCCGAGGTACAAGCCTTGGCCGCCTGACCCAAACCGAACAGCCTCCGGGAAATCCGGAGCGGTTCAGAGCGAGTAGGCGTAGGTCGTCGGGATGAACGCGCGCCAGCGCGGCGCCGCCGCCGTGGACGAGGCCGTGTTCCAGACCACGATGCGCAGGTACGGGAACAGGTCGGCGAAGGCGGCATGAGTGAGGTCGCCGCCGTCGTTGTCGAGCCAGATGCCGCGCAGGTGGACGATGTTGTCCAGCCCGCGGCCGTTGTCGGCCGCCTTCGACGGATCGAAGTGGGCCGGGGAGAACATGCCCGATTCCTCCTTGAGGACCCGCCGGTCATGCAGGTCCCGCAGTTCCGCGATGAAGCCGTCGTCGTCGTAGTGGATGAAGTGCTCGAACGGCATCGAGTCGTACTTCGACAGGTAGGCCGTGCCGCACGTCGTGGCCGAAGCCGCAGGCAACGGCGTGACGTATTCCCCTTCCTTAGAGGGGATATCGTCACGCACGAACTCACGCATCTCGCCTCGGACCTGCTCGGCAAGGAGCGGGTAGCTCGCGCAGATGAGCGACGTCCCGTTGATCAAGTCGAGTTGCGCCAAGAGCTTGCGCGCCTGCACGTCCCGGTATGCCCTGGTCTTGGCCGCGGCGTCGGCGTGCTGGCGCGGGCGCCCGGCTTTGCCCTTGCTCGGCAGCGCTCCGAGCCCCGGCAGCGGCACCACCGCGGCGCCGGGGAACAGGGCCCCCAACCACTCGGCCGTATCCCGATCCATGACGACGACCCGCTTGGGCGTCGTATCGGCCGGGTTGCGGATCGAGCAGCGCATCACCGCCTGATAGACGGCCGTCCGATAGCAGCCGGTGCGCAACTCCTCGCCGGAGACGCCATGCGCTTCCATGAAGTGGAAGTGCGCGGGCGGCGGGTTGAGGGCAGAGAGCACCACGACGGCGTGGTAGCCCTGGTAGGTGTTCAGGCCATGGGGCGTGTTGGGCAAGCGCTCGGCCTTGGCCAGCCCGAAGAAGCCGTCATCGAGGTCTTTGTTGCCCATCCAGACGAAGGGCTCGTCCCCAATCAGATTGGCGATCGCCTGCCGGATCCGGTCCAGGATCCGCACCTCGGCGCCCGTCGCATCCTCCACGGCACGATCGCGGAAGCGCTTCGACCACGCCTCGTGGCTGGCGAAGTAGATGGTGATCCGGTCGCCGTGCTCGTGCTCGGTGTAGCGCAGATCCTTGCGCAGACCCGCACCCACCGGCTTCATCGTGGCTCCCATCGCCGACCACAGCCGGAACAGAGTCGTCTCCGTCATACAGGCCGAGGCGATCGTGACCGTGGCGAAGCCGCTCAGAAGCGAGGGTTTGAGCAGCGAGTAGGTGACGAGGGAGGCGTCGGTCTTCTCACCTCGGCGCAGGCGCTCGAACTCGGCCTGCTTGGCGTAGACATCCCAGTCCTCGGAGGCGATCCGGTGGGCGAGCGGCCCGAGGACAGCGTAGAGAGCGTCTCCGTACTGGTTGCGAGCGATCTTATCGAGGCTCATCACGCGACCTCCTCGATCGTGGCCCGATCCGCGATGAACGGGTCGAGGCGACCGTAGACCGGCCCCTCGGGCAGGAAGTCGAGGTGGGGCAGGAACAGGTGCCCCGTGTCTGGCAGCGGCAAGTCCTCGAACACGTCCACCTGCGGGACCTCGTCCATGGTGAGGTGCCAGTCACCCTTCTTGTGCAGGTAGGGGGCACGCATCAGCGCGGCGTGCGTGATGAGCAGGACCTCACCCTGGCCCGGCTCGGCATCCCGGAAGTGGGCGACGATCGCCCCGACCGGCGAGGCACCGCGGAGCACCGTGCCACCGTGGATGGCACGGCAGGGATAGGTCGGGTCGAGGGGCAGAAGCTCGTCGGAGAGCGTCTTGTCGATGAGGTGCTGGGTCGGCTGGACGATGAGAACCTTGAGGCCGCGCCGGGCGCAGCGGTCAGCATATCGAGCCAGTGCTCGGGTTTTGCCGGCGCCCGCCAGCGCGTCGAAGTAATGGATGGTCATTTTGCAATCCCTTTAATGAACAACCCGCGAGGGGTGGCGGCACCTCGCGGGTCATGGGATTGCGGACGCCTGCGACAGCGTGCCGGGCAGAGTATTGCCCGGTCGGTGTATTTATCGTCGCAGGCTTACGCCGTCCCCCGCCAGGGGCCTGAGCGCCGAACGCGCTCTGGGAGTACTTATCCAAGGCCACCCTGACTGAGGTCAAAATTATTCGGTCAGCCAGCCTGATCTACGACGACCATATTCGACCAACGACGATCCCCATGCGAAGACGAAGCTTGACGGCTGCCAGCACGGTGCTACCCCAGCAGAGGGAAGCGAGATCGTTGGCGTAGCAGGAGAATTGGCCGCTGGCGGCTCATCCCTCCGTCTCCGCCATCTTAGCTGTAAGCCGCTCTTACTGCTGCCTGATTTTCCAAACGCCTCTGCCGATCCGCCTCTCTGTACAGAATGCTGGGACAGAGGGACCGCCCGCGTGCGCTCGATGCCGCGACTCCTCAGGCGTGACCTGACCGGCTGGCTTTGGACCGGGCGGATTGAGAGGATCAGCTAGGACCGAAGCAGGTACGGGCACATTGGCGACGCGCAGTCCATCCGTGGCTCCCGCCCAAGCAGATGTCAGGTTCTCGGGCACCTCCATGCCACGACTGGCCGCCGGGTGCTCTCCAACCCTCCCCGGCCAGCGGTTCCCGCTGGCTGGGGAGCACACAGCTTACATCGTCAGACCTGCGCCTGGCCGCCGTCGACGAACAACTCGACGCCGTTGACGAAGCCCGCCTCGTCGGAGGCCAGGAACAGGACCGCGTTGGCGATCTCTGTCGGCTCGCCGACGCGTCCGAGGGGGATGCGCGTCCCGAGGTAATCGAGCAGGCCCTGCTGCTTCTCGGCGTCCTCGCCGGCGAGGCCGACGAGCCCTGGGGTGCGCGTCGCGCCGGGGCTGACCACGTTGACGCGGATGCGGCGGTCCTTCAGATCGAGGACCCATGTGCGGGCGAAGTTGCGGATGGCCGCCTTGCTGGCCGAATACACGCTGAAGGCAGGCGTCCCCTCCGTGCCGGCGGTCGAGCCGGTCAGCACGACCGCCCCGCCGTCCTTCAGAAGCGGCAGCGCCTTTTGCACAGTGAAGAGCGTGCCCTTCACGTTGGTGTCGAAGGTCGTGTCGAAGTGCTCCTCGGTGATGGCGCCGAGCGGAGCGAACGCGCCCCCGCCGGCGTTGGCGAAGACGACGTCGATCTGCGCGTGCTTCTGCTGCACGGCATCGTAGAGGCGGTCGATGTCGGCGAGGTTCGCCATGTCCCCGCGCACGCCGGTAACCCGCCCGCCGATCTCCTTCACCGCCGCGTCGAGCGCGTCCTGGCGACGGCCGGTGACGAACACCGAGGCGCCCTCCCGCGAGAAGGCTCGGGCGGTGGCGAGCCCGATGCCGCTGGTGCCTCCGGTCACCACCACCACCTTGTCCTGAAACCTGCCGGTCATCGTCGTTCTCCATCATTCGGCTGCGTGTCAGCCGCTGCCACGAGAGATGCGCTCGGAACGATGATGCGGACAGGCGGCAAATCTGGCACGTAGCGTTCCAATCAGGGAACGATGATGCGCCCAGACCTCAACGACTATGTCACCTTCGCCGAGGTTGTCGCGCATGGGGGCTTCACCGCCGCGGGCCGGGCGCTCCGCGAGCCGAAATCGAAGCTGAGCCGCCGCGTCTCGGCGCTGGAGGCCCGGCTCGGGGTGCGGCTCATCGAGCGCTCCAGCCGGCGCTTCCGCGTTACAGAAGTCGGGCAGACCTTCTACGAGCGCTGCCGCGCCATGATGCTGGAGGCGGAGCGGGCGGAGGCGCTGGTCGCGGAGGCCCAGGCCGAACCTCACGGGCGTATCCGCATGAGTTGCCCGCGCAACCTTGTGAAGGCCGTATCCGCCATCGTGCGGGGTTTCCTTGACCGCTACCCGAAGGTCCAGTTGCAGCTCGTCGCCTCGGACCGGGCCGTCGACCTGATCGCGGAGCGCATCGACGTCGCGCTCCGCGTCCGCCACGAGCTGACGAGCGATGCCTCCCTCACCATGCGGTCGCTCGGACGCTCCCGCTGGATCCTCGTCGCCAGCCCGCAGGTCGCGAACGGCCTCGGCGTGGACATCGACGATCTCGCCTCCGTCCCGACGATGGGCACGAGCGATGAGGCGGGCCAGATCACCTGGGTGTTGGAGCGCGAGGACGGAACGGCGCATGAGCTTCGCCATGAGCCGCGGCTGACCTGCGCCGACTACGCGGTTCTCTGCGATGCCGCGGCGGACGGATTGGGTGTCGCCTTCCTGCCCGATCACGCCTGCGCGGCGCACATCGCCGCCGGTGAGCTCGTTCGCGTCTTCCGGGACTGGCGGAGCCGGGACGGTATCGTCCACATCGTGTTCACGACCCGGCGCGGCCTGCCGCCCGCCGTCCGCGCTCTCATCGACCACTTGGCGAAGGAGTTTCCGGACCTGTGAGGGCGTGAAGCCCATCGTCGACGCACTGTGCATCGGGAAGCCGCTGATGTGGACCGGAACCGGATGCGCTCTCGCCCGTTTTTTACGGCGAAAATGACAGCCAACTGTCATTAAAGCAGTTAGCTCATCAACCCGGAGCATTCCATGGGGCTCAAGCCCGGTGCAGCCTCGGAGGACCGCCTCCGAACACGCCGAGCCTGGTCCGGGCTCGTTATCGACGTGTTCCGCTTGAACGGCGACTTGATCGAGGCGGGCGATGCGCTCGTTCGTGACCTCGGCCTGACCAGCGCCCGCTGGCAAGTGCTAGGGGCTATTGCGCTATCCCCGGTCCCGCTGCCCGTTGCCCATATCGCCCGCAACATGGGCCTCGCCCGCCAGTCCGTGCAGCGCGTCGTCGACGAGATGCGCGACGACGGGCTCGTCCGGCTCGAACCCAACCCCCACCATCGCCGCGCGCCGCTCGTCACGATGACCCCGAGGGGCGAGGCCGCCTACGAACAGGCCATGGCGCGCAAGGACGTCTGGGCGGACGTCCTCACCGAGGGGATGTCCCCCGCCGCCGTCGAGGCCGCCTCCGAGCTCCTGCGCATCCTCCAGGAGCGGATCTCCGCCTCCCACGGCCGCATCGCCACCATCGCCAGCTCGACACGAAAGGAGACCCAGGAATGAGCCATGCCGATGCCGAGCAGGGATACCATGCCGACGTGATCGTCGTCGGCGCTGGGCCCATCGGCCTCACGACAGGCAACGCCCTGCGCCACCACGGCGTCTCGTGCCTGCTCCTGGACGAGCGGACCGACGTGAAGGCCTACTCGCGCGCCAACAACCTTTGGGCGCGCCCGCAGGAACTGCTCGCCGGCATCGGCTTGCGGGATGCGCTGGCCGCGAACAGCTATGCGATCCACACCATCAACTTTTTCGTCAACGGCACCCCGACCACGCCCATCCCCATTGCTGACGTCGCCAGCCCCTACCCCAAGGTCCTTTACAGCGGGCAGGACGTCATCGAGCGAACCCTGACCGCCGAGTTCGAAAAGCGGGGCGGCCGGCTCGACCGCGGCTGCAGGGTGACGGGCGTCAACCAGGACGAGACCGGCGTCACGGTGGTGCTCAGGCGAGATGAGGACGGGCCGGAGCAGTGGCGCCGCTGCCGCTACCTCGTGGCGGCCGACGGCGCCAAGAGCACGATCCGGCCGAGGCTGGGCCTGGACTTCGAGCCTGAGCGCCTGCCGAACTGCATGAACCGGCAGGTCGACGCAAAGCTGTCCTGGCGCCGCTCGCTGGAGCCGGACCAGCTTTGGTTCTTCTACTACGAGCGGGGCTTTGCGGGCATCCTGCCGGTCTGGGGCGGGTATCACCGGTTGTTCTTCCTCGCCGACGACACCGGCGTCCCGGACCGAGACCCGACGCTCGACGAAATGCAGGCGCTGGCGCGCCAAGTGACCGGCGACGGGACCCTGACCCTGTCGGACCCGCAGTGGCTCACCCACAGTCGCTTCTCCTACGGTGTCTCGCCGGGCTACGCGCGGGGCCGCGTCTTCCTGGCAGGCGATGCCGGGCACCTGTCGCTACCCATCGGCGGCCAGGGCATGAATGCCGGCCTGCACGACGCGGTCGAGATCGCGTGGCGGCTGGCCATGGCCCTGCGAGGCGAGGCGGCGCCGGTGATCCTCGGTTCCTACGACGGCGAGCGTGGCGGCGAACACGCCCGGCTCAGCGCCCAGCAGGCGCGCGGGTTCCGGTGGACCGTCTACCGCGGCTCGGTCACCGATACGGTGCTGGGCTTGGCCGCGAAGGCTCTGCCGAACCTCGGCTCGCTGCTGCAGGGTACCGACGACATGCAGCAGATGGGGGTTGAGTACCCGAAGAGCGCCCTGAACGAGGAACGGCTTTCCGGTCTGGCGACCATACTCCGGCCAGGGCCGAAACCCGGCGAGCGGGCGCCGGACGCGGAGGTGACGCATCGCGGCGAGACCACGAGCCTGTTCCCGTTCCTTGCCAACCCGGACAGCCACACGACCGGCTGGGCGCTGCTGTGCTTCGACGGACGGTCCTCCGAGGCGGGCGCCGCCCTGCTCGACGCCGTTGAGGCAGTCACGCCCTGGCCCTGGGTGCGGCCGCGCCTTGTGCTGGCGGGCCCGATAGTGGCTGGTGCCGACGTGCCCGTTCTGTCCGACCTCGACGGCAAGGCGCATGGGGCCTACGGGCTGGAGGGTCGGCCGGCGTTGGTGCTCGTCCGGCCGGACGGCCACATCGCGTTCCGCGGTGACGCCGACCAAGCCGATCGCTTGGTGGCCTATTGCCGCAAGGTTTTCGGCCCGGCGCACGAAACACGCGTGGCAGCCGCCCGTCGAAGGGAATCGGCGCTTACGACCTGAGCATGTCGTGGCCGATTGTCATGGTGTCATACCGGATAACGAGCTTTTGTTATCCCTCACGTAGACGCCCAAGAACTTCGTCCCGCCCGGAAGCTCGCACGCGCCGGCCCGGATAACCTTCCAGCGGCCCGGATTGAGGCGCGTGTGAATAAGTCAGCAGCCGATCGCCCCAAAGACTGCGGGCCTGTTCCAGACGCTCAGGAAGGCGTCGGTCGCTATGGCGTACACGTCGCCCGCCTCCTCGCCACCGGCGCCGACATAGGCCGACGACAGGGACACGCCCGCGAAACGTGATCCGGTCCCACGATGTCGGTGGTGTTGTGGTTTACCCCGGCCCCTCGGGCCTAGGGGTGCGCATGCCGTTGGCCAGCGGCCTCCAGGATGAGATCCGCAACGGCCTGCGGCTGCGAGATCAGGGATAGGTGGCTGGCCTTGAGCTCAATCGTCCGCGCGTTCATGCGCTTGGCCATGAACCGTTCGAGGTCCGGGTCGATGGTCCGATCCTCGGTCGACACCGCGTAGAAGCTCGGTTTCGACCGCCAGGCCGCCTGGGTGGTCTTTCCCGCCAGCAACGCCTTCTGGAACGGTTGCTGGACCGCGAACAGCACCCGGGCCTTGTCCGCCGGCAGGTCGCCCGCGAAGTCCTTTAGGAAGGCCGCCTCGCTCAGGCGCCCCTCGTCGCCGTCGAACACGATGCCGGCCGAGGCGGGTGGCGTCGGGTAGGTCTTGGCCAGCGCCGTGTAGTCCTCGCCCGCATCCGGCGCCCGGGCCGCAACGTAGACCAGGGCGGACACCTTCGGGTCGACGCCGGCCTCGGTCACGATCATGCCGGAGAACGAGTGGCCGACCAGGACCGTCGGTCCCTCCTGGCGCGCCAAGACCCGCTTCGCGGAGGCGACCACCTCCTCGAAGGTGGTCAAAGGGTTCTGCACCGAGGTGACGTTGAGGCCAGCCGCCTGCAGCTTCGGGATCACCGCGGACCAGCACGAACCGTCGGCGAAGAGGCCGTGGACGAGCACGACGTTGCGCGCCCGCGGCAGGTCCTGGGCGGTCGCCGGTCCGGGGAGCAGCGCCGCCGCGGCGCCCGCGGCGAGCGCGCGGCTCAGGTCTCGTCGGGTCATCATGGGTGCATGTCTCCGTTCGGGGTCCGGGAGCCCCGGGGCTCACACCTGTTCGAAGGTCAGCGCGGAAGCGTTACGCCCGAGAGCCGGGCGCAGGCGTTCAACAGCGCCTCCTGGGTGGCCTCGTCCCGCGTGACCGGGTGCGGCGCGCGCAAGGCCTTGTGGTAGAAGTACCGGCCTGTCGAGCGGGCGAGCGGTTCGTCGCTGGTGGCGAGCCATGCTTGCGTGACGGGCGCGGCGGCCAGGTCGTCCGGCGCACCCGGACCGCCCATCCGGGTCGGCACCCAACCCGGCTCCAGGGCGTTCGACAGCACGTCCGGCCAGCGTCGGGCGATCCCGAAGGTAAGCAGCACGTCGAGGAACTTGCTCTCGGCATAGGCCTGCGCCCCGTTCCAGCGCCGCTTCTCCCACTGAAGGTCGTCCATGTCAGGCCGTCCGCCCGGATGCATGCCGGAACTGAGGTAAACGAGCCGGCCCGGGCGTTCGATCAAGGCGGTGAGGAGATAGGGCGCGAGCACGTTGACCGCGAACAGGTGGGACAGTCCGTCCGCGGTCACACTCCGGCGGGGTTCGCGGTAGCCGATCCCGACGTTGTGGATCACGGCGTCGAAGCGGCCCGTCCCGTTTGCCTGCTCCGCCACGGCGTGCATCCCGGCGAGCGTGATTACGTCGCCGACCACCACACCCTGCGCTTCGGGGAGCGCCCGACGCGTGGCCTCCGCGCGCCGCTCGTCCCGGGCGTGGAGGGTCACCTCGTGCCCGTCCCGGGCGAGCAGCCGCCCCGCCATGAGGCCGAGGCCGTCCGACGAGCCGGTGATCAGGATGCGGGCCATGTCGACACCTCCCCAGCGTCCGTCGGAGACCTTACCAAGGCAGGTTCGCATTGAACCGGTCGAGGGAGCGCAGCCCCGGTTGGCATCGACGGTGTCGACGATGTGCGGGATGCTCGCCTCGACCGAGCCACGCCGACGATCAGGCTGGCGGTGGAGACAAGGCCGTCGTCGGCGCCGAGCACGGCGGCGCGCAGCCAGCCGATACGGTCGATGAGGTGTCGCTCCTGGTGGACGGGTCGCATGGTCGTTAGGATCTCCGTGGCAGCATGCACAGCAGGACGGCGTCGTGCCAGAGGTAGTGGTGCACGAGGGCGGCGACCGCGTGGAACAGGGCCAGGGCCATCAGCACGTTCGCCGCGAGCCCGTGCCAGTGCGTCAGCGCCCACCGCCATTCCGGGTCGCCGAGCTGCGGCAGGCTGACCGGACCGAGGGAGACGCCGCGCACGAAGGCGTTGACGATGCCGAGGCCGACGATTGCCTGCAGCAGGACGTACAGCGCGGCGTGGGTCGCCTTGGCGAGGCGATGGAGCGGTCCCGGGTCCTCCACTGGCAGGTCGCGGCCGTCGGCCCGTCGCCAGATAAAGAGGGCGACGACCAAGCCGGTGAGGACAAAGCCCAGGTCGAATTGCGCCGACCCGATAACCCCTCCTCTGCGTCGCGGAAGAGGCGCTCAAGTAGGGGCGACCTTCCCAGCCCACCACGCTTGCAAGGACCTTGATGCCCTACACTTTGCACCGCCTCGCTGCCGGCAGCTACGATTTGCTGCTCGAGGGCACGGTTATCGGCAGCGTTGTGCGCGATGTCGGAAAGAGTGGGCAGATCCGGGGCTGGCGCGTTGAACTCATGAGCGGTGAGCTGCCCTTACCAGCGCCGTTCACTCAAGAGACGCACGAGTTCAAGTCGTTTGAGGCGGCCGTGTCGTGGCTCGGCGGCGGCGTCTTGGTCCATGACGGTTGATCGGCAGAGCCCCAGGCGTTTTGTGAAGGCTTTGAGTCATACAAGCGGTGGGGTTAGCGATCCCGTGGAAGAGGCGTCCAACGCGATGCGGTGGTGACGGCGCGGATCGGCGCCCTATCTCGGCCCAACGTCAGTCAACGAGAAGGTGCATGTCCCACTTCCAGGCTTCCCGACACTTCGATCGCACAAGCTCGCGCATGAAGGCAGAGACGCGCGAGTCGGCAGCACTTGAAGTCAGGGATGAGATCGAGGCGGAGCGCCGAGGCATCGACGATCGGACAGCGCGGCTGCGGGCCATGCGCCTGGCGCGGGAGAACGAGAAATCCTAACGCGGTACCGGCCGGGGCTACGTGCGGCACCGCGAGGATCCGGAAGGCGCGAATTGAGGAGCCTTCTATGGCTAACAACCACAGTAAAGAGCGGATTCAGGCTGAGGCCGCTTTCGCGAAAACGCAGGACCTGCCCGGCACCAAAGCCTCTGACCGGCCGCCAATCAGTGCAGCCGATCAGAATACCGCCCGCCTGAAGGCTGCGCGCCTCGAAAGGGATGCCGCCAAGATCGGGTCCAAAAAGCCATGACGCGCAAAGTTGGACGCGAAGGCGTCACCGAGCACCTGAAGGCGAAGGGCTACCTGAAGTGAGCGAAGACGGCGATCAGCCCAACAAGATGGCTGAGGTAGCCGGGCTGGCGGCGGCGATTGCCGACCGCATCCTCGAACAGCAGATGGTGGGCACATCGATCCCCCCGGAGCAATTCAGAATGCTCGTCCGCGCCGCCCGGATGCTGCTGGACAATGGTGTGCCTTGGCCACCGTCGGTGGAGCACCTCGTCATGGAGGTCGCCAAGCGGGTCGAGGAGCTTGAGCCTACATCGAGGGGCGACGACGTAGTGGTGCAGCTTACTCGGCCGCGTGGCGATCCTTGATGGACGAGGACCGCGACTTCGAGCACTCGCCGCTGTCCGGCTCCTTCAGCCGCGATGGCGAAACCGTCGACGTCGAGGTCTACCGCTATGCCGGCACGCAGGATCCGTGGCAGCTGGTCGTGATCCACCCGTCGTCCGGCGGCTGCACTGCGGGAAAAGAGACGATCGCGACGGATCAGGAGGCCTATGAGGCTTTCACCGCCATGATGGCAGCGGACGGCATGGGATCTTTCACGGGTGTCGTGCCGCCCGTGCAGCACTGACCCCGTCCACCGGCTCGTGGTAGGGGCGATACGGTGATGTGGATGTAGGGAGACGAACATGCGCCCGGGGCGATCAAAGCGTCGGCTACCCGACAGCCTGACCCAGCATTTGTCGGATCCGAAGATCGTAGTCCTGAAGCCCCGAGATCGACGGCGTCGCCAACACCAAGGGTCCGACCGGACCACGAAGGTTGCCCTTTCGGCCGTGACCCTCATCGTGGTTGTGCTAGCGGGCGGGCACCTCTTGCATGCATGGTAAGCTATCTGGCACGCCATCACGGACTGGCGACCAGCCGGGACTATGTGCGGCACCGCGAGAATCCTGAGAGAGCTGATGCCGGTCGCGAACCTGATCCTGCTCGTGCTGGCTTTGCTCGCCACTCTCGTGATGGCGGTCGGGTGGGCTCAGGACCCTGCGGCGCCGATGCCGGCGGAATGGTTCGTCGCGAAGATCACTGAGGGCGGCCTTTGGGCGGGACTGTTCCTGACGCTGCTGGGCGTCGCGTTCTTCGGCTGGCGTGCGAGCCGAGCGGGCGGAAAAGCTAAGGGCCCGAACTGACGCACAGACCCGGCGATGGGAGCAGATTCTCATACGTTCGATTCGACGGATTTGGCCGGTATTGTTTTCCGCAAGAGCGCCTCTGATGCACATAAAGCGGAGATCATAAGTTTCAAAAACAATTTGCACCTAACATAGGAAGCTTGAGGTCCAATGTTGACGATGCTCGATATTGTCTGCCAGGAAAAATAATCTAATGTCTTAGATCTGTAGACTGAAAGACGTTCGGATCGAAATAGGACCGGAAGCGCAAAAAGCCCCGCGCGGCCGTGAAGGCGGGGCCGAAGGTGAGCGGAACGGCCGAGCCTGGCAAGCAGCGCGCCAGTCAGGGCAGCGGATCCTTCGCCGTGTGGTTGCCGGCGGCAGAGGCTCAGCTATCCTGCCGCGATGCGCACAGCCCTCGCCGCCGGAAAGCGCGCACTGCACGACGCGGGTTGATCATGAGAAGCGCGCTGATCAGATGGCTCATGGTGGCGCTTGCGGGCGTCGTGAGCACCGAAGTTTTCGCACAGCGCCGTCGGACCCCTAGGGCGGTTCCTCGCCCAACGATCGAGGCGCCGCAGTTCGGCAACCCGCGTCTACCGACCACGACGCTGCGGCCTCCTGATGACGGCATCATTCATTGGAACACGCCGAACAAGGACGGCAATCTCGGCGGTCCAGGCACAGGTGGAAGCGGCGGCGGCGGGGGCTAACTCTACTTCGCCTTCACCATCTGCCGCCCATGGTTCTGCACGACGTCGCGGAAGAGGTTGCCGGAGGCAGGGGCAGCGCGTGAAGAAGCCCGCCACGGGAAACCGGGCGGGCTTGGTAGTATCGCCCTAATGGAGAGCGTTAGAAGCCCCCGCGGCGCCCGTACCCGCGACCGTAACCGCGGCCATAGCCGTGTCCGTACCCACGCCCGTAGCCGTAGCCGCGCCCGCGGAAGCGCGGGCCACCATAGCCCCGGCGACCGTAACCAATGCGCGGGCCGCCGTAGCCATATTGAACCTCTTGCACCGAAGTCGCCGCCTCAGGGACAGCTCCGATGCCGATCTGAGCCGCGGATGCCTGGACAGGCGCGAGAAACAGGCTGGCTGCGAACAGCCCAGCCGTCAGTGCCGGTACTTTGAACAAACGCTTTCTCCTAGCCACAGCCGCGGGCGTGCGACAGTCGCTTAGGCCAACCAGACGGCCGCACCCATTGTTCCGCGTCACCTGTCCGCCTTCGCCATCTGCCGCCCGTGGTTCTGCACCCCGTCTACGGAAGAGGATTTCGGCCGACGAAGCCATGACGCGTGCCTGGGTGGCGATCCAGCCGGGATGCGCTACACCTTTACCGAGTCCGTCAAAAGCCCGCGTCGGCGCGCCAGGCGGGCTGAGTTAGCGCTCTGTGTGAGACATGGATACCGAGTCGCTCTTGTGTATCTACGCGACCGACTCAAGCGACCGTTCTGCGGCCGGCGCCACGTTTGGTTTATCCGGTAATTGCCGCAAGGCTCTACAAATCATCTGACGTATATGGGCGCGAACCTGAGCGCTATTTAGCACGTCTTTGATGTCGTCAATATTTGACTTACGGTATATTGTCATGACGGCCATCCAGATGATAGAGTTGATTTCAGATCAACCAATCGCCCTCAGGGCTTTCTCATAACCGAAGAGTATTCGCAACTCAACTCAAATTTACACAGTTTGATAAAAAACAGTTCCTGCAGCGGCAGCAAGCAAGGGGAGGAATGGATGTTGCAGCGATTTTATTTTGATGTTGATAATGGCCGTGAAATCGTTCGAGATGATGAAGGCGTTGAGGCTGAAGACTTTGAACAAGCGCTAGCTGACGCGCGTAGCGTCATCAGCGAAATGGCTGCCGAGCTGGCGGTCGCCAACCTCAGCGGCCCATGTTCGATTATTGTGCGAGATGAAACGGGATTGACACTCGCGCAGGTGCCACTTGGATTATTCTCCACGCCGCCGCAGGAGCCGAAAATCTAAACCTTGGGCGGTCAGCTCAATCCGCCTCTGCCATCTGCCGCTCGCGTTCCTGCATCTCGTCGCTGAAGAGGCGACGTGGCAACCACTACGTCGGCCGCGCGAGTAGAGCATCATCCAAATAGGGGTAGTGTTCCGGAGCACGTCGCGAAGTAATGTGTGGTGCTTAACCATGTCTCGCACCGTCATCGCCGATGAGACTATGTGGCGTCGGTGCTGGAGGGTCTCCACCATGTTGACTCGCAGCGTCATCAGCCTTGCCGCCCCGGTCTTCCTGATCGCTTCGTGGGCCGCTCCGTCCTTGGCCCAGCCCGCCGCCAATGGGGGGCCGAAATTTCTCATCCACGGCAACTATTGCGGTCCAGGCAACAACGCTCCGCTGCCCCCAATCGACGCTCTCGACGCAGCGTGTGCCCGCCACGACGCCTGCACGCCGGATGTCGGCCTGCCCTCGAAGGCCTGCAACCTTCGGCTGGAGCGAGAGGCGGAGGCAGTCGCCCGGGATCCGTGCCAGCCGGATGATGTCCGTTCCCTAGCTGGCCTCGTAGCCTCCTTCGCGGCCTCCAACGCATCGAGCCCCGCTCCGACAGTGCTCCCGGCCAGGTTCGGTCGCTAAGAGGCTGGGGGCTCAGCCCCCCGCCAGCCGGAGCCATCGTCCTCCCTCCTCGGCCAGAGGGGACCTCGGGCGTCCCCTTGAGGTGCGCGACGGAGACCCGAACTGCCGGGATCAGCGGATAGCGCCCGCGCTCGGCTTTCGGCAGGACGCCCTCGGCGGTCAGCTGCTCGACTCGACGCGCCGTCATGTCGAACGCGTGCGCGAGCGTGCCGACCGGCACCATCGGCGCGAGGTCGGCGGCGCAATCAACGGCGGCTGATTCCGCTTCCAGGAAGTCGCTTTCCTCCAAGCCACGATGACAAATCTCATTCGAGGCAGTGAAGCGAAGCGCACTGGAAAATTTGATACGTCGACAGAAGCTTTGCTCGAGCGGACACTCGGAATTGGTCACCCTGGCCCAGGACTCACAGTAAGTTGTATTCAGAGTATAAATGCAACTATGTGGTATTCGGGTCCCACCCTCTGGCAGTGACGGACGGTCGCTCACCGCACCCCTGCCGATCGCCACGCTGCGTCACGGGCCGCTACCTCGCTGCCGTCTCGTGCAGGAGGTCGGGCCGGATCGGTGCTCGCTCGGTGGTGCCAATGCCATGCGCATCACCATGATCGACGGGCGTGGTCTCGATGACCGGCACGTCGTCCTGGGCGGTGGTGTCGGGCTTGGTGGCTGCCATGATGGCTCTCCGGACTGTCGGGGTGTCGGGACCGCGGCGGGGGTGACCCCTCCCGCCACGATGCCGGATTGTCCCTGACTTGGTCAGGGAGTGCAGTCGTGCCGGCCTTTGGATCACCGGTCCCATGGCCATGGTCGTTCGGAGACAGGCTGACTTTCCGGTGTTGGGCTGACTGCATCGCCCTCAATGGCGCGGGTGACGGAGGCCCGTGCAGGTCTGGCCCACGCAATCCTGTGTCAGGCCACGCGCGGCCAGCGGGAGCCGTCGGCGGCATAGCGCTCAGCGCCGACCGTGAAGGCGGAGCCGGGCGTGTGCAGGTCGCGGCGGGTTTGCTCGACGGCCGATCGGGTCTGCGTGTCCTTGGCCTCAGCCTCCCGGCTTCGAGCCAGATCCGCAGCGATGCGTTCTGCCGAACTCAGCTTGCGCTCGGAGGCATTCGGCTCGGGCTTCCGGAACAGGCGACGTGCCCAGGCGGCGCCGTCCTCGATTTCAGCGCGGTTCATTGACGATCCTCCCGTGGATCGGGGCGATCTCGCCCCAGACATAGCCCGCGTCGGTGCCCAAGGCGGGTAGCTTCACGCGGCCGGCATCGAGCTGTGCGGCTGGTCGGACCTGCCGTTCCAGCTGCAGCGAGGCTCGCCAGGCGGGACCGGATCGGCACCGTCGGGCAAGGCAAAGTTGGCGGCCTCGATCAGTGCGGCCCGCTCGCGGATCTTCGTCAGCAACGGCACCAGGCGATGCGCCTCGGTGACGTACTGATCGGCCAAGGTTGCGACCTCGGCTGAAGCCTTCAGGGCCTTACGGTGGAGATCCTTGCGGCGCTTCTGCTCGGCTTCGTGCGCGGCCTTGGCTTCAGCCTCGGCGAGCACAGCAGCGGCGTGCTGCACCTCCAGCTGCTCGAGCCGGATCTCGGTGAGCGCAACACGATGGTCCAGGGCGGCCACGTCGCCGGCGGTGCCATTCAACAATACGTCGGCGCGGTGGGCTTCCAAGCGGGCCATCATCCGGGCCGAGCCGGGCACCATGACGGGCGAGATGCGCGCCCAGGCTCTGGCGCGTGAACTCAGACATGGTCTGGCCACGCTGGCGGGCGGTGGCTTCTACCGCTCGGGCGAGGTCGGTTTCGACCTTCAGCCGAAGCAAAGCATCTCGGCGAAGAGGATTGGTCATGATGTGGCCACGCCTCGATCACTGCATAGCCAGATACCTGCTTCATCTATACAGCTTCGGCAAGACGCCGATGCCTTACCGTGAACGCGCGATTCGGCACTGCCGTCGCCCTTAGTTGTCAATTTTTGTCGTACGTTATGTTTGGTCCCGTCATTTCATGCCAATATGCCGTATCTCGATTGTCCAGTTTTGCGAAGAGGGAGCCATGATTGGGCAGGCACCACGAGTGGCGAGGGAGTTTCACGTCGGTCCGCGCGGTGATCGGTATGCGTTGACGCGCGATCTGAAGACGGGGCAGCCTTATGTGCTGCATCGCCCATGCGCGACTGATCCTGAGGTTCAGATAGATCTTGGCGCGTTTCTGGTGCTGTTCCGAGGCCAGGAAAGGGACGACCTGCTGGAACTGATCGCGTCACTGCTGCCGGAGGATGAGCAAGCTGCACAGGACAGTGCGAACGTCCTACGACCGCCGCGATTTATGTCGCGCTGGATGCCGGTCCGGCAGGTCTGACGTCCGTCGCCTGACCCAGCCGGCGCCCTACTCAATTTGGGGGACGAACACGGCGGCCCTCAGCGATAAAGCGCGCTCTGGGGTTCCGACAGAGGCCTTTTCTGATGAGGCTTGATCTCGATCTTCCGGAAAAATGGGTCGTTGATCCCGAGGATGTGGCGCACCGGCTCGGTGTGAGCACGGCGGCCCTGAAGCGCTCCGTTATTGAGGGGAACGCCAGGGTTCTGATCGTTCCTGGGAGCTGGGCGGACATAGGAAGTTCGCGCGTCACCGTTCATCTGTACGACGGCGGGTGGCAAGGCACGTTCGACCAGAGCGGGCAGCTGGTCGCTGAGCATGTCTGGTAACGCGACCGCATCAATCCGGGCCGACGCGCGTTAACCCTCCTACTGGCAGCAGGTGGCGATGGCCGCGCGCATCCACCCAGACGTGTACACCCACTGGGCGAGCAGCGGGGCCGCCAATAGGCCCGTGCACCGGGCGGGCGAAGACGTCGACACCCCCGACCAACTCGCCAGCCCGGCTCTGCCATGACGCCTGGCGCTGCAGTGGCTTGTCTGCTGATCCGACCAGTGATCGGCTGAGCCCTGCTGCGCCAGGCGTCATGACAGAGCCGCCGCCCGCCGCTTCCGATCCTCGCGCTCGGATCCCCGGCCGCCGCGTGATATCGACAGTCTCAGCCCCGCATCTGCTGCCGAGCTGTCGGAGGGCTACTCCATGCGGCTCGATCTTGGCCTCGAAGGCGATTGGATGGTTGATCCGCGCGATCTAGCCTCTCGCCTCGACGTGAGCACCAACGAGTTGAAGCGCCTGAACCGGCTGGGGCGAATTGATGCCCAACTGGCAATCGGTGCCGGCCAAGACACAGGTCTGTCGCGTGTGATTGTTCGTCTGTCCGATAGAGGCTGGTCGGGCGTTTTTGATCAGGGCGGAACTCTCATCAGCGAAGACGTTTGGTGAGATCATCGCAACGACGCCGCTGCTCGACGGCGGGTAATCTCATCGACTCGACGGAACCGAAAACGAGCGTATTCTCCTGTTAGCCCCGCCAGAGGGCACCGGAGGAACAAATGTCTGCAAACTGGAAAGCGGTCAAAGAGGACCTCGATTGGAGTTTGAATTCGGAGGACGATGTTCAAGGCCGCGGCGACCTAAAGGCCGCCTTCAGCAAAGATAGCTCAAAGCACATGGATGCTGTAATACAATCTTACAAACATGGTCAGCGCGACAATCATAAGATTTCAAATCTATCAAGATGCGCGCATGAAGACGAGAAGCGGCTGTATAACATTGGAAGAAAGCTGGTCGGCTTGAAAGCTTTGTGACCGGGCGCACTCAGTCTGCCTGGCTCGCTTCCCACCTTGTGGGCCTGCCGTTCGGCTCTACTGCTCGGCGGGCACCCTGGCGGCACCTATGAGCCCTAAGCTGGCCGGGATGCGTTGCCTCCGAAAAGGCACCGTCGCCGCTTCCCGTTCAGGACACTCCGATGAACTCCCTCATGTGGCTGCTCTCCAAGATCGTCCAATTTCTCTTCGGCAGCGGGGGGAAGCGAAGAAGCACCTCAATGGGAAAAGAGGATGAGGCAGGAGGCTTCGAGAGCCAGACCGCGACCAGAAGCAGGAACTTCGATGACGATTATCGAGCCGCCACAAAGATCCTGAAGATGCGAATGGACGCCCGCTTCCCCGACAATTTCCATGCGCGGATGGGTTCCGAGACAAACAGCATGCGTGACTTCGGGGACGAGCGGGCCGGCGCGATCGATACGGCTTCGGCCGCGATTGCGGCAGCGTTGCGCAACGGCGCCACCGTCAAGCAGGCGGCTGATGCGGGCGCGGCCAGCGTCGGCCTTCGAGTGGCTTCTGGGAGGTAGTTTGTGGGGCGAGCCAACCACCCTGAGGGGACATCCCATGGCTCGCATCCGCTCCGCCCGCGTCAGCACCCTTGACCAGGATCTCGACGCCCAGCGCGCCCGTCTGAAGGCTGAAAGCTGCGGCATCGTTCGCGCCGAGAAGGTTTCAGGTGGCTCGCGTGAGCGCCGGCCCGAGTTGGCGACGGATATCGAGTTCCTGCGCCCTGGCGACGAACTCGTCGTAACCCGCCTCGACCGGCTCGGGCGCGACACCCGTGACGTGCTCAGCCTAATCCACGAGGCCAGCAACGGGGGACGTTCGTGACCGTCCTCGACCCGCATGTCTCGACACGTGGCGCGTTGGGTCACGTCGTGCTCGGCATGGTCGCCCAGATGGAGCGTCGCTTCATCAAAGAGCGCCAACGCGACGGCATTGAGCGTGCGAAGGCCGTCGGCATCTATGTTGGCGGCAAGCGTCGGCTCGACCGCGAACGAATCAGAGTTCTGCACGCCGAAGGCGCTGGCCCGGCAGCCATCGCGCGGATTGTCGGTTGTTCGCGTATGCAGGCCTACCGCGTGCTTCAGGAGGGATGTGAAGCCGACGTCGCGAACGGCCGAGTTGGGTGGGTTTCTGCTGTTCTGCTTTCGGACAGAAGAGCATGAAAACGGACGTCGTCTCGTGCTCAAATGCGACTCGCTGCCCAAGGTGAGAACGCCTCGATTACAGGTAAAAAGCCTCATCGTTGTCGCTTAATTGTTCTAACGCTTCTTTATGAACCTTACCGACTATCAAGAGCGTTCCTGCGCCGTTAAACAGGTACCGAATATATCTTAAGTTGCTGATTGTTCGATTTTGACATGAACCATTTTCTATCATAAGTTAGTAAATCGCGGGCGGTTCGTGCAAAATTAGACATTCCCAGTAAGACAGGATCGCCGTTTAATAGTAAAACCATGCAAACGCTGTTTTCGACCTAGTTTTTACATCCAAGCGGCAAGTTCCAGAGCTGGCGCGATGCGATGTCTGACATGCGCGTGCCAACCGAGATGAAGCGCCTGACCGACGATCCATTCGACGGTAAGCTGGAATTTGCCAAGATCGGCTCGATCGAAGCGATACGCACCTCGCACAGTGCGTTGCGGGCTGAGGCGACACCCAATCTGGTCCGGCGTCATGGCCAGGGAAACAGCGTCGGAATATTCCTCCGGCTCGCTGGGGTTGCACGGACCGGTCAATCCGACAGGACCTCCGTGCAACGTCCTGGCGACCTCATGGTGCTCGACTGCAGTCCGGCCACGCAGGAGTACAGCGCGGGCAGCCAGATGCTCACCCTCCACATACCCCGTGAGCGACTGGAGTCTTTCCTCGGCCCAGCCCGTCTCTACAGCGGGCTGACGATCGGTGCGGACCTCGGAAGCACCGCCTTGACAACAGCCTTCCTGACCGAGCTGATGCAGGTCAGCCAAAGCCTCACGCCGGACGTCGCCGACCGCATGACGTCGATCGGCGTCGACCTCATCGTGGCCTGTCTCGCCGAGCGGATAGCGCAGGAGGTGCCGCGCTCCATTCACGGCAACGCTACGGTCCAGCGTGCCAAGGCCTACGTCGAGGCACACTTGAGTGACACGACCCTCGACCCGCCGCACCTCGCCGCCGCCATGGGCGTGTCGCTCCGCCGGCTGCAGGAGCTGTTCCACGAGCGCGGCCGGCACATCTCCGACTACATCTGGGAGCGCCGTCTGGAGGCGGGCTCTAAGCGGCTGTCCGACCCGGCCTGCGCCCACCTGTCGATCAGCATGCTGGCTTACGGCTGCGGCTTCAGCAGCCAGGCGCATTTCGCTCGCCGCTTCAAAGATCGCTACGACATAAGCCCTCGTGACTACCGGCAGGCGCACAGACAGGACGCGCAACCGGTCGCGTCCGCTTTCCGGCTATCGTTCTCGTCAGCGGAGTGACCGTAACGGGTCGATCGCTGCCTGTCCGCTTCATGATCACAAGCGGGCCAGCCAGCGAGAGGTCTCGTCGCCCCCGGCCATTCACAGCCGTTCTGGCCCCACAATGTTAGGATCGCATACTCGACGGCGTCGAGGTGCCCCGCCGCGTTCAGGCGGCCTAAGCGCTCGATCTCGGTCACCACCACCGTGGTCGTCAGGAGCGAGCCATTATCGCCCTGTGACGCGCCCTGACCATCATCAGGCGTACACGCCACACGTCACTAATGCAGAAACGTCCCACGCCAAGGGCCAAGCCGGCGCGCTTCTCCACGCTGGTGTCACGGTCATCCATGGCGCAGCGCCTGTCGCCGTCGTCGATGGGTCGTCATGCCCTTTCTCCTCCTCGGTGGAGTGCGGCGCGGGCTTCAGATCACAAGGTCCGGTTTGGCCCGCACGACCAGAGCAGGCGCGTCGTCGATGACCGCGTGTGTTCGGGCATCGAGGCCAGCCGCAGTCAGGCCAGGAGCGGTGAGCAGGCTCAGCAGCGATTCGGCAACGGCGGGTGCGGTCGCCTGCAACCGGGCGACGGTGACCTGACCGTCGCCCGCCTCAGCACTCCTCAGCCAGCATGACGGACAGCATACAAGTCGTGAGCGCCGGGTCGGGTGAGGCGCAGCGCAGATCGCGGTCGTAGCAGTCGATCTTCCAGCAGCAGCGGTAACCCACGAGCGTGACCGTGCCGACGTCGTGCTCGCCGTGCGGATCGTTGTCGGTCTCGAAGCGGTCGAAGCTGCGCACCGCCGCCAGGAGAGCCGGGCAAGCCACGCGCGGCAGAGCCGCGACCCCGGCACCCATCACGACCCGCCCGCCGGAGAAGCTCCGGCGGGCGGGCATCGTTCAGGTTGGGCGCCGGTACGGGTGCGCGGCGGCGGGTGAGGCCGCCATGCCCTACACGGTTTGTGTCCGACGACTTAAAAATGGATGGGCCCACCAATCCCCAGACGACAGGGATGATCGTCTCCGCGGTTCGGTCAACGATCGCGCCGGCGCAAGGATCGAGGCGAGCCGGATCGCAAGCGGGTGACCGCGCGTGTCGGGGCGGTTAGAGGTGCATATGGACGACCCACTCCCGCACGAAGCTCGCCTCGCGCCGGCCGCAACTCGAAACCGTGCGGCGATCTTGGCGGCGCTGCGGCCCCACCTGCCCAACGCGGGATTGGTGCTGGAGATTGCGGCCGGGTCGGGCGAGCACGCCCTGCATTTCGCCGCTGCCTTACCGGCCTTGCGGTGGCTCCCAAGCGATCCCGATCCAGAGGCACGCGCCAGCATCGCGGCGTGGCGCGCTCACTCGGGAACGCCGAACCTGTTGCCACCGGTGGCAGCGGACGCCCGCGACCCGGCATCGTGGCCGGTCGCTCAAGCCGCTGCTGTCGTCTGCATCAACATGGCTCATATCGCGCCGTGGGAGGCGACGGTGGGCTTGATGACCGGGGCTCGCCGCATTCTGCCCACTGGTGGCATTCTGTTCCTCTACGGCCCATTTTTCGAGGATCAGCGGGAGACTGCACCGAGCAATCGGGCGTTCGACCTCGATCTTCGGTCACGTGACCCCGCCTGGGGCCTTCGAGCGCTGAGCGACGTCGATGCTGCGGCCCGGCGCGAAGGGTTGCGCCGGAGGGCCCGTATCGCCATGCCGGCGAACAATCTTTCGCTCGTCTATCGAACGGGTTGACGACCGAGGACCGTGGTGCAGGAGGAGGGCAATGAGCCGATACGATCCGCTCCGGGATCATCTTCAACGGGAGGCGGCCGACACCGTGACGATGGCGTTTACCGAGTTGGACTCTCTCGTGAAGCTGCCGGCCTCGGCCAAGCGCTTTGCCTTCTGGTGGGCGAATGACGACGTGAGAACCACGATCCACGCACAGTGCAAGGCATGGCAGGATGCGGGCTATGTGGCCGAGCCGAACCTGCGAGGGAAGCGGGTGACGTTCCGGAGGATCGCTCCGTAACGGACCTGCGCGCGATCGATGGCGGGTGAGGCCAGAGTCTACACCTGCTCACGGGCTTCGCGACCGCCCTGAATTTCCGCTAGCAAAAAGGGGCGTCGGATGCCCCTTTAGGCATGGACCTCCGGCGCTGTCAGTAGCCGTCGTAGCCGTACCCGTAGGCAGGAGCCGGGGCGTAGCCATAGGCGGGGGCCGGCTCGTAGTAACGCGGAGCCTGCGAGGCAGCGATGGCACCGCCGATGATGCCCAGCGCTGCACCGGCCGCCAAAGCTCCGCCCACACCGGAGCCGCGCCGATGCCCATACCCACGGTAGCCGCCCCGGTAAGCGTAGCCACTGTCGTGATAGCCGTGGCCGCCCCGGTAGCCCGGACGGGCCTCAGCCACAGGTGCGGTCAGCAGAGTGCCCGCCAGAGCGACGGCAACTGCGGATAACGCCAGATTCTTCAATGTGATCTCCTCGCGGCTCTTCAGGTAGAGTGGGCTATGCTCGGCATGAACGAGCAGTGAACTGCGGTCGTTCCTCACATCCACGTCGAGTGCGAGACCCGTCGCTATCGTCGCGTGGGCGACGCGCCGGCAGAAGGCGACCCGGCGACATCTTGGCACGCAAACAAACGGATCATGTGTTCGAGGCGGGCAGCAGCAGATCGCTCGTCAGGTCGGGCGTCGAAGAAGCCGGGCGTTGGGAGAGGCGAGTGCAGTCCAGTTGGGCTGCGGTCGCAATGTTCCACGGGGACTATGCGAACCGGCGAGCGTCGTCGATGCCGGCAGCCCAATCCTCGATCGCTGCCGTGGCCTTGAGGGCGAGAAGCGTCCCGAGCGGCCGCTCGTCGAACCGGATTGTCCACGGTGACATCGTCGTCGCGTGCAGTGACGCGGACGGAGGATTCACCCACACGGTGAGACCTACGAGTCTGGGCGCAGGCACACCCAGCGCGCCCGCATCGTCCTGCTCTCGGCCGAGCGCCTGAACGTCCAGGATGGAGCCCGGCGGGCAGGCGTCAGCCGTGTGGCGCTGGCAGCGGCGCTATGCCGAGGCGGGCGTCGAAGGTCTGCTGCGCGACAAGACGCGTCCGCCCGGGACACCACCCCGTCCGACCGAGACGGTCGCCGAGGTGCTGGCGCTGACCTGCTCGGAGCCGCCGGGCGAGGTCACCCACTGGACCGGCGGTGCCGTAGCCCGCGCTGTCGGGATCTCGTTGCGTGCCGTGCAGCGGATCTGGGACGCTCACCGCCTCCTGCCGCACCGGCTGCGCAGCTTCAAGCGCTCGCGCGATCCGGCCTTCGCCGCCAAGGTCGAGAACGGGCCCCCATCGAACCTGTTCGATGGGATCCCGGCGTGGTCGGCCTGGACATGGACCCATCCGCCCACGGCGTGGTGCGGTCCATCGACGAGAAGCGCCAGATCGACCGGCAGGCGGCGATGAAACGCGACCGCGCCGCGCACAATCGGCGCGCCAGACCTTTCGTCTGGACCAAACCCGCCACCGACATCCTCGCAGCCGTCAGCCGATCCCCTGAACCGTCCGTCTGAGTCAGGGCACGGGAGCCGGCGGACCACGGGACTCGCATACCGGTCCCGGCCGCCGACCTGGCCCGGGTGATCGGGATGGCGCGCGTTCAGTGGCCGGAGCCGCGCATCAGGCTCTTGATGCGCTGATCGGCCGTGTCGATCCGGGCGGCGATGCCCCTCCGGATGCACCTGTCGAAGGAATCCCCTGCGTAGAACCTGGTGGTCCGATCCTGCTGCCGGCAGTCCTGGACCGGCGGCCAGGCGACAACGCCGGCCACGACCGGGAGCACGATCAGACCAACGACGACGAGCCAGCTCTTCCAGCCGAGCCGGACGCCGCGGCCCCGTCCGGGGGCGCTGCTCCGGGGCGCGCGCCGCCCGCCCCGATCGGGCCCGACCCGCGCCATACGGGCGCGGAACTGCGCCTCCGCGACGGCGTCGGGCGTGTTGCCGGGCGTGGGGCTGAGGGAGCGGCTGGACATGGCGGGCTCGCGGAAGGGGGTGTGCGGCGGATCAGGTCGGGTGGCAGCGGGGGCGGCGCGACGGGCACTCAGGCGACATCCGTCGGACCTTTGCGGCCAGCGGCAGACCTCCGGGTGCCCCGGGGCCTGCGCGGCGCGGTCAGTCGATGGGGCGCTTCAGGACCGCGACGTTGTCCTGCATCGAGAGAACGCTGCCGGGCAATTCGCTGCGCGCGCAGGCACCGGCCCCGACGAGCCCGAGCCAGCCTGCGGCGGGACGCCCGCTGCAATCGGCCAGACTGTCGTAGAGGAAGAAACCGCCGGCAGCGCCAGGGTTGCGAACTTCAGGAGCGCACCGAGCCGGCCGAAGACCCCCGCGCGCGCGGTGCGGCTCGTCCCGATCCGCGGTCCAGTCCGGCTCCGACGCATCCCAATCGGACCGGTCCGGGTAGAATGGCGGCACATCAATCTCCCGGTCCCGGCGGTACATGGCGTGACTGTGCTCGGCGTGATCTGACCGGATCGAGGCTGCCACGCTTTCATGAAGTCCCGCCTAAGGGGGATGTTTAAGGTCGCCTGAACACAGCCGGCTCAACCGCGTGAGCCGGGTCGACCGGCGGGCCGGGCTCTTCGGCTCCGGCTCGTCCGCATCGAGCCCATTCCGGGTGCGCCGCCCGCGTCGCCGGCCCGTGACCGGAGCCTCTCAGCGCCCCGCGTCCAGCGCTTCCTCGTCGCAGAGGATCTTCGACGCGCGCGCGAACTCGGCCCGCAGCGCCGCATCCTGACGCGCCGCCGGTCGGTCGACACGCCTCAGGTAGTGCCGCTCGAACACCCGCATCACGTGGGCGACACCGCTCTCCGCGACGGAACGCAGATCGGCCTCGAAATAGGCTCCGCCATTGTGCCAGCTGGTGATGATCTCATAGGAGGGGAAGTAATCGACCGCCTCGTGGTGCCGACAGATCTCGTCCACGGCCGCCCGCAAGGCGGACTTGCTGTAGGTCGTCGCTTGCAGCACGTGCCGGTCCTCGTAGGTGGCGACGAGCGGCACCGGCGAGACCGTCAGCAGAATCTTGAGGTCCGGATTGTGCTGGCGGACGAGGCTGATGAACGCCGCCAGATCCGCCCGCACCTCCGCCACGCTCATGTTCACGAACCGGTACCGGGACGGGTCCGGCGGCAGCGCGACCACCCCGGGGGCGACCGGGAAGACCGCGCCGTCGACGGTCGATTCCCAGATCTCCGTGAGCCCCACGGTGAAGATGAACAGGTGGCTTTCCTCGAACATCCGCCGCACGGCGGCGAGGTGCGGCGGCAGGGACTGCGCCACATCCTGCTCCGACGCGTATCCGTCGGGCTCGATCTGCGGCCGGAACGGATCGACGAAGCGGCCGTCGGGCCGGGTCCAGGCGACGTCCTCGGGCTCGAACAGGCCGTAGCACCGGCGGGCGAGCTGCAGCAATTGCCGGGCGCTGTAGATGTTGCCGAACCGGGCGGTGAACAGCTCGGAGCCGCCCGGACCGGGTTCCGTGACGTGATAGTTGTAGCCGCGGTCGATCAGCGTGCGCGCGATATGCTGCGCGAAACAGCTGCCGGCGGTGGCGATCAGGTCGGCGGGGGTGAGCTGGAACCGGGGCTTCGTCACCGGATCGAGATCGGCCGACGCGACGCCCGCCACCGCCCGCCGCCAGAAGTGATGATCCGGCAGCTTCGCGTAGGGATTGGCGCTGCGCCGGGGCGCGGGACGCGCCAGGTCTTCCAGGTCGCGGTAGCGGTCCGCCTGCTCGGCCAGCCGGGCGACCTCGATCGACGAGCGATCATGCGCCGCGTACAGGGCGAAGGCGCCGCTCACGAACCCTTCGAGGTCGAGGATGCGGCCGGGTGTGCCCGGCGCCTTGAAGTCGTAGCTGCCCGGGAGGCCGAGGCGGTCCGCCACATGTGGGTAGACCGGCCAGACCGGTCCGGACAGGAGCGGATCGGCCAGGAACCGCTCGACATGGCGCACCGAGACGGTGAGGTCGGTCGGTGCGAGCACCGCCTCCGCAATGCGCCCGAGTGCGGCGAGCGTGGGGTGGTTGACGGCATGGCAGAAGGGGGCGAGCCGCCTCAGATCGCCCAGCAGCGCCTCGCCGTCGAGGCCGGCCCGCGCGAAATCCTCGGCGAGATAGGCGTCCGCGCTGGCGGCGTGATCGAAATAGCCGAGCCTGTCGAACACCTCCTCGCGGAACAGGTTGATCGTCTGCCCGACCGTCAGACCGCGCAGCCACCCGTAGAGCACCAGGGCCGAATTGTACTCGTGAAGGGGGCTCGCGAGCGGGCCGTCACCCGCCCGCGCATAGACCAGATCGGGGTGAAACCCCGAGTGGTAGAAGGTCGGCCAGAGCCGCAGGCGCTCGGCCTGCCGCGCGGGGATGATGTCCCGATTCTCGGCGAGGGCGGCGAATTCGGTCTGCAGCAGGACGAGGTCGCTCGCGGCAACGGTCTCGGTGCTCATGACCCCGAGATGGACACCGTGGATCTCGGCATCCGGCAGCATCGTGCGCAGGCATAGGGCCAGGACCGGCGCCTGGCAGTTGCCCATGACGGTGATGCGCGTGACGCGCCGGTCGGGCGGCCCGGCATATTGCACGCGCCCCTCGCGACGCCCGTGAAGCTCGAAATGGAGGCGCGCCGACATGCCCGCCGCCCGCACATCGGGATTGGCGGCGAGATAGCCTTCCGTGTTGAAGGTCTCGTCGGTGGGGACTTCGAGTTGCGTGTCTGAGGTCATGGTCAGGCCATCAAGAGTCCCACGGACCGCGCCCGCCTCGGCCGGGACCGATCGACGGGCGGGCGCCGCATCGGTGCGCCGTGATCGGGCGGACCATATCCCAAAGCCGCCGCTCTGCGACGTGTCGAGGGTGACGAGCGGACGCGCCCTCGGTGCAGACGTCTTCCGGTCCCGCCGCGCCGGAAGAGATCGGCACGGCCGTCTCGCGCAGAGCGGCCCGTCGCGTCGGTCCGGAGACCCGGCCGCTCAGGCAGCGAGCGCCCGCCTCACCGTGGCGCGCAGGTCCGCGAGGGAGAACGGCTTCGTCAGCACGTCGGTGACGATGGCGTCGAGGCCCCGCGCCCGCTCACGCTGGTCGGCGAAGCCGGTCATCAGCAGGATGGTCAGGTCCGGGAAGTCGCGCTTGGCGGCGAGCGCCAGGGCAATGCCGTCCATGAGCGGCATGCGGATGTCGGTGAGCATCAGGTCGAAGCCGCCATCGGCTTCGTTGAGCCGGTCGAGCCCGTCGCTGCCGTCGTTGGCGGTCACGACGGCGTGCCCATCGATCTCGAGCCCCCGCTTCAGGAAGCCCCGGACGGTCTCTTCGTCATCCACCAGAAGGATGCGCGCCATGTGGTCCCGTCAACGTGCCCGATCCCGCGAGCGTCCCGCCGCGATGACGCCAAGCTCTTCAGGAGACGACAGACGCCGACGGATCCGCCGCCTGTCAAGACGTCGCGTTCCGAAACGGACGCCGCGCCGCGCGGAGAGGCCAAAATGTCGCGCCCCGTTGCGCGCAGGCTCACGGGTCGAACAGGTCGGGATCCGCGCTGCCGTAATCGACCACGCCCACGAAAGGCAGCTGCCGGAAGGCATGGGCCGCGTCCATGCCGTAGCCGACGACGAACACGTCGGGACAGGTGAAGCCGACGAAATCCGCATCGATCGTCACCGCGCGCTTGCCGGGCTTTTCCAGGAGCACCGCGGTGAGCACCCGCCGCGCGCCGCGTGCCATCAGCAGATCCTTGGCGAAGACGACGGTCCGGCCGGATTCCAGGATGTCGTCGACGAGCAGGACGTCCCGCCCGCGGACCTCGCTCTGCACGTCGCGCAGGATCTCGACCTGACCGGTGGAGACCGTCCCGGTGCGGTAGCTCGACAGGTGGACGAACTCGACCTGCGGCGCGAGCCCAACCCGGTGCAGGGCCCGCAGCAGGTCGGCGGCGAACATGAAGCTGCCCTTGAGCACCGCCACGACGAGGAGGTTGTCCGGCCGCGCGGACAGGATCTCCTCGGCCAGCTCGTCGTTGCGCTTGGCGATCGCCGCCTCGTCGAACAAGGTTCGGACGCGCCGTTCAGGGATGGTCATCTCACGTGTCCCGGAAAGCCCGGCCGCGGGGCGGGACCCGCCGCCGCGATCGGCACCGGTCTTAGCGTCCCCGGCGCGCCGGGGAAACTCCGGATCCACGAGATGGGCGGTCGTGTCACCGGCCGGGGGAGGCTCGCCCCGGAGGCGTCACATCTCGGCCGCCGGCCGGAACGGGCGCAGCAGCCGGATCAGCCGGCCGGTGCGCGGCGCCGGCCGGTCGTCCGCGTCCGCGCCCGTCACGTCCGGACCGGCTTCCGGGTCCGCACCGTCGGCCGGCTCGACGTGACGGACCTGCTCCAGGACATCCGCCACGATGCCGGGAATCGGGCGCTCGTGCTCTTCGAGAAGGAGCGACGCGGTCCACAGCCGGCCGGCATGCGCCAGCGGGAGCGTTCCGCGCGTCAGGCGCTCCATCAGCATCCGGTCGGCCAGGGAGGCCGCCAGTGCGCTGACGATCTCAAGTTGATCCTGCTGCATCCTGCTATCCATATCGGTCTTCACCCATATGAAAATAGTCAATCCCCGCGGGGTCCCCACCTTAATCGGCCAAATTAGGCAATTCTATAACATACGCACAGATTCAACTGCGGGCTGCCCGCCTCCCGTGGGTGATCGTGCGCCGATGCGCGGCAAGGCCAGCCCCCTCCCCTTTCCGCGGGCGGAAGCGCGCGCACCCTTGTCAGCCTCTGGAGCCCGCACCGGCGGGAGTGGCGCGTCGCGCCGCGGACGTGCTGGGACGCACCATCACGGCACCGGAAAAGCGCCTTGCGCACGCTCCGGGTCGGTGGATCAAGGCAGATGCCGGGATCAATCGGTTCCGCGGGCGCGCCGGACCCGCCTCCGCCCACGCAATAAGGGGTCGGCGATCCGCCAACCCCTTGCGCTGTCGAGCTGAATGGATGGTACCACCGCCCCGGCTCGAACGGGGGACCCCCAGATCCACAATCTGGTGCTCTAACCAACTGAGCTACGGCGGCACTGGCGGGCGGTGTATCGTGGCCCGCGGCAGTTTTCAAGGCGATCCGCGCATGGCGATGTCGGGCCGGTGGATACAGGGCCGCTTCGGCGCCCGGACTGTCCGCGGGATGAGGCGGTCGCGATGTCTCCCCGTGCCCGCGCGGGCGCCCAGATAACCGGCTTGGCTGGGCTCACCACCCCGGAACGGGGGGCGGAGCCGCGCGCCGCCGGGGGCGAGCGCGTTTGCAACGCGGACGGCCGGGGCTCTAACTGCGTCCGGAAGGCCGATGCGTCGCCAGGACTGCGTCGCGCCGATCCGGGCCGACGAGACGGAATGTGAGCGCGCGACAGTCAGCGGCGGCCGCAGGCGGGGAGCCGGCCTCCGCTGCAACACCAGGGCGGGCGCCGGTCCGGCCGCACCGCCGGGCCCCTCGGCGCTGGACGGGTGCGGGCCTCGTCCAGGCCCCGGGGCGGCTGCGCAGCCTCGTCCGCCGAAGCGAGGGCGGCCTCGTGGCGCTCGCGACGCTCGTCGGCTGCGTGGCCGGCGTCGCCGTCTCGGCCATGACCTGGATCACCCAGACCCTGCGCGAGCTGCTCTACAACCTGCCCGCGGGAACGCGGCTCAGCGCGGCCGATGCCGTGACGCCGACGCTCCTGCTCGTGGGGCCCTGCCTCGGCGGCGCGCTGCTGGGGCTGGTGATCTTCGCCGCCACCTACCTGCGCGGGCCCCGCAGGCGCCCGGCGATCGACCCGATCGAGGCCAATGCCCTGCATGGCGGCCGCATGTCCCTGCGTGACAGCGTCTACCTCGCCCTGCAGAACGTGATCTCGAACGGATGCGGCGCCTCGGTGGGCTTGGAAGCCGGCTACACGCAGATCGCCTCCGGCCTCGCCTCGCGGCTGGGGATCGCCTTCGAGGTCCGGCGGAGCGACCTGCGCACCCTGGTCGGCTGCGGCGCGGCCGGCGCGATCGCGGCGGGCTTCGGGGCGCCGCTGGCCGGCGCGTTCTATGCCTTCGAGCTGATCATCGGCACCTATTCCATTGCCACGCTCACGCCGGTGGTGGTCGCGGCGCTGTGCGGTAACCTCGTATCCCGGTCGCTGATCGAGACGCATCCGCTGGTCGAGCTCGGCGACATGCAGGCGGTCACGACGTCGCACGTCACCAGCATGGAGATCCTGCCGAGCCTGGCCCTCGGGTTGTTCTGCGCGGCCCTCGGCATCCTGATCATGCGCGGGGTGACCCTGGTGGAGCGGCTGGTCCAGGCCTCCGGCCTGCCGCGGGCGGCCGCCCCGGCCTTCGGGGGCCTGTGCGTCGGCGCCCTGGCCCTGCTGGCGACGCCGCAGGTGCTCTCGGGCGGCCACGGCGCCCTGCACATGCATTTCGCCGCCGAGGGCCAGGGCCACGGGATCGCGGCGCTCGCCGGGCTGTTCGCCGCCAAGGCGGTGGCCTCGGCGATCTCGATCGGCTCCGGATTCCGGGGCGGCCTGTTCTTCGCCTCGCTGTTCCTCGGCGCCATCGCCGGCAAGCTGTTCGCGGCCCTGGCCCCCGTGCTGGTGCCGCCGCTGGCGGATTTCGGCCTGACGCCGCTCGCCTACGCGGTGATCGGCATGAGCGCGCTCGCCGTGGCGATCATCGGCGGCCCGCTGACCATGACGTTCCTGGCGCTGGAGGTCACCGGCAGCCTGCCGATCACCGGCCTCGTGCTGGCGGCGGTGATCG
Source organism: Methylobacterium sp. PvR107 (assembly GCF_017833295.1). Taxonomy (NCBI): domain Bacteria; kingdom Pseudomonadati; phylum Pseudomonadota; class Alphaproteobacteria; order Hyphomicrobiales; family Methylobacteriaceae; genus Methylobacterium; species Methylobacterium sp. PvR107. Next base: position 3,002,293 of record NZ_JAFIBW010000001.1, read on the forward strand.
CGTCCTCGCTGACCGTGCGCAAGACCTTCGGCTACTCCTTCGCCACCTGGCGCTTCCACCTGCGCGGCGAGAGCATCCGCAGCCCCCACGATGTCGGCTGGATCCGCTCGCTGACCGTCGGCCGGCTGATGCGCCGGGACCCCGGCACCGTCGCGGCCGAGACGCCGCTGCCCACCTTTCTGCGGGCGCATCCGCTCGGCTCGCCCTCCCGGGTGATCGCGGTCGACGGGCGCGGGCGCTATGCCGGCATCGTCAACGTCCCCGAGGCGCACGCGGCCGCGCGGGACGCGGCCGCCGACGCGCAGCCGGTGCTCGCCGACCTGCTGCTCCACACCGGCGATTTCCTGACCCCCAGCATGAACGCCAAGGATGCCGCCGCCGCCTTCGACCGCACCGAGAGCGAGGCGCTCGCGGTGGTCGACGGGCCCGAGACCCGCCGGGTGCTGGGCCTGCTCACCGAGAGCCACACGCTCAAGCGCTACAGCGACGAACTCGACCGCCAGCGCCGGGCCATGGCGGGGGAAAGCGACTGATTGTCAGGCCCGGGTGTTGACCGCACACAGGCGAGCAACAATCACCCTGGCGCCTGCGATCAGGGGTCTGCAAAGCCCCGATCGCCGTAACTCGTGGAGGATCCATGCCCGGCCAAGGAACAAGCCAGCAGCGCCGCTACCGCATCGCGGTGATCCCCGGTGACGGCATCGGCAAGGAGGTGGTGCCCGAGGGCGTGCGTGTGCTGGAGCAGGCCGCCAAGCGGCACGGCTTCAGCCTCCAGCTCGACTGGTTCGATTTCGCGAGCTGCGACTACTACGAGACGCACGGCCGGATGATGCCGGAGGACTGGAAGCCGCAGATCGAGGCGCACGACGCGATCTATTTCGGCGCGGTCGGCATGCCCGAGCGGGTGCCCGACCACATCTCCCTCTGGGGCTCGCTGATCCTGTTCCGGCGCGAATTCGACCAGTACGCCAACCTGCGCCCGGTGCGGCTGATGCCGGGGGTGAAGTGCCCGCTCGCCGACCGCAAGCCGGGCGACATCGACTTCTGGGTGGTCCGGGAGAACACGGAAGGCGAGTACTCGAATGCCGGCGGCCGGATGTTCGCCGGCACCGACCGGGAATTCGCCCTGCAGGAGACGATCATGACCCGCCACGGGACCGATCGGATCCTCAAGTTCGCCTTCGATCTGGCCCAGAAGCGCCCGAAGAAGCACCTGACCTCGGCCACGAAGTCGAACGGCATCTCGATCACCATGCCGTACTGGGACGAGCGGGTGAAGGCGGTGGCCGAGGCCTATCCGGATGTCCGGTGGGACCAGTACCACATCGACATCCTCACCGCGCATTTCGTGCTGAACCCGGACCGGTTCGACGTGGTGGTGGCCTCCAACCTGTTCGGCGACATCCTGTCGGATCTGGGCCCGGCCTGCACGGGCACGATCGGCATCGCGCCGTCCGGCAACATCAACCCGGAGCGGGTGCACCCGTCCGTGTTCGAGCCGGTCCACGGCTCGGCCCCCGACATCGCCGGCCAGGGGATCGCCAACCCGATCGGCCAGATCTGGTCGGGCGCGATGATGCTGGAGCACCTCGGCGAGCACGCGGCGGCGGCCGAGATCGTCGGCGGGATCGAGCGGGTGCTGTCCGAGCGGACGCTGCGGACCCGCGACCTCGGCGGCAACGCCGATACGCAGGCCTGCGGCAAGGCGGTGGCGGAGGCGCTGGGCTAGGCCCCGTCCCCGCCCCGGGGCCAAGCGGCCGTCCCGGGGCGGCCGCACGCGCGGCGTTCCGGAGCGCTGCAGGCGGCCCGCCCCCTGATCATCCGGCTGGAGCGCCATACCTTGGAGCAAATCCAGGGTGTCGGTGTTTCCCTGGAGCATCCCGCCCGTGCCGGTCTTCTCTCCTGCCCCAGGCCGGAAGATCGGGATGTGGCGTTCGCGACGTGATGATCTGAACCGGAGAGACTTGATGGTGGGAGCTACCGCCGGCGCGCCCGAGGGCGCAGGCGCCGGGGCCGTCCGGACCGACGACCCGGTCCTCGCGAAGGTCACCTTGACGGTGAACGGCCAGCGCCGTGACCTCGAACTCGACACGCGCACCAGCCTGCTCGACGCGGCGCGCGAGCACCTGCACCTGACCGGCTCCAAGAAGGGGTGCGACCACGGCCAGTGCGGCGCCTGCACGATGATCGTCGACGGGCGGCGGATCAACGCCTGCCTGACGCTGGCGGTCATGCACCAGGGCGCCGAGATCACCACGATCGAGGGGTTGGGCCAGCCGGACCACCTGCACCCGATGCAGGCGGCTTTCGTGAAGCACGACGGCTACCAGTGCGGCTACTGCACGCCGGGCCAGATCTGCTCGGGCGTCGCCGTCCTCGAGGAGATCGAGGCCGGCATCCCGAGCCACGTGACCGCGGATCTCGAGGCCGCGCCCCGGGTGACGGAAGCCGAGATCCGCGAGCGCATGAGCGGCAACATCTGCCGGTGCGGTGCCTATTCCAACATCGTCGAGGCGATGACCGAGGTCGCGGGAGCGCGGGCATGAAGTCCTTCACCTACGAGCGTCCCAGCTCGCCGGCGGAAGCCGCGGCCGCCGTCGCCGCCACGCCCGACGCCAAGTTCATCGCCGGCGGCACCAACCTGCTCGACCTGATGAAGCTGCAGATCGAGACCCCGCGCCACCTCGTGGACGTGAACGGGCTCGGCCTCGACACGGTCGAGCCGACCGAGGCGGGCGGCCTGCGCATCGGTGCGCTGGTGCGCAACACCGACCTCGCCGCCCACCCGCGGGTGCGCAAGGATTATGGAGTTTTGAGCCGGGCGCTGCTCGCGGGTGCCTCCGGCCAGTTGCGCAACAAGGCGACCACCGCCGGCAACCTGCTCCAGCGGACGCGCTGCCCGTATTTTTACGATACGGCCCAGGCCTGCAACAAGCGCCAGCCGGGCTCCGGCTGCGCGGCGCTCGACGGCGTGAACCGCTCGCTTGCGGTGATCGGCGGCAACGAGGCCTGCATCGCCACGCATCCGGGCGACATGGCGGTGGCCATGCGGGTGCTCGACGCCGTGGTCGAGACGATCGACGCCGACGGCGCTGCGCGAAGAATCCCGATCGCCGAGTTCCACCGCCTGCCCGGCGACGCGCCGCAGCGCGACACCAACCTCAAGCCCGGCGAGCTCATCACCGCGGTGACGCTGCCGAAGCCGGTCGCGGGCACGCACATCTACCGGAAGGTCCGCGACCGCGCCTCCTACGCCTACGCGCTGGTCTCGGTGGCGGCGATCCTGGCCAAGGACGGCAGCGGGCACGTCGCCTTCGGCGGCGTCGCCCACAAGCCCTGGCGGGTCGAGGCGGCCGAGGCCGACCTCCCGAAGGGCGCGAAAGCCGTGACGGCCCAAGTCTTCGCCGACGCCAAGCCCACCCCCGAGAACGCGTTCAAGCTGAAGCTCGCCGAGCGGACCCTCTCCGCGGCGCTCAACCAAGCGAGGGCCTGAGCCATGAAGTTCGACACCCCCGCAGGCCAGAATCCGATCGACCGGCTCAGGGTCGTGGGTCGGCCCACCGACCGCATCGACGGCAAGTCCAAGACCACCGGCACCGCGCCCTACGCCTACGAGCGCCACGACGTGGCGCCCAACGCCGCCTACGGCTATGTGCTCGGCGCCGGCATCGCCAAGGGCCGCGTCCGCCGGATCGAGACCGCAGCGGCCAAGGCTGCCCCCGGCGTCATCGCGATCGTCACCACCCTCGACACGCCGCGGATCGAGCGCGGCGTGATGAACGTCGCCTACCTATTCGGCGGCGACGTGATCCAGCATTACCACCAGGCCGTCGCGGTGGTGGTGGCCGAGACCTTCGAGCAGGCCAGGGCGGCCGCCTTCCTGGTCGCGGTGGAGTACGCGCCCGAGGCCGGCGCCTTCGACCTCGCCGAGGCGGCGAAGTCGGCCAAGCCGGTCCCGGCCGACAGCGGCGAGGGCAGCGGTGGGAACGGCGAGGAGCGCGTCGGCGATTTCGAGGGCGCCTTCGCGCAGGCCCCCTTCACGCTCGACGCGACCTACACGACCGCCGACGAGAGCCACGCCATGATGGAGCCGCACGCCACGACGGCGGCCTGGGACGGCGACAAGGTCACGCTCTGGACCGCCAACCAGATGATCGGCTGGGGCCACGGCAGCCTCGCCAAGATGCTCGGCCTGCCGAAGGAGAAGGTCCGGCTCGACGCGCCGTTCGTCGGCGGCGGCTTCGGCGGCAAGCTGTTCGTGCGCGCCGACGCGGTGCTGGCCGCGCTCGCCGCCAAGGCGGCGGGGCGGCCCGTGAAGGTGGCGCTGACGCGGCCGCTCATCGCCAACAACACAACCCACCGGCCGGCCACGATCCAGCGGGTGCGGATCGGCGCGACGCAGGACGGCACCATCACGGCGATCGCGCACGAGAGCGTCTCGGGCAACCTGCCGGAGGGCGATCCCGAAACGGCGGTGAACCAGACCAAGTACCTCTACGCGGGGGCGAACCGGCTGACCGCCATGAAGCTCGCCCGTCTCGACCTGCCCGAGGGCAACGCCATGCGGGCGCCGGGCGAGGCCCCGGGCCTGGCGGTGCTCGAGGTCGCCATGGACGAGATGGCGGAGAAGCTCGGCCTCGACCCGGTGGAGTTTCGCATCCGGAACGACACGCAGGTCGTCCCGACCCAGCCGGACCTGCGCTTCTCCCAGCGCGACCTCGTCGGCTGCCTCAAGCTCGGCGCCGAGCGGTTCGGATGGGCCAAGCGCAACCCGAAGCCCGGACAGGTCCGGGACGGGCAGTGGCTCGTCGGGCACGGCATGGCGGCGGCCTTCCGCGACAACATGGTGCTGAAGTCGGGCGCCCGGGTGCGGCTCTCCGCCGACGGCACGGTCACGGTCGAGACCGACATGACCGATATCGGCACCGGCAGCTACACGATCATCGCGCAGACCGCCGCCGAGATGATGGGCGTGCCCCTCAACAAGGTGGCGGTGCGGCTCGGCGACTCGAATTTCCCGGTCTCCTCGGGCTCGGGCGGGCAGTTCGGCGCCAACTCGTCGACCGCGGGCGTCTACGCGGCCTGCGTGAAGCTGCGGGAGGCCGTCGCGCAGAAGCTCGGCTTCAACGCCACCGACGCGGTGTTCGAGGACGGCGAGGTCCGCGCCGGCAACCGCGCCATCGCGCTGGCCCGGGCCGCCGCGGACGGGGAGCTCGTGGCCGAGGATGCGATCGAGTTCGGCAAATTCTCGAAGACGCAGCAGGTCTCGACCTTCGGGGCCCACTTCGTCGAGGTCGCGGTGGATGCCTATACCGCGGAGGTGCGGGTCCGGCGGATGCTGGCGGTCTGCGCGGCCGGGCGCATCCTCAACCCGAAATCCGCCCGCAGCCAGGTGATCGGCGGGATGGTCATGGGGACCGGGGCGGCCCTGATGGAGGAGCTGGCCGTCGACACAAAGCGCGGCTTCTTCGCCAACCACGATCTGGCCGGCTACGAGGTGCCGGTCCATGCCGACATCCCGCATCAGGAGGTGATCTTCCTCGACGAGGTCGATCCGATGTCCTCGCCCATGAAGGCCAAGGGTGTGGGCGAGCTCGGCATCTCGGGAGTCGGCGCCGCGGTGGCGAACGCGATCTACAACGCCACCGGCATCCGCGTGCGCGACTACCCGATCACCCTCGACAAGCTCCTCGAGCGCATGCCGGACGCGGCCTGAGCGTCACGCGGGGACGTCCAGGGCGGATGTCCCCGCTTCGGTCTGTCGGAGCGTCATCCCGCAAGATGGTCTGCGGCTTCCGGGATGATGCACGATCGCGGCTCTCAGCAGAGTTGCATTGGCAGGCCCCCGGGCCGCTGGCAGGGGAGCACCGACGATTTCGATGGACCCAACGCCACCCTTTCGTGCGGGCTGGCGGGTGGTCGCGCCTCGCCACCCTCTTCTGCGGATTACGGGCAACCCGGGTCGGCCCATCCGCTTCCCAGCATGGGATGATCCCGCGCGCCATCCTAAGGGCGCGCGCGGCGGGCTTCGACCCGACCCATCCTTACTCGGCCTCCGTGTCGTTCTGCGCCTGCGCCAGGGCAAGATACGGATCCCAGATTACCCAGGCGTCGACGCTGCCATTCGCGAAGGCCGGGCCGGCATCCGAAGGCAGCAGGTAGGCCGGCTTGACGTCGAAGACGCTGTGGCCCGCTTTCTCGAGCGCCGTCACCAGCAGGTTGTGGGAGCTGGTGCCCCGCCCGACCGCGACCGTGCGGCCCTTGAGGTCGGCCACCGTCCGGATCGGCGAATCCGCCTTCGAGGTCGGGCAGGCTGTCGGTGACGATTGCGTGCCGCCGGATGCTGGTCCGGCGCACGCCGCTGCGCCCCTCCACGGTGGCCCGGGCGGTCAGCGGGACGGGCCAGACCTCGCCCCGCCGGATCCGCCCGTCGCGGTTGGCCAGCGCGCGCCGCTTGTCGTCGAGATAGGCATCGATGTCGGACATGCGCCCCGCGGTCCAGCGATCGGAAATCTCCGGTCGCGTCCGGATTGCGCCAAGCTTAGCCTCCCGCCTGCAGAAAGAGGTTCCGTAGTTCCCGCCAGACCGGGACGGTCATTCCGAAAAGGAGCCGTGGCGCATGAAGCGATCGATGCTTGCGCAAACGCCGGGCCTCGGCAGGCCTGCCGGCACCGTCATTGCCGGCGGCCGAACGATCATCGGTGGGAAACGGACCGGGCGGGGATTTTCAAGCCTGCCCCACGGAACGGACATCCGCGCGTCCGGGGCCGACGCGCTGGGCTACGGCCGCCCGATCGCGCCGGACCGGTCTCCGATGGGCCGCTGCCCTCAGCCTCCGATGAAGGCCGCCAGCTCCTCCGGCGTCCCGAGCGGGAACGCCGCCTTCAGGTGGTCGAGGAAGGCCGACACCCGCGCGCTCAGCAGCCGGCGCGACGGATAGAGCGCCCAGAGCGCGATCTCCGGGCCGTCGGCATCGCCCCAATGCACCAGCGTGCCGGCCGCGAGGTCGCGGCCCACCAGCGAGATCGGCAGGCAGGCGGCGCCGGCACCCGCCCGGGCCGCGTCGCGCACCATGATCAGCGAGGACAGGTGAAGGACCGGTTCGACCGCGATGCGCGTCCAGCCCGACGGCCGCGTCACCGTCCAGGCGGTCACGGGATCGATCCCGCCACGCAGGACGGCCGGGACGGAAGCGCCATCCACCCCGCGCTCGAGCCCCGGGCTCGCGACCACGACCAGCCGATCGCGGAGGAAGATTCGCCCGACGAGGCCCTCATCCGGGGCCGGATTGACCCGGATCACGAGGTCGTAGCCCTCCTCGACCATGTCGACGGCGCGATCCTCCGTCGTCACCTCGAGCCGGACCTCCGGAAACCGCCGGGCGAATCCGGCGGCGAGCCGGCCCATGGCGGTCTGCGAGAACAGCAGCGGGGCGCTGATCCGCAGGCGCCCGCGCGGGCTGCGGCCGCCCGCCGCGATCTCCGCGGCAACCTCCTCGAGCTCGGTCAGGAGAGCGCCGGAGCGTGCGTGGAGCGCCCGCCCCTCCTCGGTGAGCGTCAGGATGCGCGTCCCGCGTTCCAGCAGGCGCAGGCCGAGGCGGCCCTCCAGCTCCGCGACCCGGCGCGACAGCGTGGCCTTCGGGCGTCCGGTGGCCCGGGCGGCGCGCCCGAACCCGCCGTGACGGGCAACCAGATTGAAATCGGAGAGGGCGAGGAGATCCATCCGTTCCACCAGCGAGACAGTGGATCCCAATATACCGACTATTGGTGCGCAGGCGGATCACACATCTTCAGGATGTCCACGAGACAAACCCGGAGTGATCCCATGACCATCCTCGTAACCGGCGCGACCGGCACCGTCGGCCGCCACGTCGTCGCGCAGCTCGCCCAGCGGGGGGCGGATGTCCGCGCCCTCGTCCGCGATCCCACCAGGGCCGATCTGCCGGCCGGAATCGCCATCGTGCAGGGCGACCTGCTCGACGTCGACGCGCTGCGGAACGCCCTGTCGGGCGTCTCCACCCTGTTCCTGCTGAACGCGGTGGTGCCCGACGAGGTCTCGCAGGCGCTGATCGCGCTCAATCTCGCCCGGGAGGCCGGCATCGAGCGGATCGTCTACCTGTCGGTGATCCACAGCGACGTCTACGTGAACGTGCCGCACTTCGCCGGCAAGTTCGCCGTCGAGCGGATGATCGAGCGGATGGGCTTTAGCGCCACCATCCTGCGCCCCGCCTACTTCTTCAGCAACGACCTGACGATCAAGGACGTGGTGCTGGGCCACGGCGTGTACCCGATGCCGATCGGCAGCAAGGGCCTCGCGATGATCGACGCGCGGGACATCGGCGAGATCGCGGCCCGCGAACTCCTGCGCCGCGATCAGGCTCCCGGGCCGCTGCCGCTCGACCGGATCAACCTCGTCGGTCCGGACACGCTGACCGGGGCGGATATCGCGGCGATCTGGTCGGAGGTCCTGGGGCGCCCCGTCGCCTATGGCGGCGACGACACCCCTCGGTTCGAGCAGACCCTGCGGGCCTTCATGCCGGGCTGGATGGCGTTCGACATGCGGCTCATGGCCGAGCGCTTCCTCACCGACGGCATGCGGCCCGAGGCCGGCGATGTCGCGCGCCTGACCGGGCTGCTGGGCCGGCCGCTGCGCAGCTACCGCGCCTTCGCGGCCGAGACCGTGGCCGCAACCGGAGCTTCGGCCTGAGCATCGGCAGCCGATTCTCGGGCGGGGCGTGCGGCCCTGGTCTTCCGACCGCCATCGCCCCGGTCCATCCGGCCGGCGCTACGCGGAGGCGCCGTCGAACGGGCCGAGATAGTCGCGCTTGCCGACAGGGACGCCCCTGTGCCGCAGGATGTCGTAGGCCGTCGTGACGTGGAAGAAGAGGTTCGGCAGCGCGAACTGGAGGACGTAGCGGTCGGCGGACAGCGTCTGCTGGAACGCGCCGCCGCCGAACGTGACCGCCTGCGTCTCGCGGCCCGCGAAGGCGTCGGGCGGCAGCGTGCCGAGATAGGCGATCGTGTCCGCGCAGCGCGCCCGCAGCTGGTCGAACGTCGTCTCCGTGTCCGCGAAGGACGGGGCCTGCGTGCCGGTGAGCCGCGCGCCACCGAACTTCGCGGTGTCGGAGGCGCGCTGCACCTGGCCGGCCAGGGTCAGCATGTCGGGCGCGAGCCGGGCCTCGATATAGGATTCGGGCGCCGCGCCGGTCTCGGATGCGTGCGCCTCCGCCTTGTCGAGCAAGGTCGAGAGGATCGTCAGCCCGCGCGTGAACACGGGGACCGACGCGTCGTACAGGGTCAGGGACATCGCGGACCTTTTTGCATTCGGGGCGTCTGGCCGCGCCCCCGAGGCGACGCGCGGGTCATGCGGGAACCAAGCTCGTCCCGGCGTGCGGTTTGTCACACCGGGCGTGCTTGTCAGGCGGCGAGTTGTCCGATGGCGTCGCGCGCCGCGTCCATCGCGTGGGTCTTGGTCTGCTCGCCGGCCGCCAGACCCTCGACCAGCACGAATTCGGGGACGATGCCCAGGAATCCGAAGACCGCGCGCAGGTAGCTCTGGGCGTGTTCCGCCGAGACCATCGCGGTGTCCGGACCGTAGAAGCCGCCGCGGGCCAGCGCGACGATCACGCGCTTGCCGCGCATGAGGCCCTCCGGGCCGTCCGCGCCGTAGCGGAAGGTCCGGCCCGGCACGGCCAGGCGGTCGATCCAGGCCTTCAGCTGCGAGGGGATGCCGAAATTGTACATCGGGGCCCCGACCACCACGATGTCGGCGGCCAGGAACTCGTCGAGAAGCCGGTCGCTTGCGTCGCGCCGGGACTGCCCGGCGGCGTCGAGCGCGCCCGCCAGGGCCGCCCGGGGATGCGCACTCGGCAGGCTCGCCAGCGTCAGGTGCGGCAGGTCCTCCGTGGCGAGGTCACGATACGCGACCTCGGCCGCGACGCCCGCCGTCACCCGTCGGACGATGAGGGCCGACAGCTCGCGCGAGACCGAGCCGGCCCCGAGAATGCTGCTATCCACGTGCAGGAGTTTCATATCGGAACCCGGTTCCTGTTTGTGACCGGACGATGATATGAGCTTGGCCGAGCGCCGCAAGACGGCACAGATTTGATACCGAGGTTACATGGATGTGACCGAGCCGACTGTCTCGCCGACCTCGGATTGCCGCCGGGTCTCGCAGGTCCTGTCTCGTATCGGCGACAAGTGGAGCGTGCTCGTCATCATGCTGCTGCATCGCGGACCGCACCGCTTCAGCGCGCTGAAGCGCAGCATCGGCGGGATCTCGCAGCGAATGCTGACGTTGACCTTGCGGAACCTGGAGCGGGACGGCCTGGTGAGCCGCACCGTCACGCCGTCCATCCCGCCCCGGGTCGATTACGAGCTGACCGCGATGGGGCGGTCCCTGGCCGAGCCCGTGAAGGCGCTGGGCGCCTGGGCCTTCCAGCATCTCGACGCCATCGGCGCCGCGCAGACCCGGTACGACGGGCAGGCCGGGGCCTGAGACGAAGCCCGGACCGGTGAGCCCGCGCCGCCCGACGCGATGGGCGGATCTTTGATCTGGGTCGGGATTTGTCCAGTCATGACCGACGCGCCCGCCCCCTCGACCCCTTACGCCCTCGTCGTCGACGACGACGGTCTCATCCGCATGGATGCGATGGACATGTTGGAGGATGCGGGCTTCCGGACCTTCGAGGCCAGCGACGGCGACACGGCGCTCGCGCTGCTCACCCGAAACCATGCCCTGATCGTCCTGCTGTTCACCGACGTGCAGATGCCGGGCTCCCGCGACGGCTTCGCCGTCGCACGGGAGACGGCCCGCCAGTGGCCGCACATCGCCATCGTGGTGGCGTCCGGGCAGGTCCAGCCGGGCCCGGACGACATGCCCGACGGGGCGCGCTTCATCGGCAAGCCGTTCACGGCCGACATGGTGCACGACCACCTCAAGGAGATCCTGCCGGACGGCCAGAAGCCGGAGCCGCTGCGGGACTAGGCGCAGGCGGGGTCGCGGCACGGGGCGGCCGGTAGCCGGACGGCTGGCAGCACCCCGTGCGATCCCGGCTTCTGCGGACCGGCCGGGGCCGGTACACAGGACCGACGATTCGGCTCCGGCACGGATGCACGCGCGATGATCGAGCTATACGCCTGGAACACCCCCAACGGCCGCAAGATCAGCGTGGCCCTCGAGGAGATGGCGCTGCCCTACCGGGTCACGCCGGTGGACATCACCCAGGGCGCGCAACACGAGCCGGACTTCCTGGCGATCAGCCCGAACAACCGGATTCCCGCCATCGTCGACCCTGACGGGCCGGACGGCGCACCGATCTCGGTGTTCGAATCCGGCGCGATCCTGCTGTACCTCGCCGAGAAGACCGGCCGGTTCCTGCCGGAGGATCGGCGGCTGCGCGTCGCCGCGCTGGAATGGCTGATGTGGCAGATGGGCGGCTTCGGGCCGATGCCCGGCCAAGTCCACCACTTCCTGACCGTCGATCCGGCGAACCGGGCTTACGGGCTCGAGCGCTACCTCAAGGAGACGCGGCGGCTCTACGGCGTCCTTGACCGCCGCCTGGCGCAGGTCGAGTTCGTGGCGGGCCCGCTCTCGGTGGCGGATTTCGCGATCCTCGGATGGGCCTGGCGGCACGAGCGCCATCAGGTCAGCCTCGACGCGTATCCGCACGTGCAGCGCTGGTATCAGGCCCTGATGAGCCGGCCGGCCGTGAAGCGCGGTTTCGAAGTTCCCCTGAGCTGAGCCGGCCCGGTCCGGCGCCGCGGCCGGCCCCTCCGTCGCGACCGCTCAGAGCTTCACGCCCTCGAGATAGCCGCGGTTCCAGGTGGGGCTCATCAGGATCTCGTTGATGCACACGGAGGCCGGCAGCCGCGCGACGAACAGGATCGTCTCGGCGAGATCCTCGGCCTGCAGCATCCGCCCCTTGTCCTCCGCCGTCACGGGGACCGGCCGCTTGTCGAGGAGCGGCGTCGCGACCTCGCCGGGGCAGATGCAGCAGGACCGGATGCCGTGCCCGCATTCCTCCTGGTTCAGGCTCTCCGAGAGCGCCACCAGCCCGTGCTTGGCCGCCGAATAGGCCGGTCCGGTCAGCTTGGAGACGTAGCGGCCGGCCCAGGAGGAGACGTGGATGATCAGGCCGCTCCCCTGGGCGCGCATCGCCGGCAGCACCGCCCGCGACGCGTAGAACGGGCCGTTGAGATTGGCGCCGACCACGGCGTCGATGCCGGCCGGCGTGATCGCGTCCCAGCCCCGCTGCGGCACGTTGAGGCCCGCCGCGTTCACCAGCAGGTCGCAGCGCCGGTAGGCGGCCTCCACGGCCTCCCAGGCGCGCTGGACGTCGTCGGCCACGCGCATGTCGGCAGGCGCGACCAGCGCCTCCCCGCCCGCCCCGCGCACGAGCTCGGCGGTGTGCTCCAGGGCCTCCCGCCCCCGTCCTGTCAGCGCGAGCCGCAGCCCGGCCTTCGCCAGCGCCAGGGCGGCCGCCTGTCCGATGCCGGACCCGGCCCCCGTCACCCAGGCGACCTGTCCTCCGATGTCACGCAGCATGCCGGGCTCCCGTTTCTACAGCTTGCCGACGAGCGGGCAGCCCCCCTCGGCCAGGGGGCGGAAGGCCTGCTCGGCCGGGATCGTGTCGAGGAGCCGGTAGAGGTCCCACGGGCCCTTCGATTCGGAGGGCGCCTTCACCTCGAACAGGTACATCGGGTGCACCTTTCGCCCGTCCGCCCGGACCGTGCCCTCGCCGAACAGCGGGTCGTCCGTCGGGTTGGCCTTCATCCAGGCCATGGTCGCCTGCGGGTCGGTCGACTTCGTCGCCGCCACCGCCTTCAGGTAATGCAGCAGCCCGGCATAGACGCCGGCATGGTTCATCGTCGGCATGCTGTTGCCGTTGCGTGGGTAGAACCGCTCGGAGAAGGCCCGCGTCCCGGGATTGAGATCCCAGTAGAACGATTCCGTGAGCACCAGCCCCTGCGCGGTCTGCAGGCCGATCGCGTGGACGTCGACGGCGTAGATCAGCAGCGCGGCGAGCCTCTGGCCGCTCTCGGTCAGCCCGAACTCGTGCGCCTGCTTGACCGCGTTGACCGTGTCACCGCCGGCATTGGCCAGTCCCACCACCTTCGCGCCCGAGGCCTGGGCCTGCAGCAGGAACGAGGAGAAGTCGGTGGCGGGGAACGGGACCCGGGCGGCGCCCAGCACCCGCCCGCCGCCCTTGTCGATCACCGCGGTGGCCTCGTTCTGCAGCGAGAGGCCGAACGCGTAATCGGCGGTCAGGAAGTACCACGCGTCGCCGCCGCGCTTGAGCATGGCGCCGGCCGTGCCGTGCGCCAGCGCGTAGGTGTCGTAGGTCCACTGGATCGTGTTCGGCGAGCATTGCCGGCCGGTCAGTTCCGTGGTGCCGGCGCCCGAGTCGATGAAGATCCTGTTCTTCTCGCGGGTGACTTGGCTCACCGCCAGCGCGACCGAGGAGGTCGGCACGTCGAGGATCGCGTCGACGCCGTCGCGGTCGTACCATTGCCGGGCGACGGCGGCCCCGACATCCGGCTTGTTCTGGTGGTCGGCCGAGACGATCTCGACCTGCACGTCCGGGTTGGTCCTGGCGAAATCCTCGACCGCCATCTGCGCGGCGACGACGGAGCCCTTGCCGCCGGTATCCGCATAGACGCCGGACATGTCGTTGAGGACACCGACCTTGACGCGGATCGGCTCGGCGGAAGCCGGCTCGATCAGGGCGGCTAGACTGATCGCGGCGGAGAGAACGCAGCACCGGATCAGCGTCATGGCAGACATTCCTCCGAGGCGAATTCTTGTTGCCGACAGGAGGGCATGCCTGGCATCCCAGCGTCAAGCACCGGTCCGCAGCGGGATCGGGCGCTCGGCGTCCACGCGAACCTGTCGCCGTGATGCTTCAGAGCATGCGGGCTCTCACGGTCGTGACCACGATCTCGGCCGCGATGACGGTGGCGAAGATGGCGGCGAGCACCACGGCCACCTGATCCCAGTAGAGCAGGTTGAGCGCCGTATCGAGCGCGACGCCGATGCCGCCGGCGCCGACCAGGCCGAGCACGGCCGATTCCCGGATGTTGATGTCCCAGCGGAACAGCGCGATCGACCAGAAGGCCGGCTTCACCTGCGGCCAGTAGCCGAGCAGCAGGGTCGAGAGCCGCCCGGCCCCGGCGGCCTGCAGCGCCTCGATCGAGCCGCGGTTGGCCTCCTCCAGCGCCTCGGCGAACAGCTTGCCGGTGAACCCGACCGAGCGCAGCGCGATCGCCAGCGTGCCGGCGAGCGGCCCCGGGCCGAACACCGCCACGAACAGCAGCGCCCAGACCAGGGAATTCACCGAGCGGGAGGTCACGAAGACGAACTTCGCCAGCAGGTTCAGGGGTAGGCTGGGCGTCACGTTCCGCGCCGCCAGCAGCCCGATCGGCACCGCGATGCCGATCGCGATCAGCGTGCCGAGCGTCGCGATGTGCAGCGTCTCCACCAGCGCCCGCAACGTCGGGCCGACATAGCCGACATCCATCGGCCACATCCGTCCGAACAGGTCGGCGAGCTGGTCTGGGGCGTCGTAGAGGAATTCCGGGATCACCTCGATCGTGCGCAGGCTCGCCGCGAAGGCCGCCACCGCGAACAGCGTGAAGGCGAGCCGTGCGAGGCGCTTCCCCAGGGAGAAGCGCTGCCAGCGGCGCGGGGCCAGGGCGGCTGAGGCGGTGGCGCTCACTGGAACACCTTGCGCGCCCAGCCCGACACGATCTCGGCCACCATGATCAGCGTGACGATCACGATCAGGATCGCCAGCACGACGTCGTAGTCGAAGCGCTGATAGGCGGTGAACAGGGTCGCGCCGATGCCGCCGCCGCCGACGATCCCCACCATGGTCGAGTTCCGGAGGTTGGAATCGAGCTGGTAGGTGGCGAAGCCGATGAAGCGCGGCAGGACCTGCGGCTGCACGCCCATGATCAGCGTGGACAGGAAGCCCGCGCCGGTCGCCCGCACCGCCTCGACCTGCTTCAGGGAGATCTCCTCGATCGCCTCGGCGAACAGCTTCGCGATGAAGCCGACGGAGGCGACGATCAGCGCCATAACGCCCGCCAGCGCCCCGAAGCCGATCGCCTTCACGAACAGGATCGCCACGATGATCGGGTGGAACGAGCGGCACAGGGCGATCAGCGCCCGCATCGGCCACGTTACCCAGGGCGGCATCAGGTTGCGGGCCGCGAGGAAGCCGATCGGCAGGGCGACCGCGATGCCGATCACCGTGGCGATCACGGCGATCTGCAGGCTCTCGACGATGCCGGACTGGATCAGCTCCCAGCGCGAAAAATTCGGCGGGAACATCCGGGCCAGGAACTGCCGGCCATGGCCGAGCCCGCTGGCGAGGCGCTCGGGCACGAAGCCGAGCTGGCTGGCGGCGTAGAGCGCGTAGACGGCGAGGAGCACCCAGCCGATCCGGGCGGTCCAGTTCGGACGAAACGCGGCGCCGCGGGATGCGGCCGCGGGGGTGGGACCGGCGGTGGCGCTCATTCGAGCCAGTTCTCGCCGCCGTAGATGCCGCGCAGGTCGCGCTCGCTGAGGCGGTCGGGCGGCCCGTCATAGACCACGTGGCCGCCCGACATGCCGACGATGCGCGCGGCGAAGCGCTGGGCGAGCGCCACGTTGTGGATGTTGACGACCACCGGCACGCCGCGCTCGGCCGCGAGCCGCGACAGGATCTCCATGATCTCGACGGAGCTCTTCGGGTCGAGGGACGAGGTCGGCTCGTCGGCGAGCACGATCTCGGGCTCCTGCATGATCGCCCGGGCGATGCCGACGCGCTGGCGCTGGCCGCCCGAGAGGGCGTCGGCCCGGCGCGTGGCGAAACCCGACAGACCGACCGCGTCGAGGAGGTCGAAGGCCCGGGCGATGTCGGCCTCGGGGAAACGCCGCAGCCACGCCCGCCAGACCGGCACGTAGCCGAGGCGCCCGCAGAGCAGGTTCTCCATCACGGTGAGGCGTTCGACGAGGTTGTATTCCTGGAACACCATCCCGATCCGGCGACGCGCCCGGCGCAGGGACCGGCCGGAGAGCTGGGCGAGATCCTCGCCCCGGAACAGGATCTCCCCCGAGGTCGGCTGCACCAGCCGGTTGATGCAGCGGATCAGGGTGCTCTTGCCGGTCCCGGACGGTCCGATGATCGCGGTGAGGCCGGTGCCGGGCACCACGAGGTCGATGCCCTTCAGGACCGGCTGGCCGGCCCGGTATTCCTTGGTGAGCCCGCGGATGACCAGGGCGCGCGGGTCATCCACCCGGACGCCCGCATCCGGCCCGGCGGCGGACACGCGCAGCGCGGTTCCCGCGGTCACGGCTTGCCCGCGCCGTCGGCCTTCTTGCGGGCCGCCTCGGCCTCGCGGGCGGCCTCCCGCTCGTAGGCGGCCTTATTGTAGGGGGTGCCGGATTCCTCCGCGACCTTGCGGACGATCGCCCAGTCCTTGAGGTAGGTGATCGGCGCGAAGCGGTCGTCGCCCTCGAAATCCTTCACCATGTCGGGCGGGAAGCGGAAATCGTAGAAGCACTGCTTCAGCTTCTCGGCCAGCTCCGGCTTGAGATCGTGGGCGTAGGCGAAGCCCGAGGTCGGGAACTTCTCGCTCGTGTAGATCACCCGATAATCGTCGCCCTTGATCGTGCCGCGGGCGACCATCCGGTAGAACACGTCGGAGGCCACCGGGGCGGCGTCGTAATCGCCGGTTCCGACGCCCAGCGCCGACTTGTCGTGACCGCCGGAATAGATGAGCTTGTAATCCTCGCCCGGCTTCAGGCCCTGCTCGGGGAACAGCGCCTTCGGGGCGAGGTTTCCGGAATTCGACGAGGGGGCGGTGTGGGCGACGCGCTTGCCCTTGAGGTCGGTGAGCGTCTTGTACGGGCTGTTCGCCTTCACCACGACGATGAGGTTGTAGCCCTCGGCCCCCTTCTCGGTGCCCTTGGCGGCGAACGGGATGGCGCCGGCCATGTTGACGGCGAAGCCGAGGGGCCCGGTCGAGAAGCCCGCGACCGTGAGCCGGCCGGAGCGCATCGCCTCGATCTCGGCCGAGTTCGACTGGACGGGGTAGTAGACGACCCGCTTGCCCGTGCACTGGCTCAGATAGGCGGTGAACGGCTTGAACGAGTTCTCGTAGACCGCGGGATCCTCGACCGGCGTGTAGGCGAACACGATGACGCTGGGATCGCGGGTCTTCGCCGGCACATCGGCGACGAGATCCTTGTTGGCGTCGCAATACGCGTCGTCGAGCTGGCCGCGATGGGGGCAGTCGTCAGCCTTGGCGGGCGACACCGAACCCAGTCCCCAGAGCAGCGCCAGGGCTGCACCGCATCGGGCGATTCTCACGCGGTTTCCTCCATGCGGAGCAAGGCCTTAGGCCGCCCCACCGTGTTGCCGCTCGATCCGGGCCGAGCTTGAGCCGGCAACTTGTAGGCGTCGGGTTCCGAATCGCGCAAGGCCGTCGGCACAGCGGTTCTTGAAGGATGGGGCGTGGTGACAGGTCCCGTCGGTCTGCGGCCTGCCCGCTTTGCGGCGTCGAACCTCGTTCCCCGGGCGGCGCGCTGGAAGCGAGATCGTGTGCCCTGATCAGGGACCCCACGCGAACCGACAGCCACGCCGTCATCCCGGGGCGCCGCAGGCGGACGGACCGCACGGTAATCCCGGCCCGATAGGCCTACACCGCGGCCAGCAGCCCCTCCCCCAAGAAGCTCTCGGGCTCCGCGACCCCCGGCAGGGCGAAGAAGTAGCCGCCGCCGACCGGGCGGATGTACTCCTCGAGGCCCTCGCCGGAGAGGCGGTTCTGGACGGTGATGAAGCCGGCCGCGAGGTCGGCCTGATAGCAAACGAACAGCAGGCCCATATCGAGCTGCCCGGCCGCGGTCAGCCCGCGGGAGTAATTGTAGCTGCGGCGCAGGATCAGGCTGCCCTCGGTGCCGGGCAGGCGCGGGTTGGCGAGGCGGATATGGGCGGCGAGCGAGATGGTCTCGCCGTCCGGATCGGCCGCGTAATCGGGCGCGTCGCGCTCGTGGCCCTGCCGGAGCGGCGCGCCGCTGCCCTTGTGCCGGCCGATGATCGCCTCCTGCTCGCCGAGCGGCGTGCGGTCCCAGCGCTCCACGAGGGTGCGGATGATCCGCACCACCTGGTAGCTGCCCCCCGCCGTCCAGGCCGGCTCGTCCTGCCCCGGCCCCACCCAGACGTAGCGGTCCATCAGCCGGGAATCCCGCACATCGAGGTTGGCGGTGCCGTCCTTGAAGCCCAGCATGTTGCGCACGGTGTCGGCCCCCATGGTCTTCACCACGTGGGGCGGCAGGAAACCCTCGATCTTCCAGCGCGGCGCGAGGAGGCCGGGCGTCGCCTTGAGGACGTCGCGCAGGGCGTGGATGTTGGTCTCGGCCGTGTTCGAGCAGAGCTGGATCAGCAGGTCGCCGTGGCACTGGGCCGGGTCGAGGGCGTCGTTGGAGAAGCGCTCCATGGGCCCGAGATGGCGCGGGCGGGCGCGCGCCAGGCCGAACCGGTAGTCGAACAGGCTCGCACCGACCGAGACGGTGGCGGTGAGGTTGTCCGGCAGGACCGTCGGCCCGAGGATGCCGGAATTGCGCGGCGGCAGCTGCGGGTGGAGATCGGGCACGGCGCCGCCCCGGGTCAGAAAGGCCAGGCGCTCGGTCAGCGTCCGGAACAGGTGAGGCAGCTCGCCGCGCCGCTCGGCCAGCACGTCGAAGGCGACGTAGAGGGCGGCGGCCGGCTGCGGGGTCACGATCCCGGCCTGATGGGGCCCGTAGAAGGGCTGGGCGACGAGCGTGCCCTCGGTCGCCGGAGTGGGCGTCGCATCCTCGGCCCGGGCTGGCCCGAGGAGCGCGGCCGCGCCGAGCCCCCCGAGGAACCGGCGGCGGGTGGAGACCGGGGACGAAAAACGCATCATCGCTCGACGAAGTCTGTTCGTTCTGCCGCTTGTCGCCGCGAACAAAGACGACAGGACGGATCTTGGCAATCGTTTCAGTCCAACCCCAGACGGCCACGCAACGTCGACAGGTCTTCGGCGAGCAGCGTGATCGGGCCCTTGAGGGCATTGCGGTCCCGGGCCGTGAGGTTGTCGTAGCTCTGGAAGCCGCCGTCCGCGCCGCGGTAGCGGGCGAGCAGGTCCTCGACCCGCTTGTAGCTGCGCTCGACCCGGGCCACGAAGTCCCGGTCCGCCAGGAGCGGGCGCAGGAGCGTGAACACCACCTTCGAGCCCTCGATATTGGCCTGGAAGTCCCACAGGTCGGTGCGGCTGTAGCGCTCCTCCTCGCCGCTGATCTTGGTGGCGGCGATCCCCTCGATCAGGGCCGAAGCGGCCCCGACCGCCTTGGCGGGCGGAATGGCCAGCGCCGCGACGCGGTCGCGCAGGGTCACGGTCTCGGCGGCGAGCCGCTCCGCGACCTCGCCGAGGCCCTCCGTGGTGCCGTGGGTGAAGAGGGCCATCTCCAGGCGGTGGAAGCCCACGAAGGCGGGATCGCGCTCGCGCAGCTCGAACTCGTCGCTGCGCACGTCGATGCGCTTGATCAGCTCGGGGAACAGGGCCGCCACCGGCTCGATGCGCTCGTAGGGCGCGCGCGCCGGAGCGTAGAGCCGGCGCGCCTCCGCGAGCTGCCCGGCCTGGATTGCCGCGACGAAGCGCGCGGTCTCGCGCATGAAGGCGTCGGCCTGGGCGACCGCGTAGGTCCTGTAGGCCGCCAGGGCGGCAGCCAGTTCGGGCGCGATCGGCCGGGCCTGACGCGCGGGACGCGGGCTGTCCGGCTGCTCGAGGGACGAGGCCGGCCGCGGCTCGCCGAGGCCGATCAGCATCGCCACGGCGACCGCCGCGACGCGGCGTCGGTCCCTGTCGAGGCGTGCAATCTCGGGCATGCGGGGCCGGAGGCGGATCTGGACGCGGAGCGCGGCGCGAACCGACCGCATGGTCCGGCTAACGGAGGCCGCGCACCGGGGCAACCGCCGCGGGTCATCGCAGCCGGCTCAGACCAGAAGCGGGATCAGGACGGCGACCACGATATTCGTCCCGACGAGCAGGACCAGAGGCAGGGCACCCATGGCCGGTCAGCCGATGCACGCCAGCGCGCGGGCGCCGGGCGCGGCGGCCTTCGCCGGGCAGGCGCGGGAGACCATCCCGGAGGTCCCGGCATCGGCCGGTTGGGCGGTGACGGCTTGCGAGAGCATCGGCAGGTAGGTTGTGCCGACCAGGATGCCGGCCGAGAGCAGCAGGCGGGCGATGACGTCGAGCATGGTGTTTCCCCTCGTTCGGCCTTCGAGGACCGTTGTGCGGGGCGGTGTCTACGGGTTTCGTGATGCGGGAATATTGCGTCCCGTGTTGCTTCATTGCTCTCGGGAAGTCATCGCGCGGATGTCACAATAACCGATTGTGGCGTCGCGGAGCCGGCGACGGAACGGGAGGCCGCAACGGTGGCGGGGCGCGGGACACGGTGTGGGGCGCGATGATGCGCGGGTTCGGCAGGTCCGGCATCGCGCGCCGCGTCCTCGTGGTCGGGGCGATCCCGATCCTGGTCGCGGCCGCGATCGCGCTCGGCGCCTGGATCCTGCTCCGCGAGGCCGAGCGCGCCCGGGCCGGCGCCGTGGTGGCGACCGAGACGGCGCAGACGCTCGCGGCGATGAACCGGGCGCGGGCGGATGCCCTGAGCGGCAGCATCGAGGGATGGGACGAGGCCGAGCGCCGCTTCGACGCGCGCGCGGCGACGGCGACGGCGCAGCTCGAAAGGCTGGAGCATCTCGCGCGGACGCGCGGCCAGGCCGCCCTCGTGGCGACCGTGACGGGCGACCTGACCTCGCAGGTGACGCGGATGCGCGCGCTCCTGCTCTCCGAGCGGGCGGCGACCGCGACGATCGCCGACATGGCCCGGCGGGCGGACGCCCTGGTGGCGCTGACCGACGTCGCGCGCCGGCGCCAGCAGCAGGACAATGCCCAGCTGATCGCCGTGCTGGCCGTCAAGGACGCCGAGCTGGAGCGGAACCAGGGCGTCGTCACCGCGCTGCGGGAGCTGCGCGAGGCGATCAGCACGGCGGAGCTGAACCGGGCGCGCATCGGCCGCCCGGTCTTCCCGATCGAGTTCGACGAACTCGCCGCGGATCTGCAGCAGCTCGACGCCGTGGGCGAAAGGCTGCGCCGGGTCCTGCGCGTCGACGGCGAGGCCGGGGTGGCCGACCGGGCGACGGAGCTGCTGAAGGCCTATCGCGACCGGAGCCGGACCGAGGACGACCTCAACCGGGTGCTCTCGGAGGGGTTCGAGCTGACCCGCGCGACCCAGGCGGGCCGCGTCCTGGTCGAGTGGTGCGACCAGCTCGTCCAGGTGAACGTCGCCCGCCAGGGCCGGCTCTACGAGGAGGTCGCGCTCCTCATCCGCCACTCGGTCCTCTCGAACGAGGCCGAACTCTCCGCTCAGGACATCGCCCTCACGGCCCTGCGCCTCGCCCGGCGGACCGACGCGGCGCTGGCGGGCCGGGACACCTCCGAGGCGTCGCGGGTGCTGGCGGCGGGCGCGGACCTGTCCGGCACCTCCCGGACGCTGCTCATCCCGGCAAGCATCCGCGACGAGATGGCGGGGGCGATCGACGGCTGGCGCACGCAGCTCGCCGCGACGATCGACAAGATCGGCGAGCAGAACGAGACCATCGCCGACATGGACCGGCGGGCCGCCACCATGAGCGCCAACGCCCAGACCCTGAGCCGGGCCTTCATCGACGACGCCGACCAGTTCGGCAGCGTGATCCGGCAGCTCCTGATCGTCGGGGCGGTCGGGGCCCTGTGCCTCGGGATCGGGGCCGCCGCCGCGGTGGCGCGCTCGATCACCCGGCCGCTGCACGCCCTCCAGCACAGCATCGTCACCGCCGCCGGCGCGCCCACGCCGGAGGATATCGGCCGCGACGGCCACCTGCTCACCCGGCGGGACGAACTCGGCGACATCGCCCGGGCGACCAACGCGTTCCTGGAGCAGATCCGCCGCCGGGAGGCGGACCGACGCAAGGCGTCCCAGCGGGCCGACGATGCGCTCACGACCCTGCGGCAGGCCCAGGAGGACCTGATCCGGGCAGAGCGGCTCGCCTCGCTCGGCCAGCTCGTGGCGGGCGTCTCGCACGAGATCAGCACCCCGCTCGGCATCGCCCTGACGACGGCGACGCAGGTCCAGTCCGACTCGATGGCCTTCGCGCGCATGGTCGAGGAAAACCAGCTCTCCCGCTCGCGGCTGACCCAGTATGCCGGGCGGATGCAGGAGGGCGCGCAGCTCCTGGCCAGTAACCTCATGCGGGCCGCCGACCTCCTCTACAGCTTCAAGCAGGTGGCGGCCGATCAGGCGATCGAGGACCGCCGCGCGCTGAACCTCGCGGACTGGATCGACGAGCTGCTGAAGAGCCTGCGGGCCCTGGCGCGGCCGGGCCGGCACGTCTTCGTGGTCGACTGCCCGCCCGACCTCGTCGTCGACACGCTTCCGGGCATCCTGGCGCAGGTCGTGTCGAACGCCGTCAAGAACGCGATCGAGCACGGCTTCCGGGACCGCGAGGGCGGCCGCATCACCATCACGGGGCTGCGGACCGGGGGCGGGATCGACCTGTCCATCGCGGATGACGGGCGCGGCATCGCCAGCGCCGATCTCGGCCGCGTGTTCGACCCGTTCTTCACCACGGCCCGCGCCCGCGGCGGGACGGGCTTGGGCCTGCACATCGTCCACAACCTCGTGGTGAACCGCCTCCAGGGGCGGGTCGAGTTGCAGAGCAGCGCCGGCGCCGGCACGGTGCTGCGGCTTTGGCTTCCGGAGCGGCTGGCATGAGCAGAGCGACGCGGAACGCCCCGCCCGGCGGGCTCTTCCGGCTGGGCGTGCTGATCGCCGGCCTGCTTCTCGCGCTGCGCCCGCTCCCGGCCGCCGCCGTCACCGAGCTGCAGTTCTGGCACGCCCTCGACGGGCCGAACGGCGAGCTGGTGACCCGCCTCGCCGAGACCTTCAACGCGTCGCAAGCCGATTACCGGGTCGTCCCGGTCTACAAGGGCAGCTACGCCGAGACGATCAGCAGCGGCATCACGGCCTACCGCACCGGCGCGGCGCCGCACCTGCTCCAGGTCTTCGAGGTCGGCAACGGGACCATGGCGGCCGCCATCGGCGCCGTCAGGCCGGTCGCCACCGTGATGCGGGAGGCGGGCCTCGCGGTGACGCCGGAGGATTTCCTGCCGGTCGTCGCCACCAACTACCTGGATTCGGAGGGCGGGATGCTGTCCCTGCCCTTCAACGTCTCCTCGACGGTGATGTGGATCAACCGCGACCGGTTCCGGCAGGCGGGCCTCGACGCCAACCATCTGCCGACGACCTGGCCGGAGGTCTTCGAGGCCGCGCGGCGGCTTAGGGCGGCGGACGGCGAGCGGTGTGCGCTGTCTTCCGCCTGGCCGACCTGGGTGCATCTCGAGCAGCTGTCGGTCTGGCACGACCGGCCGATCGCGACCCGGTCCAACGGCCTGGACGGCTACGACGCCGAGCTCGTCTTCAACGGCCCGCTCCAGGTCCGCCACCTGCAGAACCTCGTCGACCTGCAGCGCGCGGGCGTGTTCGCCTACAACGACCGCGTCAACCGCGGGGAATCCCGGTTCGTCTCGGGCGACTGCGCGCTCTTCCTCACCTCGTCGAGCCTCTACGGGAAGGTCTCCACCGCGGCCCGGTTCGACTGGACGGTGGCGCCGATGCCGTTCTACCCCGACGTGGTCGCGGAGCCGCAGAACGCGATCCTGGGCGGCGGCTCACTCTACGTGATGCAGGGCAAGACGCCGGACGAGTACCGCGGCGTCGCCCGGTTCCTGGCCTTCCTCATGGAGGGACGGCAGCAGGCCGCGCTCTACCGGAACACCGGCTACATCCCCACGACGCGCGCCGCCTACGACGACGCGGTGGCCGAAGGCTTCTTCGAGCGGCACCCGCAGCTCCACGTCGCCGTGCAGGAGCTCACGCGGCGCCCGCCGACGCGCAACACGGCCGGGCTGCGCCTGGGCAACATGCTGCAGATCCGCGACCTGTGGGCGGAGGAGCTGGAGGCGGCGCTCAGCGGCGCGAAGTCGCCGCAGCAGGCCCTCGACGACGCCGTGGCCCGGGGCAACCAGGTGCTGCGGGTCTTCCAGCAGCGGACGAAGAAATGAGCGCGGCGGGCCGGTCGGCCCGCACCGTCACCGCGGGCCGCGGAACCGCACCGTCTCGAACAGGTGGCGGCCGAGCGGGTCCATCGTCAGGCCGAGCACGTCGCTGCGGATCGCCAGATGGACCTTGGTGTGCGCCAGGGGCACCCAGGGCATCGCCTGCCGGACGATGGCCTGGGCCTGCCGGTACAGGGCCTGCCGCGCCTCGCGGTCGCCGGTGCGGCGGGCGGCCTCGACCAGACGGTCGTAGGCCGGGTCGCACCAGCGGGCGAGGTTGGCCCCGCCGGCCTGGGCGGCCTTGCAGCCGAGCAGCACGTTCAGGAAGTTGTCGGGATCGCCGTTGTCGCTGGTCCAGCCGTAGAGCATCAGGCTGGGCTCCCCGCCGTAGAGCGCGGCGCGGTACGCGTTCCAGGGGCGCGTGACCGGGCGGGCGCGGATGCCGACCTGCGCGAGGTCGGCCTGGATCATGTCGGCGACGCGCCGTCCGTTCGGGTTGTAGGGCCGGCTGACCGGCGGGTACCACAGGTCGGTCTCGAAGCCCTCCGCGAGCCCGGCTTCGGCGAGCAGGCGCAGGGCCTCGGCGCGGTCGAAGGGCGTGTCCGGCCGGTCGGCCTCGTGGGCCCAGATTCCCGGCGGCAGCGGCCCCTGGGCCAGGATGCCGGCATCGCCGTAGACGCCCGCCACGATCGCCTGCCGGTCGATGGCGAGGTTGACGGCGCGCCGCACCCGGACATCGTTGAAAGGTGTCTTCGTCGTGTTGAGCGCGAGATAGGCGACGTTCAGCTCGGCGAGCGCGAGCAGCGTCAGGCCCGGCTCCGCCCGGATCGCGTCGAGGTCGCCGGTCGCCGGGAACGCCATGGCGTGGCACTCCCCGGCCCGCAGCTTGGTCAGCCGCACCGCCGCATTCGGGGTGATCGCGAAGACGAGGCCGTCCGGGCGCTCGCCCCGTTCGCCGTCCTCCGCTTTGCGGCGCCAGTAATCCGGGAAGGCGCGGTAGCGCAGGATTTGATCCGGCCGGTAGCCCTCGAACACGAACGGGCCGGTCCCGATCGGCGCGCGCGCGAGGTCGTCCGACGCGTTGCCGGCCGCGAGAATCGCCGCGTACTCGGCCGACAGGATGGCGCCGAAGGCCTGGGCGATGTTGGCGAGGAAGGTGGTGTCGGCCTCGCGCAGCCGGAAGCGGACGTGGCGCGGATCCGGTGCGTCGATGGCCTCGATCAGGTCGGCGAGGCCGAGATCGTGGAAGTAGGTGAAGCCCGGCGCGGCGCCGTCGGGTCCGGGGCGCCGCTGGCGGCTGAAGGAGAACACCACGTCCTCGGCGTTCAGCGGGCGCGTCGGGGTGAAGCGCGCGTTGGCGTGGAAGCGCACGCCGTCCCGCAGGGCGAAGACGTAGGTCCGCCCGTCCTCCGAGACCGTCCAGGATTCGGCGAGGCCCGGGCGGATCGTCGTGGTGCCGGGCGCGAACTCCACCAGCGTGTTGTAGACCTGCCAGGCCGCGTTCATCGTGGTGGTGGTCGTGGCAAGGGCCGGATCGAAGCTCTCCGGGCTGCCCTCCGAGCAGAACACGAAGGTGCGGGCCGCCGCCGGCCCCGGGGCCAGGAGAAGCCCAGGGAGCAGGCCCGCCGCCAGGGCGAGGAGCCCGGCCCGGCCTCCCGCGGCCGGCCTCACGGCGTCCCGATCGCGGCGGGCAGCGGCCGCGCCGTCGCCTCGGTGCGGCGCGCGGGAAACTCGATCTGCACGAGGGTGCCCTGGCCGAGTTCGCTGGTCAGCGCGATGCGGCCGCCGAGCTTGGCGGTCACGAGGTTGTGGACGATGTGCATGCCGAGCCCCGTGCTGCCGGCGCTGCGCGCCGTCGTGAAGAACGGATCGAAGATCCGGTCGAGGTGCTCCGGCGGGATGCCCCGGCCGGTGTCGCGGACCTCCATGCGCACGAGGCCGCCCTCCCGCACCGACACGTCCACGGCGATCCGGCCCGGCTCGCCCGCGCGGAAGCCGTGCACGACCGCGTTGGCGATCAGGTTGGTCAGGATCTGCGCCAGCACGCCGGGATTGGTGTCGATGACGAGGTCCTCCGGACAGGCGCGATCCACCCTGTGGCCGCCCTTGCGCAGCAGCGGCCGCAGGCTCGCCAGCAGGTCGTCGAGCCAGGTCGCCAGCGCGACGCTGCGGCTCTCGTCGCTGACCCGGTCGACCGCGACCTGCTTGAAGCCCTGGACGAGGTCGGCGGCCCGGGTGAGGTTGGTGCAGAGCAGGGTGGCGCCCTCCTCGACCCGGTCGACGAAATGGTTGAGCCGGGAGCGCGACAGCGTGCCGGCGGACAGCCCCGTCCGGAAGGTCCGCGCCTCGTCGCTCATGAGCGTCCCGGTGGTGAGCGCGATGCCGAGCGGCGTGTTGATCTCGTGGGCGACCCCGGCCACGAGCTGCCCGAGGGAGGCGAGCTTCTCGGCCCGGACGAGGTTGTCCTGGGTCCGGCGCAGCTCGACCAGGGCGACGTCGGCCTGATCTTTGGCCCGGCGCAGCGCCCCTTCCCGGCGCGCGATCTCGGAGACGAAGACGGCCGTGGCGCGGGCGATGTCGCCGAGCTCGTCCCGGCGGCCCGTGCCCCGCACGGCCGCGCCCGCCGGGCTGCCGGTCAGCATCACCATGTCGCCCTGCAGGGCGCGCAAAGGCACCAGGATCGAGCGGGCGACGAGGATCACCACCAGGGCACCGAACAGCAGCAGCCCGGCCGCGCCGGCGAGCAGGATCCGCTGGATGAAGCTGCCGAACCGGTCGGCATCGCCCACGAAGGCGTCGTTCAGGGCCTTGGCGCTGTCGATCATCGTCGCGGCGAGCCCGTCCATCGTGACGATCATGGCGTTCTGGCTCCGCAGGCCCCCGATGGTCGTGGTCAGGCGCGCCCGCCAGCCGTCGAGGGCCTGGATCATGTCGGCCTGGATCAGCGGCGAGATCGGCAGGGCGCTGGCGCTCCGGGCCAGGCGCTCGCCCTCGGCCAGCAGCCGCTCGGCGAGGGCCGCGTCGCGGTGCAGCAGGGCGCCCGCCGTGCGCGGCCCGAGCTTGAGGGTGCCGATCGCGACGTTCTGGGTGGCCTGCTCGATCTCGTTGGCCTCCACCGAATAGGCCAGCAATTGCGCCACCTCGTCGTGCAGGCTCTCCTGGCCGGAGGTCTCGATCTTCAGGTTGCGCTCGATCCAGCCGTCGAGCTTGCCGCGGTCCGGGTTGTGCCCCGCGGCCTCGACGGTCAGCGCGTCGAGGGCCTCGGCCTCGGCCTCGCGGCCGTCGGCCCGCAGCGCCGCCGCCAGGTCGCGGCTGGCGGCACGGAAGCGGGCCTGCGCGCGCTGAGCCTCGGACTCGGAGACCGCGGCTTCGGCCGGATCGGCGCCCTGGCCGGCGCCCTGGGCGGAGCCTCGCGCGGCAATCACCGCGCTCTCGGCGGTCCGAACCCGCAGGACGTTGAGGCGGGCGACGAGGCCGCGGGCGACCCGCAAAGCCTCGACCTTCTCGGCCAGCGAGCGGGCGAGGTCGGCGTTCGAGGCCTGCTGCCGCAGGCGCGCCCGGTCGGTGAGGTCGATCAGGGTGTCGGCCCGCTGCGTCATCTCGCGGATCAGGCCGTCATTCTCCCGGGTGCGCCGGACGAAGGCGTCCATCTGGCTGCGGTAGCGGGCGAGCGCCGCCTCCACCGAGGCGATGCGGGACCGCTGTGCGTCGATGCGGGCGAAGCCCGTGAGCCGGCCGAGGCCGGCTTCCGCCCGCGCCGCCAGGCCGGCGAAGCGCTCGGCATAGGCGGGCCGGTCCTGCGCGTCCGCGGCGGCGTACTGGTCGCGGACCAAACGCGCGGTGGCGAGGTCATGGTACACGTCGGCGACCAGGACCGCCCCGCCCCGGGCGCGCTCCTCCTGGGCCAGGAGGAGCCAGCCGGCCATGGCGATCGCGCCGGCGGCGAGGATCGGCACGCCTCCGACCAGGGCGATCTTGGGTCCAACCCGCATCCGCGTCCCGACATAGGGGTCCGGCAACAACTTAAAGCCGTGTCGGAGCGCGGTGCAATCAGGCGGAGCTCCCACCAATCCCCGCGGCCCGGCGACCGGGTTATCCTGTTCCCGTTTGCAGCCCTCGGTCGATGCCGCCTGCTCCGTCATCACGCGCGCCGCAGCGTGACCCAGGGCGGCGCGACGAGGCCGGCCGGCTCTGCGCTGCTGGATTGCTTCGCCGCGCTCGCAAAGACGGCGTCGCAGCCACCCACCACGCGCGGTCTCAGCGGGGTTGGGATCCGGCCGGTCGCGGGTCGGGGCCGGCCAGCACCGCATCCTGCGCGTCACGCGCGCCATCGCGCGGCGCAGGCACGCCGAAGCGTTCCGCCCGGGTCGGCGGGGGCCGCGGCGCGGGATCCCGGCCGCGGAGCATTAGGCGGAGCCGGCGCAGCAGATCGGGATCTTCGCCGGCGCCGGGATCGTCGCTGAAATGCGGCATGGCGGCCCCCGCCTCTCACCGCAGGCCGGGCGCGGGCTCGACCGCGATGAGCCGGACGCGGCGCGGTGCCCGCTCTCCCGCCGCGCCGAGGCCCGCGCAGGCGCCCGGCGGGTACGGCCAGGCCGCGCCGGCACAGGCGGCGCCATCACGGAGGGACGCGGCGGAAGCCCGCGCACCGCGATCCGCCACCGGCGCCGCGCCGCCCGGGGCGACCAGGCCGACGAGCGCCAGAACGCAGAGCGTGCCGGCCGACGCGGCCGACGAGGGTCCGATCACATGTCGCATGGCCCGTCCTCCGGGCCCCCACGGCCCTCGGTCCTGCCACGCTGATAGAGGCTTTCCGTGCCGCGGTTATTGCGTCCCGGCCCGTCCGAGAGCCGAAATGTTGCGTCCGCACCTAGGGACGCAACATTTCTCCGCCCTTCATCAGTCTCCCTCGGGACGGAAGATGTATCCGAGGCCCCTGACCGTGCGGATGTAGCGCGGATTGCTGGGATCCGGCTCGACCTTCTTGCGGATCCGGTTGATCCGCACGTCGATGGCGCGGTCGAACGCGTCCGGATCGCGGGCATCGGCGAGGTCGAGCAGCCGCTCGCGCGACAGGGCCCGCCGCGGGTTGTCGGCGAAGGCCTTCAAGAGGTCGAATTCCGAGCGGGTCAGGGCCTGTTCGAGGCCGGCATCGTCGCTCAGGCGCAGGGCGTCGAGTTCCAGCCACTTGGTCCCGAACCGGATCCGGCGTCCCTCCTCCGGGCCGGGAGCCATCGGAACCCCCGGCGCCTGCACGCGGCGCAGCACGGAGCGCACCCGGGCGACCAGCTCCCGCAATTCGCAGGGCTTGGGCAGATAATCGTCGGCCCCGAGTTCCAGCCCGACCACCCGGTCGATCGCGCTCGCCGTCGCGGTGAGCATGATGATCGGGATCGCCGTACGGGCCTTGAGGTCGCGCACGATGGAGAGCCCGTCTTCCTCCGGCATGTTCAGGTCAAGCACGATCAGATCCAGGCTTTGCCGGGCGAGGTGCTCCCGCAACGCCCATCCTCCGTCGCACAGGACCACCGCGAAGCCATGGAGCTTCAGGTAATCACCGACCATCTCGCGGGTCGCCGCCTCGTCGTCGACGACCGCAATCGAAGGCATCACCGCGCCGCCGCGCGTGGCAGCGGGCGTAGTCCTGTCTGGCATGCTCATCGCGACTGGGGGCACTTTCCGGCTTCGCCCTGGAACGAATATAGGAATCGTATCGGATCACGATAGCGTGACAAGTTTTCAACACGATTGCTAGCGTACTCGTCAGGTTTCGAGCAGCATTTCAGGCCACAGCCATGGATGACGACACACTCACGCTGATTCCGGACGATCTCGACGAGGCGAAGCCGAATGCGGGGGCGTGGGTCATCGCGGTGATCGACGACGATCCGGCGGTCCATGACGGCACCCGCTACGCCCTGGCGAGCTACACCCTCGACGGGCGCGGCCTGGAGATCCTCGCCGCCCGCTCGGCCGCGGAGGCGCGGGTGCTGCTCGCCGAGCGCCGCGACGTGGCGGTGGTGCTGCTCGACGTGGTGATGGAGACCGACAATGCCGGGCTGGACCTCGTCGACTACATCCGGCGCGACCTCCGGCAGGAGACCGTCCGGATCATCCTGCGGACCGGCCAGCCCGGGCAGGCGCCGGAACGGCGGATCATCGTCGATTATGACATCAACGACTACAAGGCGAAGACCGAGCTCACCGCCGACAAGCTGTTCACCAGCCTCACCGCGGCGCTCCGCGCCTACCAGCAGCTCAAGCGCCTCGACGAGACCCGGCGCGGGCTGGAGATCATCATCGACGCCGCCCCGATGCTCCTCGACCACAAGTCGATGCAGCGGCTGGCCGAGGGCGTCCTCACCCAGGTCGCCTCGCTGCTGAACGTCGCCTGCGCGGGCATCCTGGTCCTGCGCGAGACCGCGGCCCCGCAGGAGCGCTTCTGCGTGCTGGCCGGGTCCGGCTGCTACGGACATTACGCGGGCCGCGAGCCGGCCTGGCCGCTGGAGGAGCGGGTGCAACCCCTCGTCGAGCGGGCCTTCGCCGAGCGCCGCCACAGCTTCGGCGAGCATTGGTCGACCCTGTACCTGCAAACCGCGAGCGGCAGCGAGATCGTCGCGCTGATCGAGGCCGACCGGCAGCTCTCGGAGACCGACCGCTCGCTCATCGCGCTGTTCACGAGCCGGCTGTCGATCGCCTTCGACAACGTCATCCTCTACGAGCGGCTGCAGCAGACGAACGCCGGCCTGGAGCGGCGGGTGGTCGAGCGCACCGCCGAGCTGATCCGGGCGAACCGCCGGCTGGACCTGCAGCGCTCGGACCTGCGCCGGGCCAACAGCCTCAAGACCGAGATCCTCGGCACCATCGCGCACGACCTGAAGAACCCGCTGGCGGTGATCCTCGGCCGCGCCGAGATGCTGTCCGACCTGATCGACATGCAGGGCGACCGCGAGCAGATGCGCGCGCAGGTGCAGCACGTGCGCGCCAGCGCCAAGGGCCTGACCGCCATGATCGACAGCCTCATGGCGGACGCGATGAACGACGCCCTCGACATCAGCCTGCGTCGTGAGCCCGTGGACCTCGCGGGCCTCGCCCGGGAGGTCTGCGAGGCTGACCGGCCTCTCGCCGACGCCAAGGGCCAGACCCTCGTCTGCGACGGCCCGGACGAGCTGTTCCTCTGCGGCGACGCCGAGCGCCTGCGCGAAGCCCTCGACAACCTCGTCTCCAACGCCATCAAGTACAGCCCGGGCGGCGGCGCGATCACCGTGCGGGTCGGCCGCGAGCCGGGTCCGCGGGGCGCGGAGCTGGTCTGCGCGGTCGCCGATCACGGGCCCGGCCTGTCGCCGGAGGATTCGACCCGGGTATTCGGGCGCTTCCAGCGCCTCTCGGCGAAACCCACGGGCGGAGAGAATTCCACGGGCCTCGGCCTCTCGATCGTCCGCCGGATCGCCGAACTGCACGGGGGCCGCGCCACGGCCGAGAGTGCGGGACCCGGGCTCGGGGCGGTGTTCGCGATCCGCTTCCCGGAAGAGGCTGTCGGGTTGATCTGAGCCGACGCGTCGGGAGGCCTGTCACCGGAGCTCCCGTGATCCGCTCGGAGCACGCAACAATCGACGCAATCCGCACGCAAACCAGCTTGGCCATAAAGTCGTCTCAGGACAGCCGATCCGCGGCTGTGGAGTGGGGGAGACGACGGATGGCCACCCGGATGCTGACCAGCAGCGTGACCGGCGCGGACCGCATCGTGGCTTGGATCCTGATCGCCGGCCTGGCGCTGGCCTTGATCCAATCCGCGCAAGCGTTGGCGTTGCCAGCCCATTTCATCTAGCGCCCTTGCCGATCGGGTTGCGCCCGGCAGCGGGCCGTTTCGGAGAAGGGTCGTCCACGCCATTCCCTTCATCCTGAGGTGCGACCTGCGCCGCCTTGAAGGCGGGCTCCGCTGCGCGCCGGCACCTCAGGATGTGGGGGGAGGAACGGGGTGACCGCGGCCCGGGACGCGGTCGTCTCCTGTGATCCAACGCGATCAGGAGCGGCGCTAGCGCCATCCGGATGGTCCGAGATCGACCGCACGTCGCAGCCTGACGGCCGAGCGCCCCGCCACCCGGGATCGCGCATCCGGAGACCCGTTCACGCCCGGTGGAGCGGCAGTCGGACGGAAAAGCGGGCGCCCGGCGCGCGGCTTCGGGCGCCCGCCTCGATCGAACCGCCATGCGCCGCGACGATGGTCCGGCAGATCCCGAGACCCAGGCCGAGCCCTTCGGGGCGCGTGGTGAAGAACCCGTCGAACAGCCTCTCGGCGTTCACCGGATCGATGCCCGGCCCGTTGTCGAGGATGTCGATCACAATCGATGTGCCGTGATCGGAGGTCTCGATCCTGATCTCCGGCATCGCGGTGCGGGCGTGCCGGTGGATCTGGATGGCGTTCATCAGCAGGTTGACGAAGACCTGCTGCAGCTGGATCCGATCCGCATGGACCAGCGCGTCGCTGCCCGTGCAGGCGAGGCCGAACCGGACGTCGATGCGGTCGAGATCGTGCCGCACGAACTGCACGGATTCAGTCAGGACCTCCACCACGGAAACGGGCGTCCGGACGCTGGCCCGCTTGGTGGCCATGCGGCGTGTGCGATCGACGATGTCGCCGGCGCGGGCGACCTGATCGACGATGCGCTGACATTGCCGCCGGAGCAGGTCCCGGTCGAGATCCTCCCGGTGGAGGAGGCGCAGCATGGCCCCGGCGGTCATGCCGATCGACGACAGCGGCTGGCCGATCTCGTGGGCGATGGAGGCGGAGAGTTCGCCCAGGGTCGAGATCCGGGCGACATGCGCGAGCTCGTCACGCAGTGTGTTGAGGGATGTCTGCCGCTGGACGTGTTCGGTGATGTCGACGAAGGAGGCCAGCCACAGGCCGGAGGTGGCCCCGTCCGCCCGCGGCACCACGCAGAACAGGGTTTCGAAGCGGCTTCCGTCCCGCCGGACGCTGTGCGCCTGCTGTTGGAATGCGGTGGCGCCGGTCGCGAAGGCCCGCGCCGAATTGACCTGCGCGGTGCAGAGCGGATCGAAGAAGCGCTGCGTGCGCTGCCCGATCATGTCCGAGCGGCCGGCGGCGCCGAACATCCGCACGGCCGCCTCGTTGACGTCGAGGATGACCATCCCGTGCCGCAGCCGGTCCGCCATGGCGGGATCGGCGTCGAGATAGCCGGAGATGTCGGTGATCCCGGCGGCCCGGAGCGCGTCGATCGCGGCGACGCGTTCGCGTGCGTCGACGACGACGAACCCGATCGTCGAGACCTTCATGCAGACCAGGTACCAAGCGTCGTTCCAATCGGCCGCGGTGGTGACGATCAGCCTATCGGCCGCGGGCGCGAATCCGACGCTCATGCCGCCTTTCCTCGGGCCGGGTTGCGGACGCGGTATCCCGCCCGCGAAGGCGCCTGCCCCGGTGCCCAGCCCGGCAGACGCCGGCAACCCGTCACGTCCTCGGTGCGCGTCATCGGCAAGCTCCTCGCCGGATCACAGGATGGGTAAGGCCATGCAGCATTGCCGCCAAGTCTCGGCTCCATTCATCCGGCGGCTTCGGCCTGCGACCGCGCGCTGATCCGCGATCGCGCGCTCCCGAGACGCCGTGCGACATCCCGACGGATGCCGGCCTCGGTCTGCGCGACCGGACGGGCCTGGGCACCCGAAGGGCCGGTCACGCGGCCGCCGCGATCAGCGCCGCCCGCAGCTGCGCGTCCAGATCCCGTGCCACCGCATCGACGGCCTCATCGTGGAACTGGCCGAAGGCGGTCGCCGGCCGGTCGTACTCGAACGCCACGCCGTCGGCCCCCTCCCGCAGCAGCACCCGGATCGGCGCGTACAAGGCCGCCGAGAGCACGTGGCGCGTCATGCGGGAGGCGGTCAGCGGGTTGCCGATGTCGTACTGGATGGCCCTGCGCTCCAGCCCGGCAATCCGCAGCAGGGCGCCGTGATCGCGCTGGCCGAAGATCGAGAGCGGGGCCGCGCGGGCCAGCTGGCTGCGCGCCTCCTCGGCCCGGCCCGCCTGGACGAGCGCCGCGTAGCCGTGATCGAGGGGCGGGACCGCATCCTCCAGCGCTTGGCGCACGGCGTCGAAGGGTTTCGCCGAGGGGATCGTCACGTGCTCGATCGTGATGCGCGTGGTCGATGCGGTCATATCCATGGCGCTGTCTCCGTGTCTGGCGGATTCGGCCCCGCCTCCAGCCTCCGCCGCGTCCGTGCGCATCGGCGAATGGACCCTTCGGCGGGGCGACCTTGCGCATCAGCGGCACCGGCGCGGTGGCCAGAGCGAAGCGCGACGGCGTTGTGCGCCTGCCGGTCAGAGCGCGATCGGGCGCTCGAAGCGCCGCCGCAGCCGCGGGCTCGCCGCCGGCCCGGCAACGACGCGGACACCGTCGGAGAGCGGCCGGCCGGTGCGCCGGTCGACCACGACGGGATCGACCGGCAACCCGGTTTCAGGGTCCACGAGGCTCACGCTCTCGCCTTCCGGGGCGAGGTGGCGGTTGCCCCAGGCGAACAGGGTCCACAGCACGGGCCGGAAGTCCCGGCCCGTGTCGGTGAGCACGTACTCGTAGCGCGCGGGCCGCTCCTGGTAGAGCCGCCGCTCCATCAGCCCGGCCTCGCACAGCGCCTTCAGGCGGCGCGTCAGCATGTTGGGTGCGATGCCGAGGCTTTGCGCGAACTGGTCGAAGCGCGTCAGCCCGTAGACGGCGTCGCGCAGGATGAGGATGCTCCACCACTCGCCGACCCGATCCAGGGAGCGGGCCACGGGACACGGCATCTGATCGAAGGATGTCCGTTGCATCATGCAAGCTACTCAGGCTGACGATCATCGAGCAAGTGATTTATCGCACGCTGGCGGCCATCGGTGCCGGTGGCGCGCGGTCCCGTGCGTCGACGTCTCAGCCGCTGAGGGCGCGCAACTCGCCGCGCGCGATACCGGTCAGGGTCCGCAGACTGAGCGCCCCGATCAGCCCCGTCGCGAAGGCGAGGAGCAGCAGCGCCAGACCGTCGGCGAGAACGCTCTGCGCGTGCTCGGCGTAGCGCAGGGCGGCCACTGCCGTCGCGGCCGTCGGGAAGCTCACGGCCCACCACGACACCCGGAACGGGCAGCACCGGGGCAGGTCCCGGAGCAGGCCGACGAGGATCACGAAGACGAATAGGCCGATCAGGAACAGCCCCTCGGCGAAGGCGTCGATCCGCCCGAGCGTCGCGGCGTAGCTCGAGAAGCCCACCGCGAAGGGCGCGACCAGGATCATCAGCGTCGGCCGCATCGCCGGCGCGAGCGGCTCCTCGAAGACGAGGCGCGCGAAGACGAGGGTGAAGAGCGGCACGGCGAAAAACAGGCCGACGCTCAGCGCCAGCAGGGTCGGCGTCTGGGTGTGGGGCAGGCCGAGGACCGGCGCGGCGAGCGGCACGTCGAGGAGCCCGACCACCGGCACGATCCAGGCGGGCGTCGCGTGCGCGAGCTGCTGGCGACTGCTCATCCAGCGGCTGACGATCACCACCGCGAACACCACCATGCCGGCCGCGGACAGGATCCAGACGCCCTGGGCCAGGAGGAGGCTGACGCGGACCAGCGGCAGCAGCAGCAGGCTGATCAGCACGGTCCCGAACAGGTTGCCGGCGATCGGGTGGCGGAACTCCGCGCGGACCGTGGGCCAGGCCGTGACCGCCTTCATCCCGTAGGCCGCCGACAGGGCGAGGAAGGCGGCGAGCGCCAGCCACCCGATCAGGTCCGCCACGAGGCCCGGCAGAGGGTAGCGCAGGGCCGCAAGCCGCCACGCGGCGCTCAGGCCGGTCAGCCCCATCACCGATCCGAACAGGGCGACCGGCAGGTACTCGAAGCGCGGACCGGTCCTGAACAGGGCCCATCGGGGCGTCTGCGCGGCTGCCGTCGTCATCGCGTGCCCTCCAAGTGCCGTCGCCGCGCCCCGCGCAGTGGTTGCATCACGCCCCCGAAAGGTGCGCCTTGGCCAGGGGCAGGCTGCGCAGGCGCTGGCCGGTGAGCAGAGCCACGGCGTTGACCACCGCCGGCGGAACGCCCGGCAGGCCCGGCTCGCCGATGCCGCCCATCGGCGCGCCGCTCTCCACGATCGCCACATGCACCCGCGGCATCCGATCCCGGTCGAGGATCGGGTAGGCGTCGAAGTTCCGCGCCTGGCGCTGCCCGCCCTCGTAGACGACCTGCTCCAGCAGCGTGGACGACAGGCCCAGAGCCGCCGCGCTCTCCACCTGACGCTTCACGATCGCCGGATTGACCACGCTGCCCGGATCGATCGCGATCCAGAGGTCGTGCACCCGCGCCTCGCCGTCCTTGAGCGAGACCTCGGCGATCGTCGCCGTCTCGGAGCCGAACGGCGAGGCCATCGACACGCCCCGCGCCCGGCGCGTCCCATCCGCCGCCTGGAACGGCCCCGGCTTCCAGCCGCCGGCCAGATCCGCCACCGCCTGCAGCAGCGTGCGGTGGCGGGGGCTGTCCTTCAGCAGCGCCATCCGCAGGGCGAACGGATCCTGGCCGCCGGCCTGGGCGATCTCGTCGAGGAAGCTCTCGTAGAAGTAGTCGTTCATCGAGTGCCCGACCGAGCGCCAGAACGCGATGGTCACCGGGTGGGGCACCTTCACGTAGCTGAGCTTCCGGTTCGGGATCGCGTAGGGCTTCTGGTCGAGACCCTCCACCACCGAGGAATCGACCGGCGACTTGAACAGCGCGCCGAACCAGCGCCCGATCGGGCCCTCGCCCACGGCCGTCGTCTCCAGCGCGACCGGCATCCCGTCGGCCCCGAGCGCGGCGCGGAAGCGCGCGAAGCTCAGGGGCCGCAGCGCGTCCATGCCGAACTCCTCCTCGCGCGACCACAGCACCCGCACCGGCTTGCCCAGGGCCTTGGCGAGCAGGATCGCCTGCGGGAACGGGTTGGCCGGCCCGTAGTAGAAGTGGCGCCCGAAGAAGCCGCCGAGCATCGGCGAATGGATCCGGACCTGATCGGGCTGCAGCCCGGCGGTCTTGGCGGCGATCTGCTGGAACAGCTCGGGCATCTGGTTGGGCAGCCACAGGTCGAGGCTGCCGTCGGGCGTGAAGCTCGCCACCGCCGAGGGCGGCTCCAGCTGTGCGTGGGCGAGGTAGGGCGCGTCGTACTCCGCCGCGACGACCTTGGCGGCGCCCTTGAAGGCGGCGTCCGGGTCGCCCGCCTGCTCGGCCGGGATGCCGGGCTCGGTCGCCCCCTTCAGGGCGGCCAGCATCGCGGCCGAGGAGAAGCCGGCCGACACGGTGGCGATGCCGTCGGGGGCCGGCTTGGACCACGTGACCTGCAGCGCCTCCGCGCCCTTGCGCGCCCGCCACCACGTGTCGGCCACCACCGCCACAGCCCCCGGCAGGCGCTGGACGGCCTGGACTCCCGGCATCGCCCGGATCTCCGCCTCGTTGGCGATCGCCTCCGGCTCGGTGCCGAGATGCGGGGCGTGCTGGACGGAGGCGTGCAGCATGCCGGGCAGGCGGATGTCGATGCCGTACACGGCCCGGCCGGTAGACTTGTCGCGCATGTCGAGGCGCGCAACCGGCTTGCCGATCCAGCGGAAGGCCTTCGGGTCCTTCAGCTTGACGTCGTCGCGCGGCTGCAGGGCGAGGGCGGCGGCGGCGAGTTCGCCGTAGCCGAGGCTGCGGCCGGAGGCGGCGTGGACCACGCGGCCATCCGCGGTCGTCAGGCTGTCCTGCGGAACGGCGAGCTTGGCCGCGGCGGCGCGCAGCAGCATCTCGCGGGCGGTGGCGCCGAGCCGGCGCATGGCCTCGAAGCTGGAGCGGGTCGAGAACGAGCCGCCGGTCATGCGCAGGCCGTTGACGACGGCGTAATCCGGCCCGGGCGGCGCGCATTCGACCGTGAAGCGCGCCGGGTCGAGGTCGAGTTCCTCGCCGATGGTCTGGGCGAGCCCGGTGTTGATGCCCTGTCCGCCCTCCACGAACGGGCTGAGCAGGCGCACCGAGCTGTCGGGGCGGATCTCCAGGAAGGCGGCGACCCGGGTGCCGGGCTTCGGGGCGACGGCCGCCGGACCTTCGGCGCGGGTCTGCGCGGCGGCAGGCTCGATCCGCAGGCCGATTCCGAGGAAGAGCGCGCCGGAGGCGGCGCCGAGGAAGCCGCGGCGGGAGAGGTTGCGGACCGGCTGGCGACGGTCGGCGCGGCGGAGGGGCGTGAGGTCGGTCATGGGGCCCTCCTCAGGCGGCGGCCTGCCGCACGGCGGCGGCGATGGCGTTGTAGGTGCCGCAGCGGCAGAGATTGGTCATGGCGCCGGCGATGTCGGCCTCGGAGGGTTTTGGGGTCTGCTTGAGCAGGCTGGTGGCGGCCATGACCTGGCCGGACTGGCAGTAGCCGCATTGCGGCACCTCGATGCCGACCCAGGCGGCCACGACCTTGGCGCCGACCGGATCCTGCTCGATCGCCTCGATGGTGGTGATCGCCTGGGTGCCGACGCTCTCGAGCGGGATCTGGCAGGAGCGGGTCGCCGCGCCGTCGAGGAGCACCGTGCAGGCGCCGCACTGGCCGATGCCGCAGCCGTACTTGGTGCCGGTCAGCCCCAGGCTGTCGCGCAGGACGAACAGCAGCGGCGTGTCGGGCTCCGCCTCCACCGCGTATCGGCGCGCGTTGATCGTGAGCTGGATCATCGTTCGACCTCTTCCACAACGTGGCACCCGTTCTCGTGCCGGATCCCGATGTCCCGACGCGGGGAATCGCGCGCGGGCGCGCCACGAACGCGATGCCTCGCGATCACATCCTGTTCGAACGGGCGTACAGGCGCCGCGAGCGGTTCGGAATCATACGAAGGTTAGGGGTCATCGCCCGGACCGATGGCGGCCGAGGCGTCCCAGACCGCGGTGGCGGGAGCCGACATCCGGCCCCCGCCCACCGGCCCGCTACGCCTTCGTGGGCGGCACGAGCCGCGCCGGAGCGGTTCGGGTCGATGCCTGCGCCAGGACGGCGCGGGCGCTGTCGGCGAGGACCAGCCACGCGCCGGCCATCAGCGTGACGTCCTTCAGGACGAGGCGGCCTGCCCCCGACAGGTAGGGAAAGCCGTGCTCGGCATCACCCAGGGCCGCCACCCAGGCCTCCGGCGTGGTGACCAGGAACGACAGGGTCACGAACGGCGTGAGGAAGGCCAGCACAGCCCCGGCGAGGCCCAGCCGCCGCGACACCAGCCCGACGAGGACGAGCAGGCCGATCAGCAGCTCCACCGTGCCCAGGCCGCGGGAGAACGCGTAGGTGTTGTTGGCGGCCTGCCAGGCGCGCGCGGCGAGGTTCAGCTCGCCCTCGTGGGTGAGGTGCTGCGCGTATTGGTCCGGATGGACGTAGAAGAACGCCATCACGGGGCTGTTGGCGACGAACGGCGTGATGCTGTCGGCCTCGTAGGGCACGAACTTGAGCGCGCCGATCCAGAGGAAGATGATTGCGATGGCAACCCGCATGGCCTGAAGGCCGAGGCGGTTCGATCCCGGCCCCGAGACGAGGCCGAGGACGCGACGGATCTGCGAGTTCATGACACGATTCCCTTGCTCGAGCGGATGGGAGGGTGGGTCAGGCCTCGGCGGAGGCCGCGAAGGCGTCGAGGGCGCGCGTCGCGTAGACGACCGCGGCGCCGGCATTGATGCTGGTGGCGACCCCGAGGGCTTCGGCCAGCTCGGCCTCGGTGGCGCCGAGCCTGCGGGCGGCGTCGGTGTGGACCGTGATACAGCCGTCGCAGCGCAGGGAGATCGCCACCGCGACCGCGATCAGCTCGCGGGTCTTGGCGTCGAGCTGACCGGTCTTCTGGCCGGCCATGCTGAGGGTGCCGTAGCCGCGCACCGTGTCGGGGCTGAGCTGGCCGAAATGTCCGACGCCCGCCGTGACCTGCTGCCGGTACGTATTCCAATCGATCATGGACATGACGACCTCCTTCGTGATGACGAGGAAGGTAATCGTGGCCGGCCGCGCCCTCGATGACCGGACGGCGCAAGCGGATGACCGCGCGGATCAGCCTGAATCGGCGGAATGCTCGGCCTGTCGGGCGTGGCCGGGGCGGATCCCGTACTTGCGCAGGAACGCCCGGCTGAGGGCGGCGGCGGATTGGTAGCCGACCTCCACCGCCAGGACCTCGAGCGGGACGGTGCCGGCGCGCAGGCGATGACGGGCGAGGCCCAGCCGCAGGTCGGTGAGGAATTCCAGGGGCGCGATCCCGGCGGCTTTCCGGAAGGCGCGCACGAGGCTCGCCCGCGAGGCGACGGAGACAGCGGCGAGGTCGTCCAGCGTCCAGTCGCGCACGGGATCGCGCACCATCGCGAGCACCGCCCGGGCAGTCACCGGCTGCCCGAGGAGGCGCAGCAGGCCCTCGGCGGGCGCCGCGGCTTCGAGATGCGCGCGCAGCATCATCATGAACAGCGCGCTCGCGAGATTCTCGGCGACCGCGACGGCTCCGGCGCGCCCGTCGCTCAGCTCCTCGCGGATGCCGACGAGGAGAGGCTCGAACCGCGTCGCCAGCGGCTGCGCGCCGACGCTCAGGACGACGAGGTCCGGCAGGGCGGTGACGATCAGGTTCTGCGGCGCGGCCTCGAAGTGCAGGCGGCCGCAGATCAGTTCGACATCCGGCTCCGCCCCGACGGTGGTCTTGAACCGGAGGTCGTGCCGGTGCCGCACCGCGATGGGCAGCCTGGCCTGCGGCATCGGCCCCGTGCTGTGGATGATGTGCGCGTCGCCGCGGGGCAGGAGCAGGATGTCCCCGGCGGCGATCTCGAGCGGTTCCCCTTCCGGTCGTTGCAGAACGGCCTGGCCGCGCGTGACGATGTGGAAATAGGCCTGCCGGGTCGGCTCCGGCGCGTGCGGGGCGGCCCAGCTCCCGCCGAAGCGGCAGACGTCGTCCAGATGCGGCCGCACGCGCAGCAGGGGCGCGAGCCCGCTCAACGGATCGTCGGCCCCCGTCGCCGTCATGCGTCCCGTCCCATGCTGCGCGCGCTCCACCGGGTGATGAGCCTGCACCGCGCCGCCGCGGCGTGCCCGAGACACGACCGGTCTCAGGCCCCGATCGTGTCTTCCAGGCAGCGGATCAGGTCGTCGGCCGCCAGCGGCTTGCGCAGGAGATCGCGGGCGCCCCCGGCGAAGGCCCGAAGCCGCGTGGTGTCGTCCGTCAGCGCCGTCATCAGGATGATGGGCAGAGCCGGCCGCACCCGCCGCACGCGCTCCTGCAGGTCCAGGCCGTTGAGGCCGGGCATGTTGATGTCCGTCAGCAGGCAGGACACATCACCCGCGAGGCTCGAGGCCAGGAACGCCTCGCCCGAGTTGAAGGCCCGCGTGTCGTAGCCCAGCGCTTCGAGGAAGCTGGAGGTCGCATCCAGAACGGCCTCGTCGTCGTCGACGACCGCCACGGCTTTCTTTCCAGCCGACACACAGGGTCCTTTCGAGGCGTCTCGCCGGCGGACGATCTGAACGCAATGCGCCGATCTCGGGGAGACTGATATCATACGTTGGTTTGATCCGGCCGGCCGTCGTTCATCTCGGTCGGGACAGCCGGCGCACGCGTTTCACTGAAGATCATCGCGCGCATCCGGTCGCCGGGTCGGGCCGACAGTGCCCCGCCCCCGTCTTCAACATCTCGGTCTTGCGCACGAGGTCGGCGACGGACCCGGCCGCCATCTTCCGCATGACGTTGCCGCGGTGGATCTTGACCGTGATCTCGCTGATGCCGAGCGCGTATGCGATCTGCTTGTTTAACAGACCCTCGACGACGTGCCGCATCACCTCGGCCTCCCGCGCCGTCAGGCTCGCGGCGAGCGCCTCGATCTCGGCCACACCGGCGCTCTCGGCGCGCCGTGCCCGGTCCCGTTCGATCGCGACCGCGATCGCATCCAGCATGTCCTGATCGCGGAACGGCTTCGTCAGGAAGTCGAGGGCGCCTGCCTTCATGGCCTGGACGCTCATGGGAACGTCGCCGTGGCCGGTCATGAAGATGATCGGCATGCGGTTGCCCATCGCAACCAGCTTCGACTGGAGTTCGAGGCCGCTCGAGCCGGGCAGCCGGACGTCCAGGACCAGGCAGCCGGGACGATCCGGCAGGGTCGCGGCGAGCAGACCGCGCGTCGATCCGAAGGCGATCGTGTCGAGGTCCACCGACCGGAGCAGATCCTGCAATCCCTCGCGGACACCGTCATCATCCTCGACGATGACCACGAGCGGGGAAGCCTTCGCGTCCGCCTCCGTCCCGACCCGGGTGTTGCCTGCCACCGCCATCAACGAGCCCTTGCAATTCTATGCGGGCGCACCCCTGACGGTTGTGCTTACAGAGATTGTCACCGCGCGATCAAGGGCGCGTGATCTGCCTCGAAAGTCTGCTCCACCGGTCTCGATCGCTCGTATCCCGTGTCTCAATGACAGCGCGCCGCTCCTCGGCTCGGATCGGAGGGATGATGACGCGGCCGCGGCCCGGAACGCGTCCGATCCCCGGGACAGCTTCCGCTGACGGCGAGCCTCACGCCGTGCCGACGCGGTACTGCCGCGGCGGCGGCGCGCCCGTGACCGCGAAGGCCCCGACGATTCGGTCGCGGTAGATCCGGGGATTGTGGGACGCGATGGTGCGGGCATTGCGCCAGTACCGGTCGAGGCCGAGCCCCGACTTCACGGCCGAGGCGCCCAGCGCGTCGAACAGCGACGTCGTCGCCTGCAGCACGAGGTCCGTGACCACGCTCACGGCCTGGTTGACCTCGACATCGGCGAGTGTCGTCGCCCGCTCCGCGGCCGGCCCGTCGCCGGCCCGATGCGCCGCGTAGGCGCGCTCGAGGGATTCGGCGCTCTTGAGCACCACGGCGCCGGCCGCGTAGGCATTGGCCCGGACGCGGCCGACAACCGCCTGGATCTGCGGATCCTCCGCGGTACGCCCGGCATTGCCGTGGCTGTAGATCCGGGTGCGCTCGGCCACGAGCCGCGCCACGTCCTCGGCGGCCGCCCGGCCGATGCCGGCGAGCGTCGCGAGATGCACCAGCTGGAAGAACGCCATCGCGTAGGGGAAGCGGGCCGGATCGGG
Organism: Methylobacterium sp. PvR107; assembly: GCF_017833295.1. Taxonomy (NCBI): domain Bacteria; kingdom Pseudomonadati; phylum Pseudomonadota; class Alphaproteobacteria; order Hyphomicrobiales; family Methylobacteriaceae; genus Methylobacterium; species Methylobacterium sp. PvR107. The sequence goes on from NZ_JAFIBW010000001.1 coordinate 3,045,504, forward strand.
CTTGATCAGGTCCGGATCGAGCGCCACGCCGTCGAAGGTCACGGTGCCGCTGGCGGTCAGCGCCTGCCCGAACCCGTCCCAGTCATCGACGATTGTGACGCCGGGTGCCCGGACCGGCACGGCCGCGGTCACGGCTTCGCCCGTCTCGTCCTCGGCCGAGAGGTGGATGTAATCCGCGAACAGCGAGCCGGTGGTGTAGAACTTCCGGCCGTCCACCACGAACCCGCCGTCCCGGCGCCGCACCACCGTGTCGAAGGCGCCGACCTTGGCCGGCCCGGTTTCCGAGACGCCGCTGCCGATCGTCGCGCCGGCCCCGATCCGGGCGATCCAGGCGGTGCGCCAGGCGTCGGAGGCGGCGCACAAGGCGTCCTCCGTGAAGCCGAAATGCGCGCGCAGCGCGTTGGTGACGTTGGAATCGGCCTGGGACAGCTCGATCAGGAGCGCGAACAGCTCGGGCAGGCTGGCGCCGTGGCCGCCCTGCTCCGGGGCGAGGCGCAGGGTGGTGAAGGTCGCCTCCCGCAGCCAGCCGATCTCGGCACGGGGCAGGATGCGGGCGCGGTCCCGCTCGGCCGCATCGGCGCGGATCTCGGCGAAGACCGGACGGAACCGGTCCGCCAGCGTCTCGTAGCGCGCACTCGGACCCGCGCCCCAGCCCGCTTCCGTCTGCGACATGGCTTCCCGTTCCCGATCCTGACCAGCGCCCCGGCGCCTGACCCTGGAATCGGGGAGTTGTGCCGTGACCTCAAGCTGAATCGGGAGTAGGCCAGGCTTTTGGAAGCATCACCTCGCCAAGACCGGCCTCTGAACATCTTCGATTTGCAAGCCGACCCTGGAAGAAAAAGCTTTTCTTACCGCGAACCGTCCCCTGCTGCGGATGACACGCGCGGCGACCCGATATCCCGATCGGCCCATCGATCCGACGAGTGCCTTTCGCGGCCGAACTCGGAAAAGGACATTGCTGCCGATACGCATTTACGAAGGATGTAGTTTTACACTTGCCATAGAAATCGAAACATTGGTCCATTGATCCGGTCGTTCGTGACGGTCTTCAATAGAAGCGGGACGGGATGCGACGCGGATCTTCACAGGATCGTGCCATCCGCGGCAGCTCCGGCATCCCGTCCGAGCACACCTGCGAGATCCACGAGACCGTGATGACCGACGACACGTTGAGCCGGATCGCCCCGTCCCGCCGGTCCCTGCTGCAGGCCGGCCTCGGCGCGGCCGCCACCCTGGCACTCGGCGCGCCGGCGGTGCTGGCCGGCCTCCGCGAGGTGAAGATCAGCATGCAGCGCTCGTCGGTGCTGTTCACCGTGCTGAAGGTGAAGGGCACGCTGGCCGAGCGCCTGGCGCCGCTGGGCTTCACGCCGAGCTGGCACCTGTTCACCAGCGTGATCGAGCCGATGACGGCCGGCGCCGTCGACATCCACGCCGACGTTGCCGACGCGGTGCCGATCTTCACGCAATCGGCCAAGGCGCCGCTGACCTTCTACGCCCGCGAGCGCGGCGCGCCGGCCGCCGAGGCGATCATCGTGCCGGCGGACTCGCCGATCCGCACGATCGCGGACCTGAAGGGCCGCACGGTCGGCGTCTCCCGGGGCTCGGGCAGCCACTACGTGCTGGCGGCCGCGCTCAAGCGCGCGGGCCTGAGCTTTTCCGACATCAAGCCGGCCTACCTCCAGGCGCCGGAGGGCGCGGCCGCCTTCGAGCAGGGCAGCCTCGACGCATGGTCGATCTGGGACCCGTTCCTGGCCTTCGCGCAGGCCAAGCGCCCGGTTCGGGTCGTGGCCGACGCCACCGGCCTGACGAGCTACCACCGCTACTACCTCGTCAACGACAGCTTCGTCGCCGCGCAGCCGGAGGTCGTCGCCGTCGTCTACCGGGCGCTGGTCGAGGCCGGCGCCTGGATGCGCGCGAACCCGGAGGAGGCCGTGGCGCTGCTGGCCCCGATCTGGGGCGACCTGCCGCCGCCGGTCGTGGCCGCCGCCAACAGCCGCCGCACCTACGCGGTCGAGCCGGTGGACCGCGCCCAGCTCGGCGAGCAGCAGGCCATCGCCGACGTGTTCCACGAGGCCAAGCTCATCCCGCGCCGGATCGACGCCACCGACGTGCCGATCTGGCAGGCGCCGGCGGGGCGGGGCTGAGGCCATGGCCGGACCGCAACACGCGCCCCGCTTCGGCATCTGGGCCGCCGTCCACGGCTCCCGGGCTTCCCACCACGATCCCGACGAGCCGGACGATGCCAGCTGGGGCCGCAACCGCGCCCTGGTCCTGGAGGCGGAGGCCCTGGGCTTCGATTCCGTGCTGGTCGCCCAGCATACGATGAACCCCTACGACCCGACGCGCGACCAGCTCGAGGCCTGGACGGGGGCGTCGGCGCTCGCGGCGCTCACCCGCCGCATCGAGATCATCGCGGCGATCAAGCCGGGGCTCTATCACCCGGTGGTGCTCGCCAAGATGGCGCTCCAGATCGAGCACATCAGCGGCGGCCGCTTCGCGCTGAACCTCGTGAATGCCTGGAACAAGGCCGAGTTCGAGCGGGCCGGCCTGCCCTTCCCCGCCCATGACGACCGCTACGCCTACGGGCGCGAGTGGATCGGCCTCGTGGATCAGCTGATGCGCGGCGAGCGCGTCACGTTCACGGGCGCGCATTTCCGGGTCGCGGACTACCAGCTCCGCCCCGCCGGCACCTTCCGGAAGCGGCCGACCATCTATCTCGGCGGCGAGTCGGAGCCCGCCCGGGCGCTGGCCGCCGACCATGCGGATGTCTGGTTCATCAACGGCCAGCCGCTGGCGGACGTCGCGGCCCTGATCGCCGACGTCGCCCGCCGTCCGGCTTCCAACGGCCCGATGCGCTACGGCCTCTCGGCCTTCGTGATCGCCCGGGCGACCGACGCGGAGGCGGAGGCGGAGCACGCGCGGCTCCTCGCCCTGGCGCGGCGCGACGCGGATTTGCGCGCCGATACCCGCGCCCGCACCGACCAGGCCAGCGTGATGTTCGCCAAGACCGACGCGGCCGCCAGCCGGCATGTCGGCACCAATGGCGGCACCGCGGCCGGGCTGGTGGGCAGCTACGCGACCGTGGCGGAGCGGATCCGGGCGTTCCACGCGGCCGGCATCGACCTGTTCATGCTGCAGTTCCAGCCGTTCGAGGCGGAGATGCGCCGCTTCGCCGAGCAGGTGCTGCCGCGCGTCCGCTGACCCGGAGAGTTCGATGAGCGGACGCACGCTGCATCTCAACGTCAACCTGCTGCATTCGGGCGTCTACCCGTCCGCGTGGCGGCTGCCGGACAGCCGTCCGGACGCCTTCATCGACATCGACCATTTCGTACGCGTCGGCCGCATCGCCGAGCGGGGCAAGCTCGACGCGATCTTCCTGGCCGACACGCCGGCGATCAACGACCGGATCGACTGCCGGCCGTTCAACGCCCTCGAACCCACGGTGGTGCTGGCGAGCGTCGCGGCGGCGACCAGCCATGTCGGCCTCGTCGCCACCGCCTCGACGACCTACAACGAGCCGTACAATCTCGCCCGCCGCTTCGCGAGCCTGGACATGGTCAGCCGCGGCCGGGCCGGCTGGAACGTGGTGACCACCGCGGACGCCGCCGCGGGCCGCAATTTCGGCTTCGCGGGCGCGTCCGAGCACGGGGCGCGCTACGCCCGGGCCCGGGAATTCACCGAACTGGTCCACGCCCTGTGGGACAGCTGGGAGGACGACGCCTTCCTCGGCGACAAGGCGGGCGGCCGGTTCGTCGACACGACCAAGGTCCACGCCATCCGCCACCGCGGCGCACATTACGCCGTCGAGGGACCGCTGACCGTGCCGCGCAGCCCGCAGGGGCGCCCGGTGACCTTCCAGGCCGGCGGTTCGGAGGACGGGCGCGAGCTCGCCGCCGCCACCGCCGACGCGGTGTTCTCGCTGGCCCAGACCCTCGAGGACGGAGCGGCCTATGCCCGGGACCTGCGCGCCCGGGCGGCGCGCTACGGACGCGGGCCGGACGCGCTGGTCATCCTGCCCGGCCTCGCCACGGTGATCGGCGCCACGGAGGCCGAGGCGCGCCGCCGGCAGGATGAACTCTGGGATCTGGTGCCGGAGGCGTACAGCCTCGCCCGGCTCGCCGGGACGCTGCGGATCGATCCGGCGCGGCTCGATCTCGACAAGCCGCTGCCGGACCCGCTGCCGCTCCCGCCCGACGCCAACCACACGATGTTCCTGGGCACCGTGGCGCTCGCCCGGCGGGACGGGCTGACGGTACGCCAGCTCCTGCGGGCGCTGGGCGGCGGCGTCGGCCACCGCATCGTCGCGGGCACGCCCGAGGCGATCGCCGACGACATCGAGGCCTGGTTCCGGGCCGGCGCGGCGGACGGCTTCAACCTGATGCCGGACGTGCTGCCGGATGGGCTGGAGACCTTCGTGGACGCGGTGGTGCCGATCCTCCAGCGCCGCGGCCTGTTCCGGCGCGACTACGCGGGCGCGACCCTGCGCGACCATCTCGGCCTGGACCGGCCGGCAAGCCGCTACGCGGTCGGCGCGGCCTCGCTCTCCGCCTGACACACCTGAGGCCGCCCCGGGACGGAAGGAGCCTCCACGCCGGCTGTCCGTCCGGACTCGCCGGCGCCGGATCGCGCACCGATACGGCAAAGGACCGTGTACAGCCGCTGCGCGCGCCGTGGGAGCGGATGACCCTCCGGCCGGCCGGGGCTAACATCCGGACCGATCGAATCGCGCCGCGGCGCGATCTCGCTTCCCACGCCTCGTCAGCGGTCGCGATCAGAACACGCATTCAGGCTGACCGTATGCCGTCCGACGCGACAAGCCGCCCTGCCGACGCCGCCTCGTCCGGCGACGAAGCCGTCGGCGGCGCGGTCGCCTGCCTGCGGTTCGAGCCGCCCGAGGATCCGGAGGCGCTCGGCCGGGCCTGGCAGGACCATCTCGCGCCGGTCTTCGCGGTCAGCTTCCGGCCCGAGACCGATCTCGCCGCGCCGATCGCGATGCGCAGCTACAACCTCGGCGACCTCCTCGTCGGCGACGTGATCGCGCCGGCCCATACCCTCGTCCGCTCGGAGGAGATGATCCACCAGCAGGGCATCGACCACATCCTTCTTCAGTTCTACCGCCGGGGGCGGAGTGTCGTGGAGACCGAACAGCGCACCGGACCGGTCACCGAGGTGCAGTGCATCGTCTTCGACCTCGCCCAGCCCGTGCGCATCGTCGCCGACGCCGTCGATGCCACCAACGTCGTGATCCCGCGCGCCCTCCTGGAGCAGCAGGGTTGCCACCCGGACGCCCTGCATGGACGCCCCCTCGACCACGACGGCGACCCGTTCGGGCGGCTGGTCCACAGCTTCGTCGTCAACGTCGTCGCGTGCGGCGACCTGCTAGACCGGCGCGAGGCCCTGTCGGCCGCGGCGGCGATCACCCAGCTCTGCGCCACCTGGCTGCGCGGGCAGGAAGAGGGGCGCCCCTCCGCGCATCAGGACGTCCGGATCCGGATCCGCCGCCTCATCGAGGCCGAGCTCGGCAACCCGAAGCTGACGCCCGCGCTGATCGCCGGACGCCTCGGCCTGTCGCGCTCGACGCTGTACCGCCTGTTCGCGCCGAACGGCATCGTCGCCTATATCCGCGACCGCCGCCTGATGGCCGCGATGCGCATGCTCGTCCGGGACGACGCGCCGCGCCCCCTGCGCATCGCGCGGGTCGCCTACGCCGTCGGGTTCTCGGACGAGCGGACATTCCGCCGCGCGTTCAAGCGCCGGTTCGGCTTCATCCCGAGCGACGCCCCGCACCGCGCGGACGCAGAGCCGGACCGGGCGTCAGCGGCCGTCCTGCGCACCTGGATCGAGAGCCTCTGACGTGCGGACCGCTCACCGGTCGATTCCCGCATGCCTGCTGGCCCTGCGGCTGGCCCTGTGCCTGACCGCCGCGGCCATGCCGCTCGAGGCGCGCCCCTGCCGGGCCGAGCCCCGGGGGGAGACGCCTCAGAAGGCGCCCCTCGCCCTGCGCACCGAAAGCCCCGAGGCGTGGCGGGTGGCGACCCATCCGGTCCCGCCGCTGGTCATGGACGAGGGCGGCCGGCTGCGCGGGTTCAGCATCGACCTCTGGAACGCGATCGCCAAGGATCTGGGGGTCCGGACGGAGTACCGGCGCGTCGACAACCTGCCCGCGCTGTTCGACGCCCTGTCGGCGGGCGGGGCGGACGCGGCCATCGCGGCCGTCTCGATCACCGCGGAGCGCGAGCAGCGGTTCGACTTCTCGGTGACCATGCTGGAGACCGGGCTGCGGATCGCCGTCCGGGCGGCACCGGATTCCATGGGATCGGCCACGGTGCGGGCCCTCTGGGCGCTCCTGGGCGACGGCGCCTTCCTCCAGGTCGTCCTGGGGATCGGCGCGCTCATCCTCGCGGTGGCCGCCCTGGTCTGGTGGCTGGAGCGGCGCCATCCGGCGGGCATGGTGGCGCAGGCGCCGCCCGGGCGCGGCTTCGCCTACACGCTGTGGTGGGCCCTGAGCAGCCTCGGCGCACAGGCGGAGGAGATGCCCCGCAGTCCCGCGGCGCGGGCGATCACCGTCCTCTGGCTGTTCGCCTGCATCGCCCTCGTGGCGTGGTTCACGGCCGGCCTGACCAGCACCGCGACGGTGGAGCGCCTGCGCGGCGCCATCAACGGTCCGCAGGACCTGCCGGGCAAGCGGGTGGGCACCGTCGCCCACACCACGTCGGTCACCTATCTGGCGGACCATTTCGCCACGCCGGTGGCTTTCGCGAGCCTGGAGGAGGCCTGCGCGGCGCTGGAGGCCGGCACCGTCGCCGCAGTGGTCTACGATGCCCCGGCGCTCGCCTACTACGCGACGCAGGCCGACCACGCGCCGCTGCGCCTGATCGGGCCGGCCTTCAACCGGCAGGCCTACGGCATCCTGTTCGCGGCCAACGACCCGCGCCGCAAGCGCGTGAACCGGGCCCTCCTCGCCCTGCGGGAGGATGGCCGCTACGACGAGATCTACGGCCGGTGGTTCGGCTCCGAGAGCGGCGAGGCGCAGTCCCGCTGAACCGTCCCGGGACGGAAGGCGTCCGCGGCGTGGCGCGCGGGCAGCCGGTCGCCCGCGCCGAACAGCTTCGCCCGCAGCGAGCCCTCGGCATAGGCGGTCTTGTAGAGGCCGCGGTCCTGCAGCTCCGGGATGACGATGTCGATGAAATCCGAGAAGCTTTCCGGCACGACGATCCGGCTGAGGTTGAAGCCGTCGACCTCGCCCGCCTCGCTCCAGGCCTGGAGCGCGTCGGCGATCGTCACGGCGTCACCGGTGAGCACCGCGTAGCGGCTGCCGAGCTGCAGCTCGGCGAGGAGGTCGCGCTTGGTCAGGCCGCGCTTGGCCGTCGCCGCGGTGGCCGACTGGATGGCGTTGCCCGGCGCGTAGGGGATCGGCTCGTCGAGGCCGTAGCGGGCGAAGTCGATCCCCGTGGAGGCGGAGAAATGCGCCAGCCCCGCCTCCGGGCTCGCGTAGGACAGGTATTCAGCCCGCTTCGCCTCGGCCTCAGCCCGGGTCCGTCCGGGGATCACCGCCAAGCCGACGAACACCTTCACGTCGTCGGGATTCCGGCCGGCGGCGACCGCCTCGGCCCGGATGGCGCGGACGGATTCGCGGGCGGCGGCCGGGTCGCGGGCCGAGATGAACACGCATTCGGCGTGGCGCCCCGCGAAGGCCCGGCCCCGGCCCGAGGCGCCGGCCTGGTAGAGGACCGGTGTCCGCTGGGGCGACGGCTCCGACAGGTGGTAGCCCTCGACCGCGAAGAACTCGCCCCGGTGGGCGACCTTGCGGATATGGGCGGGATCGCTGAACACCCGGGCCGTCCGGTCGCGGCGCACGGCCGCGTCGTCCCAGCTGCCCTCCCAGAGCCTGTAGAGCACCTCCAGATATTCGTCGGCATAGTCGTAGCGCCGATCATGCGCCGGCAACGTGCCGCCGCTCTGGCCGCGATGGGCGCTGTCGAGATAGCCGGTGACGATGTTCCAGCCGATCCGGCCGCCCGTCAGGTGGTCGAGGGTCGAGAGGCGCCGGGCGAAGGTGTAGGGCGCCTCCTGATGGACGTTGATCGTCACCCCGAAGCCGAGATGCTCGGTCACCGCCGCCATGGCGGAGATCATCACGGTCGGGTCGTTGACCGGGAGCTGCACGGCCTCCCGGGCGGTGACGTCGATGCCGCCGCCGTAGATGTCGTAGACGCCGATGATGTCGGCGATGAACAGGCCGTCGAACAGGCCGCGCTCCAAGAGCTTCGCCTGCGCGGTCCAGTAGGACAGCGTGTTGTACTCCGACGAGCGGTCGCGCGGGTGGGTCCAGAGCCCGTGGTTGATGTGGCCCACGCAGGTCATGTTGAAGGCGTTCAACAGGATCTGCTTTTTCACATGGGCCATCAGAGCGCTCCGTGCCGGGGCGGATGCCGGCCGTCGAGGTGGTAGGCGCCGATCCAGTGATACTTCCAGCGCACCGGATCGTGCAGGGTATGGACCCGTGCGTCGCGCCAGAACCGGCCGAGATTGTAGGCCTCGCGGGTCGCCGAGGCCCCGGCGAGCTCGAGGAGCCGCTCGGAGGCTTCCAGGGCCGCCTCGGTGGTGAGGATCTTGGCCTGCGCCACCGCCACGGAGGCCTCGGCCGAGCCCTGCGCGGTGACGGGCGCGGCGGCGATCCGGTCCAGCGTCCGGCCGGCCCGGGCCAGAACCTCCTCGGCGGCGTGCAGGTCGACCGTGAGCCGCCCGATCTCGCCGAGGATGTGGGGATCCTCCGCGACGGTGTCGGCGGTGAACGGATAGGGCCGCGTCCGCGTGCGCAGGAATGCGAGGGCGGCGTCGAGGGCGCCCCGGGCGAGGCCGGCATCGATCGCCGCCTGGATCAACTGCGAGACCGGACCGAACAGGCCCGGCCGGTCGGCCAGGGGCGCGAGGTCCAGGGTGAGATCCGCCTCGACGGGCGTGTCCTCGAACACCACCGTGCCGCTCGCCGTGGTGCGCTGGCCGAAGCCCTGCCAATCGTCCACGACCCGCACCCCGGGGGCGTCCCGGCGGACGAAGACCACGAGGGGCCGGCCGGCGGGATCGACCGCGCGGGTCGGGATCCAGTGGGCGAAGAGCGCGCCCGTCGAGTAGAAGCGCGTGCCGGTCAGGCGCGGGCCCTCCGGCCCGGCGGTCAGGCGCGTCTCCACATGGGTGATCGCCTTGCCATTGCGGGCGGGGCCGGCATTGCCGATCCGGTGGCCGGCGAGCACATCGCGAAAGATCCGCGCCTGCTGGTCGGGACTCGCGGCGAAGGCGACCAGGGCCAGCACGCCGAACTGGTTCTGGGGGATCTGCGCCGCCGAGCCGTCGGCCTCGGCGAGGATCGCGAACACCTCGGCGAGCGTCGCGTACGAGACCTCCGCCCCGCCATGGGCCCGCGGCACCGTGATGCCGCCGAGGCCGCTCTCGGTGAAGGCCGCGATCTCCGCCCAGGGCAGGCGCCGGTCGCGGTCGCGCTCGGCGGCTCCCGCGGCGAAGACCCGGGCCACCGCGCGGGCGGCCGCGAGCGCCTCGGCGTCGGAGCGGATCCGGTGCGGGGGCGAAGGCGGCGGCGGAAGCCGGTCCACCGCGGCTTCGGGGGCGGGATCGTCCAGATGCAGAATCATGGCCGGAGCGCCTCGAACCGGGTCCGTCAGCGGGCGCGGAGGCGCCGCACCGCGGTGTCGCCCACGCGCTGCACGAGGCAGACGAGGGCGATCAGGATCGCGATCACGACGCTCATCACGGTGGTGTCGAAGCGCTGGTAGCCGTACCGGATGGCGACGTCGCCGAGCCCGCCCGCGCCCACCGCGCCGGCCATCGCGGAGGCGCCGATCATCGACACCACCGTGATGGTGAAGCCGCCCACGATCCCCGGCAGTGCCTCGGGCAGGAGCACGTGGGCGAGGATGTGCCGGCGCCGGCAGCCGAGGGATTGCGCCGCCTCGATCAGGCCGGCATCCACCTCGCGCAGCGAGACCTCGGCGATCCGGGCGAAGAACGGGGTGGCGCTCACCGAGAGCGGCACGATCGCCGCCCAGACGCCGATCGTGGTGCCGGCCACCAGCCGGGTGAACGGGATCAGCGCCACCAGCAGCACGATGAACGGCACCGCCCGGAAGCCGTTGACCAGGGTCCCGACCACCCGGTTGGCCCGCGGCGCCGGGAAGATGCCCTCGGGGCCTGAGGTGACGAGGAACAGCGCCAGCGGGATGCCGGCCAGCACCGCGATCCCGGCCGAGACCCCGACCATGAACAGCGTGTCCAGGAAGGCCTGCCAGAGGCGGTCGATCATCTGCGGGGTCATGGCGAGGCTCCAGGTTGGGGGTTGGGTGGCGCGTGCGCGGCGGATCGCCCGCCTCGGTCGTGCGCCGTCGGGTCCGGGCTCGCCTGCGGCGCCCCGGAATGACGGTGCATCGCGGGCTTCGGGGTTCGATGGCCGCTCACCCCAGCTCCGCGCCCGCCGTGAGGTAGCCGAGCCGCTCGACGCCCCCGCCCAGCGCCCGCAGCCGTCCCTCCACGCCCGGATCCTCGCTCGCGACGGCGACCAGGATCCGGCCGACCGCATGACCCTGGATCCGCTCGATGCCGGCCTGGAGGAGCCGCACCGGCGCCCCTGCGGCGGTCGCCAGGGCGGCGAGATCGGGCGCGCCCTGCCCGGAATAGGTGACCTGCAGGATCGCCGCCCCGCCGGGTGCCGGGTGCGGCTGCAGCCGGGCCGCGAGGTCCGCCGGCAGGCCGCGGGTCAGGGGTTCGAGCAGCGCGCGGGTGGTGGGGTGCGCGGGCGCCCCGAAGACGCGCCAGACCGGCCCGGTCTCGACCACCCGGCCCGCCTCCAGCACCACCACGTCGCTGCAGATCTCCCGGATCACGCTCATCTCGTGGGTGATCAGGATGATGGTGATCCCCAGCCGCCGGTTGATGTCGCGCAGCAGGTCCAGGATCGCCAGCGTCGTCTCCGGATCCAGGGCGGAGGTCGCCTCGTCGCAGAGCAGGATCTCGGGGTTGCTTACCAGCGCCCGGGCGATGCCGACCCGCTGCTTCTGGCCGCCGGAGAGCCGCGACGGGTGGGTGTCGGCCTTGTCTTCCAGCCCGACGAGGCGCAGCGCCTCCGCGACCCGGCGGCCGATCTCGACCTTGGGGATGCCTGCCACGTTCAGCGGCAGCGCCACGTTCTGTCGGACCGTCTTGGCCGCCAGCAGGTTGAAGTGCTGGAAGATCATGCCGATGCGGCGGCGCAGGGCCACGAGCCCGTCCGTATCGAGGGCGTCGATCGGCGCGCCGTCGACCAGCACCCGGCCGGAACTCGGGGCCTCCAGCCGGTTGACGGTGCGCAGGAGGCTCGACTTGCCCGCCCCCGAGCGGCCGATGATGCCGAAGATCGCCCCGGCGGGGATGTCGAGGTCGACGCCGTCGAGGGCCCGGACCGGGCCGGCGGCGGACGGATAGGTCTTGGAGACCGCCGCGAACCGCACCGTGCCGGCGGCCCGGCCAGGCGGCGGCGTCACGCTTGCGGGAGCTAGGGCGGCGCTCGGGTTCCGCGGCCCGAGCGCGACCCGGCCGGCCGGGCCGCGCAGGCTGTCGAAGACAAGGCCGGCCATCAGTTCTGCCACGCCAGCAGGTAGAGCTTGTCGCTGTTGGCGAAGGACTTCCGGATCTGCTGCTTCACGGCCTCCGAGCTCTGGAACAGCTTGACGAACTTGGCGACGGCCGGGTCGTCCTTGCGGGACGCCTTGGTGACGAAGCTGACGGCGAAGAGCTTGTCCTCGATGCCGGAATAGATCAGGCCGCTGGTCGGGTCGAAGCTGCCGGACGCCACGATGAAATGCGGGTAGCCCTGCGCGAGGTCGACGTCGCGGGTGATCCGCACGAGTTGCGGCCCCTCGACCTCGGTGAATTTGAGCTTCTTCGGGTTCTCGGTGATGTCGTCGAGGGTGCCGAGGAAGCCGACCCCGTCCTTCAGCTTGATCAGCCCGGCCTTCTGGAGGAGCAGCAGGGCGCGGCCCTGGTTCACCGGATCGTTGGCGATCGCCACCGACCCGCCCACCGGAATCGCGTCGAAGCTCTTATGCTTCAGGGAGTACAGGCCGATGTTCTGCAGGATCCCGAGGCCGACGATCGCGAACTGGTAGCCCTTCTGCTTCGCGGCGTTCTCCATGAAGGGCCGGTGCTGGAAGAAGTTCACGTCGACATCGCCGGCGTCCAGCGCGACGTTCGGCGTCGTCCAGTCGCTGAACTCGATGACCTGAACGTCGAGACCCTCGGCCTTGGCCTCCCGGGCCGCCACGTTGGCAGCGTCGCTGTAGGCACCGGGGACGGTGCCGATCTTCAGGGTCTCGGCCCGGGCGGAGGCTGCGCCGAGGGCGAGCCCCAGGGCGGCGAGGACAGGCAGGAACTTCATCGGGCGTGACTCTGGGCTCGTGACGGGGCGCGGGTCCCGCTTCGACCGGACGGCGTCGATCCCGCAGGCGGGCGCGTGCGGGGATCGTTCCTCAAGTCTATGGGGGCCGGTGCGCCCGGCTGATCTTCAGAGCCGAGGTTTAGATCACGAGCGTCGGGGCCGACATTCCAAAGATAGCGATCGAACGGAATGTTTAATCTCTGGTCGGCCTGTATCGGAAATCGGAATGCTTCCGGCGTCCGGCTCAGGCCGGGGCGCGTCCGTGCGGCGCATTCCTGCGCGCTACGACCCGGCGTCCGAGATCGTGGAGTGCCATCCCGGCGAGCATGGCGGCGACGAAGACGAGGACCGGGCGCGCGCCCGTGGAGAGCGCCGCAACGGCCGGACCGGGGCAGAAGCCCGAGAGTCCCCAGCCGATCCCGAACAGGGCCGCGCCGGCGACGAGCGGCGCGTCGATCCGGCGCTTGGACGGCCAGTCGAATTGGGACGCGAGCACCGGCCGGGCGCGCCGCCGGCTCAAAAGGTAGCCGAGCCCCGAGACCGTGACGGCACCGCCGAGGACGAAGACGAGGCTCGGGTCCCAGGCACCCGCCACGTCGAGGAAACCGCGCACGCGCGCCGGGTCGAGCATCCCCGAGAGCGCGAGGCCGAGGCCGAAGATCAGCCCGGACGCCAGGGCCGTCAGGATGCGCAGGGCCGCGCTCACGCCAGCCCCCGGACGGCCGCGACCGTCAGCATGCCCGTGGCGAGGAACACCAGCACCACCACGATCGAGCGCGGAGACAGGCGCGCGAGGCCGCACACGCCGTGGCCGGAGGTGCAGCCGGACCCCAGCCGCGTGCCGAAGCCGACCAGCAGGCCGGCCAGCGCCAGGACCGGCAGACCGGCCGCGATGCGCATCTGCGGCCAGTGGCCGGCGAGCAGAGCGAAGAGCGGCGGCCCGAGGACGAGGCCGAGCAGGAACGCAGCGTCGGTCCAGCGGCGCCGGCCCGGGCGGCCAAGGCCGGCCACGAGCCCGCTGATCCCCGCGATCCGGCCGTTCAGCAGGAGCAGCAGCGCGGCCGACAGGCCGATCAGCAGGCCGCCCGCCAAGGCGGGGAAATAGGTGCCCATCGAACGTCCTCGGATCGCGACACGCGGGATAGCGACTGACGCGGCCGCGGCGGCGGCCGGATGCGACGTGGTAGCGCTCCAGAAACGCCGGAACAAGCCTTGCCCGATTGTTTTGGACCTGCAATTATTCAGCTATCGCAATGGCTTAGTGAAGATCATGCTCTTCCGCGAGCACTCCGCGAACGAAACCTTCTCCTCGTCCCTGGAGATCGGGGAAGAGCTTCCCCGAGACGACAGGGCGCCCGCGCGGCCGACCCGCGACGCTTGGGAGCGACCTGCCCTGGGCGTGGTGCAGGGCGACGAGGTCATGTTCGAGCGGCTCGACCTCGCCGAGATCCTGGGGATCTGGCGCCACGCCCGCGGCCGGGTCGTGGGCATCCATCGCCAGGGCGGCGACGCCGCCACCGTGGATGTGAAGTTCGAGGGCCACGAGACCCTGGAGCGCTACCTTCCGGACCTGTTCCGCCGCGTGCACTGAAGCGCCGCCGGAAGTCTCCGGCCGCCCGCGGCAAGATCCGTCCAAGCGCAGCCCAAGATCCCGCGATCTGTCGCGCGAGACGACAGAGAGTGTCTGCTTTCCCGACACTTCCCACCGCTGACGCTCCGACGCGGTGCCGATCACGAAAAGTTAGGCCCGTCGGCCCGCCGGCCTCCCCCGCAGGCCGGAACTCGGCCCTCTCCGAAACGTCGGGCCCGTCGCGACGACCGCGGCCGATCCCCGGCCGGGGCGGACGCGTCTGTCCCAGGGGGCGCGATGGCTGAGGGGAACCGCAGAGCGGGCGGGCGGCGTGCACGTGCGGGCGCGCCATGACGGCCCGTCACGGCGTCTTCGCCTTCGCGCATGTCGGCGACCTCCACCTGGCGGGTGCCGATGACCGCCACGTCGCCGACCTGCGGGCGATCCTCGCGGAGGTGGCGGGCCTGCACGGCCGGGGCCTGCTCGACTTCGCCTATCTCCCCGGCGACCTCGCCGAGGATGGCCGGTCGGAGCAGTACGCGCTCCTGCGCACGGCCCTCGATGCGCACCCGGACCTGCCGGTGCGCCTGATCGCCGGCGACCACGACCGCCAGCACGGCACGATGACGGATTTCGACGCCCTGTTCGCGGCGATCGCCGGGAGCCGCCGCGGCGGCGGCCACGCGGCGCGCCGCCACGACCTGCCGCGCCCGCGCGATCCGGCACCCGTCACCCAATCCTACTACGCCGAGACCATCGCGGGCGTGCGCTGCCTGTTCCTCGACATGATCAGCGCCGGCTATGGCGAGAAGGGGTTCGGCCTCGATTTCCGGCTCGGCCCCCGCCAGCTCGCATGGCTCGCAGACGAGCTCGCGCAGGCCGACCGGCAGGGCCTGCCCGGCGCGGTCTTCACCCACACCTATCCGGACGACCTCTGCGTGCCCGACGAGCGGGAGACCCTCTGCGGCTTGATCCGCCACCACGGCGTGCGCCTCGTGGAGATGGGCCACACCCACTACAACGAGCTCGCCCCGGATGGCCGCACCCTCTACGCGGCGGCCCGCTCGGTCGGCCAGAACGAGGACGGCTCGGTGGGCTACGCGGTCGCGGCGATCGACGGGCCGGTCACGAGCTGGCGCTTCAAGCCCCTCGACCGGGCGCTGCCCTTCGTGATGATCACGAGCCCGGCCGACCGGCGCCTCGCCACCGCCCCCCTCGACGACCCCGACGGCACGATCACCGTGCGCGCCCTCGTGCTGTCGGAGCGGCCGCAGGACGCGTGGCGCTGCCATCTGCGCGTCGATGGCGGCCCGGCCCACCCGATGGTGCCGGACGGGCCGCGCACGGTCCACGCCCGCATCCCCTGGCGGGAGGGCGCGCACCGCCTCGCCGTCACGGTAACGGACGGCGCCGGCCCTTCCGATACCGAGGTGATCGAGCCCGTGAGCCGGAGCTTCGTGCCGCCGCCCCCGCATGAGCGCCCCGGCAGCGATGCGCTCCGCCTGTCCGCATGGCCCGAGAAGGGGCTGCGCGGCGACCAGCTGGGGCCGAACCGCAACGGCCGGGACTGGTAGACGCTCTACACTCTCCCGCACCAACCAACCCGACAGAGGACGACCGGACACGATGGGCGCGCTGACGCTGACCCCCAACATCGCCACCTGGGCCATCGCCGCGCTCGCGACGCTCGGCGTCATCATGCGGCCGTTCTCCTGGCCGGAGGCGATCTGGGCCGTGCTCGGCGCCGGGGCGCTCGTCGCCCTCGGGCTGCTCGCCCCCGCCACCGCCTGGGACGGCGTGCTGAAGGGGACCGACGTCTACCTGTTCCTCGTCGGCATGATGCTGATGTCGGAAGTCGCCCGGAAGGAGGGCCTGTTCGACTGGCTCGCTGGAATCGCGGTGCGCGCCGCCAAGGGCTCGGCCACCCGGCTGTTCACCCTCGTGTACCTGGTCGGCACCGTCGTCACGGTGTTCCTGTCGAACGACGCCTGCGCGGTGGTGCTGACGCCCGCCGTCTACGCGGCCACCAAGGCCGCCAAGGTCGAGAACCCCCTCCCCTACCTGTTCATCTGCGCCTTCATCGCCAACGCGGCGAGCTTCGTCCTGCCGATCTCGAACCCGGCCAACCTCGTGGTCTTCGCCGACCACATGCCGCCGCTGGTGCGCTGGCTCGGCCTGTTCGCCCTGCCCTCACTGCTCGCCATCGTGACGACCTACGCGGTGCTGCGCCTGACCCAGGCCAAGTCCCTGCGCGGCCAGAGCGTGGCCACCGACGTCGAGGCGCAGCCGCTCTCCCGCACCGGCCTCGTGGCGGGCTTGGGCATCGTGGCGACCGGCGGCGTGCTGATCGGGGCGTCCGCGCTCGGCCTCGACCTCGGCCTGCCGACCTTCGTGGCCGGGCTCGCCACCACGATCGTCGTGCTGCTGCTCAAGCGCGGCGGCCTCGTCGCGGTCGCCAAGGACGTGTCGTGGAGCGTGCTGCCGCTGGTGGCCGGCCTGTTCGTCCTGGTGGAGGCCTTGGAGAAGACCGGCGTGCTCGCCATGCTGGCGGACCTCCTCAAGGGCTACGCCCACGCCGCCCCGACGGAGACGGCCTGGGGCGCGGGCGCCCTGATCGCGGTGCTGTGCAACCTCGTCAACAACCTGCCGGCCGGCCTGATCGCGGGCGCCGCCGTCCATGCCGCTGCCGTGCCCGAGAAGGTCGCGGGCGCGATCCTGATCGGTGTCGATCTCGGCCCGAACCTCTCGGTGACGGGCTCGCTCGCCACGATCCTCTGGCTCACCGCCATCCGCCGCGAGGGCCAGGATGTCGGCGCCTGGACCTTCCTCAAGCTCGGCCTGCTGGTGATGCCGCCGGCCCTCGCGCTGGCGCTCGCCGGCCTGCTCCTCGTCTGAACCCCTTCCCGAGAACCCAAGGTCCGCGCGCGTGACGGCTGCCCTCCTCTATCCCTTCATCCTGATGGCGGGCGCGCTGCAGGCGATCGGCAACGCCATGAACGCGCAGCTGCGCGGCCGCATGGTCAATCCGTGGCTCGCCGCGACGGTGTCGTTCCTGCCGATCGTCTTCGTGTTTACAACGCTGTTCTTCACGATGCCGACGCCGCTGCCGAGCCTCGACTCCTTGGGCAAGATGCCCTGGTACGCGCCCCTCGGGGGCCTCGCCGGCGCGGTGGCGGTGTTCGGCGGCCTCGCCTTCATCGACAAGGTCGGCGCCGGGCCGTTCAACGGTCTGACGCTCACCGCCAACATCCTCACCTCGCTGGCGATGGACGCGCTCGGCCTGTTCGGCCTGCAGGCCGCGGGCTTCAAGCCGATGCCGTGGCTCGGCGGCCTGCTGATGGCAGTGGGCGTGATCTTCATCGCGCGCTCGGGGGGCAAGAGCGAGGGCGGCGAGGGGCACGGCGAGGGGCACGGGATGTCCGGCAAGCTGCTCTACCCGTTCATCCTCGTGGCCGGCGCCCTGATGGCGATCGGCGTGGTCTGGAACGCGCAGCTCCGCGGGGCCCTTGAGAATCCCTGGCTCGCCGCCACGGTGTCGTTCGTGCCGGTCGTGTTCGTGTTCGCGCTCGTGTTCCTGCTGCGGCCGACGCCGCTGCCGAGCCGGGAGGATCTCGCCGGCGTCCGCTGGTGGATGCCGCTCGCCGGGATCACCGGGGCGGTGGCGGTCTTCGCCGGGCTGCTCTTCGTCGACAAGGTCGGGGCCGGGGCGTTCAACGGCCTGCTGATCACCGCGAACCTCCTGACCTCGGTGGCGCTCGATCATTTCGGCTGGTTCGGCATGAGGCAGGTCAAGGCCGGCCCGCCGCGCCTGATCGGCGCCGCCCTGATGGTCGGCGGCATCGTGCTGATCTCGCTGTTCTGAGGACCCGGGGGGATGGCGACCCTGCCCGCCTGGCTGCTGCGCCGGGAAATCCTGCTCCTGGCGGGCGCGGCCCTCCTGGGCGCGGGCGGAGTCGCGGCCTGGATCCTGCTCCAGGCGACGGTCCTGACCATCGCGGTCGCCCCCCGCGACGGGACCGAGCCCGGCCTGATCAAGGCCTACGCGGACGCGCTCGAGGCCGCCCACGAGAATGTCCGGCTGAGGATCCTGTCCTTCGACGACGTGCGCGAGAGCGCCGCCGCCCTGCAGGACGGGCGCGCCGACCTCGCGGTGGTCCGGCCCGACGTGCTGCTGCCGACGAACGGCCTGACCCTGGCGATTTTGCGCGACCAGGCGATGGTCATCGCCTCGCCCGAGCAGGCCGGGATCACCAGCTTCCCGAAGCTCGCCGGCAAGCGGCTCGGCATCGCGGCGCACCGGGACGCCGATCTCTGGCTGCTCCGGAATCTCCTCGGCTATTACGGCCTCGCTCTGGAGGAGGCCGCCGGCCCGGTCCGGGACTCGACGGTCCTGCTGGTCCCGGTCGACCAGGAGGCGGTGGCCGGCGCCTTCCGCGAGAGGCGGATCGACGCCTTCGTCAGCATCATCGCGCCCTCGGCGCCGAAGGCGCTCGCCCTGGTCTCGGCCGTGCAGGGCGTCGCCCGCGGCGGCAAGGTCGCGTTCGTCGCCGTGGAGGATGACGGGGCGGTGATCGAGCGCTTCCCCCGGCTCCAGGCGGTCACCGTCCCGGGCGGCCTGTTCGGCGGCCGCCCGAAGCTGCCGGCCGACGACGTGAAGACGGTGGGCGCCTCGTACCGGCTGATGGCCCGGGCTTCCCTGAGCCGCGTCGTGGCGGCCGACGTGACCCAGCAGCTCTTCGAGAAGCGCAGCGCCGCCGCGCGGGCGACGGACGCCGCCGAGTACGTCCAGGCCCCGGCCTACGACACGACCGTGGCGGCCACCAGCGCCCGCATCCCGATCCATCCGGGGGCGATCGACTATTACGAGCGCGACCAGCACGGCTTCATCGAGCGCTACGGCGACACGCTCTACCTCCTCGGCGCGCTGGCGGGCGGCCTCGTCTCGGTGCTGGCCTGGATCCGGCAGCGCCTCGCCAGCCTGCGCCGCGAGCGGATCGACGAGATCATGGACCGGCTGCTGGAGATCGCCGGGCAGGCCCGGGCGCTGCGCGACCCGGCGGCGATCGAGGCGCTCAACACCGAGGTCGACGCGCTGGCCATGGACGTGGTGCGCTACGCCCGCGAGCGGGAGCCGGACACCCGGACCATGTCGGCGGCGTCCGTCGCGATCGACACGGCCCGGGCGACCATCGCGGATTGCCGGGCGCGGGCGGCCGAGGACGGGGCGCGGACCGGGCGGCCCGTCCGGCTGCACGGCGCGGGCGGGGCCTGACAGGTCCGTCCCAGCGCCGGTGCCCGACACTGTGCCCGCATCGGACCGGAGCGAGGCCGCGGCGGACGCCGCCTCCGTCCGGGCACGCGTGGGGGCGCGAATGCAGCGATCCCTGCGCTCGCGCACCGTGGCGTGGATGACGGTCGGCTTCGCCACGATCCTGGTTTCGGAGGCCGCGCGGCGTGCCGCCGGGGCGCCGGGGCGCCGGTGGAGGCGTGGCGCGAGGTCAGCCGCGAGCCCCTGCGGGGGCGCCGCGAGCGCATGGCCTATCACACGCCCGCCGGCCCCGGACCGGCCGGATCCGGCCCCGGCCGGGAAGACGGTATCGCGTTCCCGGCGGTCGAACGGGCGCTCTGAGAAGAACCTGCCTGTCGCTGAGACCGAACGGAGAACAAGCATCTCCGCGCGCAGCGAAATACGAAAGACGCGTCCATTGCGGAGAGGGGTGCCGAGCGCGACATTCGGGATCATGCGCAGCGTCTCTGAAATCCAATCGCCGGCCTTCGATCCGTTCGGCGAGCCCGTCGCCGACGGCGTCGCGCGCGTCTGCCCGTCCACCACGGCTGGCGATCGTACGGCGCGGCGCGTCGGCGGTGCGGTGTTCTGGACGCTGGCGCTGGCGATCCTCGCCGGTCGCGTCTACGCCTACAATCTTCCGGCCGTGCAGTCCGTCGCGGCCCACGCGGTGCAGATGCTCGCGCTGCGCTGACGCGGCGCGCTGCGGTATCCGGCCGACGCCTCGGTTCGGCCTCTCAGGACGTCCCAGCCAAGCCGGCCGCGATCGCGCCGGCATCGGCCTGCTTGCTCGGGGCGTGATAGGCCTTGATCATCTTGGCCACCTCCGCATCCCAGAACGCTTTGCCGCGGCCGGGCGGCTGCGTGGCGATGTAATCCACCGAGTGGCAGGCCTGGCAATTGGCCTGCGCGGCCTCGTAGCCCGCGCGGAGGCCGCTCTCCTGCGGCGGCCGCAAATGCGCGGTCGGGTCAGGAACGGCGTCGCTCCGCGGTGCGGCCCAGGCCGCGCCGGCGGTCAGGCCCCGATCATCGCGCCGAGCGTAAGCGCACGCAGCTCGTCTGTCCTCCGGTTCGCCGTCATGCCGCCTGCACCCGGGTGTTCTCGAGACCGGGCTCCGTGCCGGCGCAGGCATTGTCGGGGATGCGGTGGGCGGTCTTGATGAAGAAGCCCTCGAAGGGCTTGTCCAGCACCGTGACCGTGTCGAGGTGCTGGACCCAGCAGGTCCCGTAATAGCCCGGCACCATCAGGCGGAGCGGGTAGCCGTTGGGCCAGGGGAGGTCCTCCCCGTTCATGCCTCAGGCGAGCAGCACCTGATCATCGCCGGCCTGGTCGAGGTTGAGCGCCGTGGCGAAGTCCGGCGTTTCGGGCAGGACCGGCCCGTCGAGACCGTCGAAGGCGACCTGCAGGGCGCCGGCCTTCACGCCGGCCCTGTCGAGCACGCTCTTGCGCGGCACGCCGGTCCACCGGGCGCAGCCCTTGGCGCCGTTGGCGAGCTGGCCGCCGGCCATGCGTGGCTCGAAGAAGCCGCGGGAATTGCCCGAGCACCGGTTGACCGCGACGATCTCGGTCCGGACCGGCAGCGCCTTCAGCTCCGCCAGCGGCAGCGCGACGGGTCGTTCCACATGGCCGCCCACGTTCGCCGGAACGCCTCGGGATCGATCTCCAGGGGGATGTCGGCGCGGTGGTAGCGGACGAAGAAGGCGTCGTTGGGCGTGATCGCACCCTCGTCGAAGACCGCGAACGGCATCTCAAGCTGGGGCGGGCGGGCGGTCATCTGCAGCAGCGGCCGCTTGCCCGGATAGGCGACGAGCGGGCGCTCGGCGTTGCCGAAGGGCCGATGCGCATCCTCGCCGGCCCAGGCGGGCCGCAGGCCGCTCCCCGCCGCCAGGGCGCCGAGCGCGGCGCTCCGCAGGAAGGCCCGTCGTGCCGGATCGGTCATCGGCTGCTCCCTGCCGGCCCGCCCCGAAATCCTCGGTCCCGCGGTGTGGGCTGCGTTGGATAGCCCGCGGCGGGCCAAAGGCGCAGATCCCGCGCGTTCAGCCCTGCGTGAGATGCCGGCGCACCGCCGCGGCGATCACGGCCGAGACCCGGACGTTCGATTCCTGCGTCACCCCGGCGATGTGGGGCGTGAGGATCAGGTTCGGCACGCCCGCGAACGGGGCGCCGGCCGCGGCGTCGAGGGGCTCGCGGTCGAACACGTCGAGGGCCGCGCCGCCGAGATGTCCCGACCGCAGGGCCGCCGCCACCGCGGCCTCGTCGACGACGCCGCCGCGCGCCGCGTTGATCAGCACGGCGCCCGCGGGCATCCGCGCGAGGGCGGCCGAGTCGATCAGGCCGCGGGTTTCCGCGGTGAGCGGGACGTGCAGGGAGAGCACGTCGCTCTCCGCGATCAGGGTGGCGAGGTCCCGCCGCTGCACGGGACCGTAGGCGGGCGTCCAGGCCGGATCCGCGTCCGCGACGAACGGGTCATGGGCCGCGATCTTCATGCCGAGGGCGGCGGCGCGGCGGGCGGTCTCCCGGGCGATCGATCCGAAGCCCACGAGCCCGAGGCGCTTGCCGGCGATCTCGCGCCCCATCAGGGCATTGCGCGGCCACGCACCCGCCGCGACCGCCGCGCTCGCCCCGTAGGCTCCGCGCAGGAGCAGCATCGCGGTGGCGACCACGTATTCGGCGACCGCCCCGTCATTGGCGCCCGTCGCCGGACAGACCGCGATGCCCCGCGCCGCGCAGGCCGCGACGTCGATGTTGTCGAGACCGACCCCGAGCCTTCCGACCACCCGGAGACGCGCCGCGGCGGCGAGGAGCGGGCCGCGCACCGGCGTCCGGTTGCGCACGATCAGCGCGTCGGCGTCGCCCAGCATCGCCGCGAGGGCGTCGGGCCGGTCGACGAGACCGGGATCGTACAGGGTGTCGAAGCCCGCGAGATCCGCGGCGATCGCCGCCTCGTCCATGAACTCGCTGATGACGACCTTGGGCATGCGGCGCTCGGTTCCTGGGGTTCGCGTGGCCGCACCCCGCTACAGGGGTTTGCGGCCCCGTGGAACAGGGCCGGCCGCGTCTTAGGCCACCGCGCGCACGGCCTGCTCCGCCTGCAGGGCCACCCGGGGAATGCGCTCCACCAGGCCCGGCACCTCGCCGGGCGGACGGGCCGGGCTGTACAGGAAGCCCTGCGCGGAGTTGCAGCGCCGCGACCGGAGAAGCGCCGCCTGCTGCTCCGTCTCGACGCCCTCCACCGTGACGTCGATGTGCAGGTCGCGGGCGATGACCATGATCGCCTCGATCACCGTCAGGCATTCAGGACGGCTGCTCAGGTCGCGGACGAAGGCCCGGTCGATCTTGATCTTGTCGACCGGAAACTGCGTCAGGTAGCTCAGCGACGAGTAGCCCGTCCCGAAATCGTCGAGGGCGATCCGCACGCCGAGTGCCCGCAGCGCGCGGAGGTTGTCGAGGACGTGCGGCGTGTTGGCGAGGAAGATCGATTCCGTGATCTCGATCTCAAGGCGCTCCGGTGCGAGGCCGGTCTCGGTCAGCACGGCCTCGACGTCGGCGAAGAAGTCGGGCAGCCGGAAATGGATCGACGAGATGTTGACGGCCACGCACATCTGCGCCGGCCAGGTCAGCGCCTCGGCGCAGGCCAGCCGCAGCGCCCAGCGCCCGATCGTGATGACGAAGCCCGTGCTCTCGGCAATCGGGATCATCTCGGCGGGCGAGACGGCGCCGTGGCCGGGGCGCGTCCAGCGCAGCAGCGCTTCGCACCCGACCACCTGCCCGTCCTGCAGGCTCACCAGCGGCTGGTAGTGCAGTTCCATCTCGCCGTTCTCGAGACCCGCCCGCATCGCCTCGTCGAGCTCGCGCCAGCGCTGGACGCGGCGCTCCAGGTTCCGGTCGAAGCGCTTCCAGCGGCCCTTGCCGGCGTCCTTGGCGCTGTAGAGTGCGAGGTCGGCCTTCCGGAGCAGGTCCGCGGGGTCGGCGGCATCCCCGGGCGCGCTCGCGATCCCGATGCTGACTCCGATCTCGGCCCGGACGCCGTCGATCGAGTAGGGCGCGCACAGGGCGCGGATGGCGGCCTCGGCCAGGGCCTCCGCGGCCGCGGGGTCCCGGCCGCGGTGCAGGATCGCGAACTCGTCGCCGCCGAGACGGAACGCCTGGGCGTCGGCCGGGAGCAGGACGCGCAGGCGCTCACCGACCTGGCACAGCAGGGCGTCGCCCGTGGTGTGGCCCGCGCTGTCGTTGACGGTCTTGAAGCCGTCGAGGTCGAGGTAGAGCAGGCTGACCGGCGCGCCCTGCGCCTTCGAGACGGCCGCCGCGCAGGCCTCGGAGGCGACCTCGTGGAACACGACCCGGTTGGACAGGCCGGTCAGCGCGTCCCGGGTCGCCAGATAGGCGATATGCGCCTCCGCCTCCCGGCTCTGCGTGACGTCCGAGCCGACGCCCCGGAAGCCCGCGAAGCTCCCGCGCTGATCGAGGAACGGCTTGCCGCTCAACTGGAGCCAGCGCTGGCCGGCCGGCGTGCGGAAGGCGATGAGGTGCTCGTGGAAGGCACGGCCCTGCCGGAGGTGATCGCGGAGTTCGGCGCTGTGGTCGGCCTCGGGGGGCGCCTCGCCTCTGCCGGAGAGCAGGGCCTCGAACGCGCCGTGCTGAAGCAAAGCGACCGGGCAGCCGAGCACCTCCGCCATCCGGGTGGAGACGTGCTGGAAATGCCCGGTCGCGTCCGTCTCCCAGAGCCAGTCGCTCGCGCCCGCCTCGAACTCGTTGAGCAGCAGGCCGATCGTCTCGCTCTGCTCCTCGACCCGCACCCGGTCGAGGATGCGCTGGCGCGACAGGCGGCTCATGCGGCTCACGCTCACCACCACGAAGATCGCGTAGACGACGAGCAGGAAGCCGATGCTGAGCGCGACCGGCTCCCCGCACCGCGCCAGCCCGACGAAGCTGCCGAGGATGACCGGGATCGCGAACAGGTACGAGACCGACAGGAGCGGGCCGACCACGTAGGCGTCCGAGATCAGGCCCGCCACGGTGGCGACGATGATCAGCCGCTGGTCGCCGTCGGCCGGAGCGAACAGCACCACCGGCATGGTCGCCCAGGCCAGGCCCAGGGCGAGGGCCAGCCCGCCGGAGATCCGGCAGCCCCAACGGACCCCGGCCGGCGAGACGGCGCTGGCGTAGGTGCGCAGGTAGCGCCACGTCAGATAGGTCGCCGCGACGATCACCACGGCAACCCAGGCGAGCAGGCCGAGGAGGTAGGCCTGCGGCGCCGAGGTCCAGAAGAAGTAGGCGACGGCGGCCGCGATGATCAGGTGCGTGACGGCCGAGTAGGTGGCGAGCTTCAGCGTCTCCTCGAGGAGGCCGGCGCGGACCTGCAGCCGGTAGCGTCTCGGCAGGGCCGCGACGGCGTCGAGGCGGCGGACGCGGTCGATCAGGGATCCGGCCGCATTGCCCGGCGCGGCCGGTCCGGCCGCCTGTGAGGTTTCGGCCGACCGCTTTGGCCCGGGCGCGCGTTCAATGGACATGGCGCGGCACGACCCTCATCCGCAGGCCGCCCTCGGGCCTCAGCGTTACGCGGAACTGGGCCCGCGGCATCTCGGCCGCCTCGGGCACGAAGCGGAAGGCGGGGAGCAGCGTCGCCAGGATGACGAGGCATTCCGTCAGGGCGAGGCTCATGCCGATGCACACCCGCGGGCCGGCCCCGAACGGCAGGTAGGCGTAGCGGTCGCGCGCCGCGGCCCGGTCGGGCGCGAAGCGGTCCGGATCGAACAGCGCCGGCCTGTCCCAGAGCAGCGCGTGCCGGTGCAGGGCGTAGACGGGGACGTGGATCGACTGCCCGGCCGGCACCGTCGTGTCTCCGAGCCGGACGGGAGCCTTCGCCCGCCGCACGATCAGCGGGGCCGGCGGATACAGGCGCATCACCTCGAGGAGGACCTGGCGGGTGTAGGGGAGCCGGTCCGCGGCTCCGGGATCGGCGGCCAGGTCCGCGTCACGGGCCGCCATCTCGGCAAGGACGCGCCGCTCGACCTCCGGGTGCTCGGCCAGGACCCGGAACGTCCAGGCCAGCGCCAGGGCCGTGGTCTCGTGGCCGGCGGCGACGAAGGTCAGGAGGTTGTCGATGAGGCTCGCGTCGGTGAGGGGTTGGCCGGTCTCCGGATCCCGTGCCTCCAGCAGGAGGCCGAGAAGGTCGGCCCCGGGCTCGGCCCGGGCGCGGCGGCGCGCGATCGTCCGGCCGACCTCGGCGCGCAGGTAGCGGGCCGCCGCTGCCCCTGCCCGCGCGCCAGGATGCGGGGTCCAGGCCGGTGCATGCAGCATCTCAAGGGCGATCTTCCAGCTGGTCTGGCCGAGATACGCGTCCATCGCGCGGCCGAACGGCTCAACCTCCAGCCGATCGTCGCCCGACACCATCGTGGCGACGATCACGTCGAAGGTGGTGCGCATCATCTCGCGCAGGATGTCCCGGGTCCCATCGGGGGGAATCTCGGTATGCCAGCGCGTCCGGGTCGCCCCGGCCGCCCGGGCCATGGCCGGCACGAAGCTGTGCACGCGATCCGGTCGGAACATCGGGACCGCGGTCCTGCGCTGCCCCCGCCAGTGTGGACCGTCCGCGGTGAGGACGCCGGCCCCGAGCGCCGGCGCGAGGGCGCGCAGCATGAACGGCTCGCGCTCCAGGGCGTCGGCCTGATCGACCATCAGGCTGCGGATCTGGCCGGGGCTGCACACGTAGGTGGTCCGCCGCCCGAGGAAGCGGGTGGTCACCAGCGGCTGCGTGTAGATCTGCTGCGGCCACGCCTCGATCAGGCTGCGCAGCATCGTGGCGAGCACCGACGGCAGAAGCCTCACCTCGGCCAGGACCTCCCCGAGCGGGGTCTGGCCCGGCTCGCAGACCCTGAACCTTCCGACAGCTGGCATGCCCACATCCCCTCGGGATCAGAAACGGGCGCCAGCGTTAAATTTGTGCCCCGGGCCCGATCAGCATCCGGACCCAGGTTCCCCGAACGGGCCGAGAATTCGTCACCGTGCTTACCGATCACTTGCGCACTGGCGCGCGGATCGGAAGGTCAGGAAACGGCACCGCCGCGCCGCATCTGAGCACGGTACGCGACCGACTGAGGCACGTCCGCGATCGACTGCAGACCCGGCGCATCATCTGAAGCGATACAGTTCCGCATCTGCGCCGTCGGTCGGATCCTCTCCAGGATGGTTCCGTGGTGGAGCCGAGCCTATCGCCGGGCACGCGGGTGTTGCCTCGGGAGGCGACCGGCGAACCAGTCCGGCCTCGGGACGGCGGCGCCTCGTTCGGACCAGCGGTTGAGCCGCCGCACCCGGTGCGCCCGCCGCCGGAGCTCAGTCCACCCCGCAGGCCAGAAGATCGCGTCTGTGCCGCTCGGCCTCCTCCCGCGCCTCCTCCTGCCAGCTATCCTCGGGAGGGGTGACCTTGACCCTGTCCGGCCGCTCGCCCGGCAGAAGCAGGCTGCGCGGGTCGACGGTCAGCGAACCCGTCGTCTCGGGATCCTGGCCGCACTCCTGGCCCGGCCGATCGGCCTGCGCGAAGGCGGGCCCCGCACACACGGTCGCGGCCAACGTGAAGGCGATGAGCTTGTTCATGATCGGTGTCTCGGCATCCTGACGCGACGGACCGGTCACCGTCGGAGGGAGCGGCGGGTGCGGGCCGACCGCCTTACCGGGAAGTTCGGGCGAAGGCTTCGCCGCAGCTATGGGCGCGGAGCATGCGCCCCCCGACGCGGTCGCGCTTGACCGCGCCTCCCCGTCGGGCGGGGTCGCCCACCGCGGGCGGGGAACGCGCGTCGACGGGCGGGAATGGACAGGCTGGAACGGCCTCGCTAGCCTTCCGTAATGGCTGACAGCATTCTGGAGATCACCGGTCGCGTCGGGAGCACCGTGCGCGCCGTCTCGACATCCGCCGGCATCGGCCTGCGGTCGCGAACCCATGGCGCAGGCGTGGCCGTCGACCTCGCGCCGGAAGCGGCCCTCGAACTCGGCGAGTGGCTGGTGGCGCAGGCGCGGGCACAGGGTGTCGCCCGCCCGGAGGCCGGCAGCCAAGAGGCGGCCGCCGCGCGGAGCGCCGCATCGCCCGAAGGGGCAGCCCGCGGACCGACGCCGACCGGGCGCGACCGCCGTCCGCGGACCGGCCGGAAGATGCCGGCCGCGCGATAGGTCCCGCTGAGCACGTTCCCGGGGTCGCCGATGCGCGGGGCCGGGCGTGGCGGCTGAACGCCGGAGGGCCTCGCGGGCCCGTGCGGAGCGGCGTTGTGGCAGCGCTGCGACAGGGCCCGGCTACCGCCTGTGGATGACGGTACCTGCCCCTGAATGATCAAGGTTTGGGCGCGAGGCTGATCAGATCATCCGCGATCCGATGGCCATGCTCGCTCTCCATCACGCTTTCGTCCGCCGGCACCGCGAAGAGGTTGCCGTGCTCGTCTCCTCAATCGTGTTCCTGGCCAGCGCGCTGCCGTTGCTCTGGGCGCTCGGCTGACCTTCTCCCGGACGGGGAGACGTCTCGGCGTCTCTGCGGAGGGGCGCTACCGGCGACGCTCGGCGGATCCCGCCCGCGCTCCCTGACGATGTCACGGCCGGTATCGGCCGGCGTGGCGCTCTCTCGGGGCGCCCGCGTGACTGGCTGCGTGGCGTTCCGCTTCCGCCCGCCACGCCTTGCATTCGGCCTGCACGGCCTCGAGGCGCGCATGCAGGTGCCCGGCGTCGATCGCCGTCTCCATCAGCATGTCCTGGGCGGCCGCGAGCTGCTGACGCAGCTCGGTATTCTCTGTGGCGAGGACGAGGAGGAGTGAGGCCACATCTTCACCCATCCGGGCTCCTGCTTCCACGATCCGAGCCGGCGCGTCTACGCGCGCCGAGCAGCGGGTTCAACCGCGTTGATCACAGCGCTGGGCCGGACGAGCGGCGGCGCGACGGGTCGGGCAGAAAGGCCGGATCGGTGAGGGCCGCCGCGAGCACCGCGAACAGGCCGAGATGGAGGCCCAGGGCCGCCAGCCCGAGATCGTGCAGCGACCACAAGCCGATGGCGCCGGCCGCCATGAAAGGCGGTCCGGCGACGTAGACCGGCATTCGCCACAGGGCTGCAGGCCGCGCCAAGCGCCAGAAGCAGGCGGCGAAGGCCGCGAGCGCGAAACCGCCCTTGATCAGCGCCATGAAGCGGATCACCCGGACGAGGTCCGGATCGACGGTTGCGGACGGGCTCCGCAATGCCGCGGCGCAGCCGACCAAGACGGCGCAGGCGGTCATCACAGCGAGGGCCGGACGCGCGGATCGCGGCCCGCTCCGGGCAGGAACGGACGCCTTTGCGATCTGTATCGCCTGGGTTCGCATAACGATCTCCCGCCGGTCTCGCCAACGGCCCCGCGTTCGCCGCAGCGGCCGGACACCCGGTCCGCCCGGACCGGTCAGCGAGGCTGCCTTCGCGCGCTCACCCGACCGCCCTCACCGGACGCCGATAGGATGACAGCAAGGCCCGCGTCCCGCGCGGTCATCCCCTTTCTACCACCGCTTCGATCCTCTCGTCGAACGGCGTGGCTCAATCCTGAGCTGTCATCGATTCCATTCAAAGCTGTGATAGCAGTCCTATTCGGCCTCGAAGCGCCGGATGGCGCCGGGCTTTGGACGGGAGGGATCATGCGCTTTTTACCCGGTCTTGTCGGCCTGTGTCTCGGCGCTGCGCTGCCCTGCGCCGCGATCGCGCAGCCTGCGCCGAAGCCCGCGCCCGCCGCGGCGCCGGATCCGGCCTTGCTGAAGGTCGCCCGAGAGACGGTCGCCCAGATGCAGGGCGACCGCGCTGCGACGCTCAGCTCGATGGCCGCGCCCATGGTCGGCATGATGCAGCAGATCGGTATCAAGGAGCCCGAGAAGGCCCAGGTGCTGGTGCAGGAGGTCGTGATGCCGACCCTGTCGGCGCATTACGACGAATTGCTCGACATCCAGGCCCGCGGCTTCGCCACGGTGCTCGGCAAGGACGACCTGCAGGCCATCGCCACGTTCTACGCTACGCCGGCCGGCAAGCGCCTCGCGGCGGCCCAGCCGCAGCTTGCCCAGATCCAGCTTGCCGGCATGCAGCAGTGGATGCAGGCGGTAGCGCCCGACATGCAGGGCAAGCTCATCAAGGCGGTCCAGGCGCACGGCTGGTCGTCGGCGGGTCAAGCCAAACCCCATTGACCCACACCCTGCCGCGCGCCGGGATCCCCCCTCCGGAACCGC